>NZ_JACJOK010000023.1:0-137003 GCF_014695505.1 Trichocoleus sp. FACHB-90
TCTCTTCAATCTCCGCCCCCTAAAGCGTCTGCCAAATCCTGTAATTGCTTAGTCAGACTACACTTGAGGCTGGTTATTTGGCTACTGGGTCATCCAAATGAGCGAACGGTGAGACATTTTGCTGGATTGCAGATGGATTTCGAGATTGCGTAGCGCTTTAGCAATATGTATTAGCGGATCTTTGGTATCTATACATTTCAAAATTGGTTCGCTCTTACCTAAATTCGCCAAATCTCTTGCGAGCATCTCCTCCATAGATACAAACTCGGCTAAAGCAGCTCTGAGATAGGCTTCCTTCCGAGGCCCAGAATCATCGCTGCATGCGAGCTGATAGACAAAGAACATGGCAGCCTCAGCACGCCCAAGAGTCTTTGGTAAAGCTCGCAAACTGTTCTCAATCTCGTTTCCGAGAGTATATAACCACACGCTGTACTTAAGGTCTGGGAGCAGACTAAAGTCAAGAATATACTTCTGCATAATGGTGATTCTTAGGCAGTAGCCAGCGGTTTATCAAGTCTGAGACTGCTATCTTAACTGCTGCAAACTTGTTTATGTCGTCCAACTATTTATTCAACCGCGCTAAGCGGTCTAACACCCTTTACCAAGCGATCATCCGAGTTATTGCTTAGACACCTCATCCAAGGTCGCTTCAATAGCCTCTAGCCTATTTGGTTCCCTGTATCAGCTTGAGTACCTTGTGATATGTCCCTCAGCACCAGTCTAGTTAGACTGGTGTGTTTACTGTTTAGCTATTCCCGTTGCTTCTTTACTTCAGGGTCTAGCTAAATGCTGAGTGTCACCTTGGTTGCTATTGCAAAAGGATACCCTTGGGTTAGCATCGCTTTCACAACTTTTGATTATTCTCAACAGCAAAAATTTCATCAATTAGTCCACCGGGGAGGTACTGCCCCTTCTAAACCAATGTTGTAAGCATTGCACCTCACTTTTCGGTTTTCAGTGGAAATAATGGGTGGTATAGGAGTTGAACCTATCTCTGCGGATTAAAAGCCCGCTGCACAGCCGCTATGCCAACCACCCGCACAAACAAAACTGCCAGAGTGGGACTCGAACCCGCAACCCTCCGATTAACAGTCGGATGCTCTGCCATCGAGCTATCTGGCATTAACCCCTTACCCAAGAGTCGAACTTGGCAACCGTTCTTAGGAGGAACAGGTCTGCATCCCGCAGGTAAGGGAAAAGTTACCCCGTGCAAGTTGAGAAAGCATTTGGTTTTGTCGGTAGAGAGCCGAGTATGTATGCTTTGTCTGTCAGGACACGGGTAAAAATTGGCTCCGGGAGTAGGACTCGAACCTACAACGCCGTAGTTAACAGCTACGGACTCTACCACTTGAGCTATCCCGGAATAACCCCTCACCCAAGAGTCGAACTTGGTCGCCAGCCTTCGGAGGGCTAGGTCTGCATCCCGCAGGCAAGGGAAACCCCTCTGGATGGAGTCGAACCACCACAACCGACGTTCGTAGCGTCAGTGCTATATCCGTTAGCAGAGGGAAATCCACTGGGAAGGTACTGCCCCTTCTTATAGCCGCGTTATCAGCACGGTGCTTCGCTTTTCAGCCTCCAGTGGAAAAAGTAATTAAACTTACAACTTTGAATGTGTGGACTGATTTTTCTTAGCCCAGTGACCCCTTGGTGGTCGGGAAATACCGTATTTCTTGCACCATTTGGCAACTGCAACATCCGACACTCCATACTTGCGGCTGACCTCAAGCACAGAAGTTTCCCAGATCATCTTTTCAAGTTCTTCCTTGGAAGGACGCTCAACTTTTCTTGATTTGAAGTGGACTCGTTCTTTCTTGGCCAAAACTGTGCCAGAATCTTTCCCAGTTCTTCGCCTTTTATAAGGCACTTCTGCTAAAGTAGCTTGTCTTAAATTACTTGATTTTTCAGTTAATTTATTTACTCCTATCAACGTCTCATTTATTCCCTTGTTTTCTAGGTAACAAATGCGTTCAGGATTAGTTAATTCTGAAATACAGGCAAGTTTAGACTGATGCGCTGCTTTCTCTCTTAAGGCGATGGAATTCTTTCCAGACACTTCAGAAACCTGCAAAAAACACACCTTATCGAGAGGTTCAATATACACAGCAAGTACATCACAAGATTGAGGGTCAAAAGGAATTATCCTATTTTTTGTGCGGTTAGACCGCAAACTTTTAATCTGAACTTCCCAAGAACCCCATTTGTCTAATCTTTGGGTAGTTTTAACATTAATTCTGTACAGGTACCCATCCTTGTAAGCTACTAGGTCAAAAGGTGCCTTCCCTGTTGTTTGGGTGAAAACATGAAAGCGATGCCGACTTAACTCAGCTGCCACTTTGCTTTCTCCAAGACTACCCAGCCAAGTTTTGTTGTCCACTTGAATTTTCCCTGATAAAGTTTCACCAGTATAACTCCCTGGGGAAAACAAATAAAAGGAGACGTTTATCCCTCATAACTTTATATAGACAAAGGAAGATAGAGGACTCGAACCCCCAGGTGTTATCCTGCCCTAGATTTCAAGTCTAGTTGCCGTCCATTCGGCGGTATCTTCCATTTGGGGTGTCTGACGGGACTCAAACCCGTTATGGCTTGCCTCACAAGCAAGTGCCGCGATCGCTTTGGCTTCAGACACCATCATGGAGTCAAGGAGAATCGAACTCCTGACCTCTTGTGTGCAAAACAAGCGCTCTACCAATTGAGCTATGACCCCTAAATTTGGTGGATACTGGTCAGATTTGAACTGACATCTTTCTACTTGCAAGGTAGACGCTCTACCAATTGAGCTACAGACCCGTATTTTGTGTTCTTGAATGCGATCGCATTCTTGCGTGCAAGTTAAAAGAGCATTGCGTTTTCTCAGCTACTAGAGGGACTCCGCCGATGAGTTGTTACACACTCTTTAAAGGATGGCTACCTTGAAGCCAACCTGCCGGGTTCTTCGCACTCCTCGTTCTCAAACGCCCACTGTGTTAGAACAGCGTCACTTTTCCTCTCGTACTAAAGTATGTAGGCTCTAAAGATTGGGTCACGCAAGATGCGATGCGTTAGCGAAGCATCCCGTTAGGCTTATCGCATATCTCGTTCAATCAATATCAGAAGAAGGCAACCTCCTTTTATCTTGTTTTCAACAGGAGTGGTAGGACTTGAACCCACAACCTCGGAGGTAGAAGCTCCTTGCTCTATCCATTGAGCTACACTCCCATGATTGGTAGTCCTGACAGGGCTTGAACCTGTGACATCCTCTTTGTAAGAAAGGCACTCTCCCGACTGAGCTACAGGACTACGAAAGCGAGTGGAGGGACTCGAACCCTCGCGCTGAGTGTGGCGCACTCAGATGCTAGCCGCTACATCACACCCGCATATTTGGAAGAGCGGACAACGGGACTCGTTCGCGGAGCGTTCTCGAAGAGTACCCGTATCAAGAGTTTGGAAGACTCAGATGCTAACCATTGCACCATGTCCCCTTGAGAGCAGGAGGCGAGATTTGAACTCGCAAGAAGGCTTTACAAGAGCCTCATGTTGCCGTTACATCACACCTGCATTATTCAAAGAGCAGACGGCGGGGATTGAACCCACATCGAGGACTTACCATGCCCTTGTGTTGCCACTTACACCACATCTGCACCGAAGCAGGCGGCCAGATTCGTTCGCAAAGCGTTCCCGAAGGGTACTCGCATCAGAAGGATACGACGCTCCTATGCTTGCCATTGCACCACGCCTGCATTTTGGTGGCGGGGGCAGGAGTCGAACCTGCTGATAAGAGGCTTATGAGACCTCCAAGCCTACCCTGGCTACTTCACCCGCATTGCACCAATACCCCTGACTGGACTTGAACCAGTAACCTCCGCATTCTAAGTGCGGCACCTCTTCCGATTGGGCTACAGGGGCATATCGGGATGGCAGGATTTGAACCTGCGACTCCATGCTCCCAAAGCATGGCTTCTAGCCGCTGAATTACATCCCGTTAATACTCCTGGCTGGGCTTGAACCAGCAACGCGCAAGGTTTAAGCTTGCTGCCTCTTCCGATTGGGCTACAGGAGCATTACTTAGCTGCTCTAATCAAAACCAGAGAGCAGAACTGGGGAGGCAGGAATCGAACCCGCGATTTCCTGAGCCAAAATCAGGTGGCTTTGCCAACGTCGCCTACTCCCCAATGAATGGCTGCCGGGGTAGGGCTTGAACCTACATGACTTCCGCTTCAGGGGCGGAGGACTTTACCAATTCGTCTACCCGGCATTGAAAAATGGGAAGAGTGGGAGTTGAACCCACGTCTCTTGCTTTTCAGGCAAGTGCTAAAACCATCTCAGCTATCTCCCCTTAAAAGACGACCTTTGTACCTTGCAGCTTCCGCTATAAGAACTTGATCGTGTTTACTGTGTTCAATCCTGTGACAGTTAGAACAAAGTAGCTCACACTTATCAAGTTCCTGCTTGATTAGCTCCCACTTACGATTGGCTACATTTCCAATAGCAAAGTCCTTGCTATTGGGATCTAGGTGGTGGAACTCATAAGCTGGAAGCGCTCCTTCCCAACCGCAGCGCTGACATTTGCCGCCGAGGTATTGTACTGCCGCTGACTTAGCCAAGTAACGCCTGATTTTAGTGCAGCAGGATTGGCACCGTCGTCGTCTTCGGGCGGTTGTACAGCGCCCACAAATCGAACAGTAATGCTCAATTGGTGGCTTTTTTGCAAGAACAAGTTTTCTTGTATTGCGGCTGCCAAACGGTGAACAGTCCAAGCAATACTTCCGCCGTTGAAGGTTGTGTTGTTTACCGTCAATGACGATTTTGACAGGAAACTGCTTTTCGCAATACAGGCAGGTAGGCATAATTCCAGGTAGTCTTAAATGGTAAAACCCAAATAGCTTACCATTTAAGCTACTGAGGAAAGTTTCAAAGCGGAGAGGACAGGATTTGAACCTGCGTTAGGTAAAACCTAATCAGACTTTCCAAGTCTGCGCCTTAAGCCACTCGACCACCTCTCCAAGTTGACGAGAGCGGAGGGACTTGAACCCCCACGTCTTCGGTTTCGTAGACCGAGATTTTATCCAGTTAAACTACGCTCTCATTTGTTGTCAGGAAAACAGTCATTTGACTGCACTGCCCCGGCAGGAATCGAACCCGCGATCATCGAGTTAACAGCTCGCTGCTTTACCACTCAGCTACAGGGCATTAGTAGTGCTGACGGGATTTGAAGTGAACAAATCACTTGATTGAAAGTCAAGCGGCTTAAACCATTTGCCTACAGCACTATGAAAGGCGCGGGGACTGAGATTTGAACTCAGATCATCGATTTTGGAGATCGAGATGTTGCCGTTACACCATCCCCACATACGGTTTGAACTTTGAATCCAAAGTCTAAAATCCAAAATCCAGAATCGAATGGGTCGGGCAGGATTTGCACCTGCAACCAAAAAAGGACGATTTTACAGACCGTTGCCCCACAAACTAATAGGCGGGCCGACCCAGGTAAAAAGGCGGAGAGGACAGGACTCGAACCTGCAATGGGTTGCCCCAAACTGATTTAGCAAACCAGCGCTTTAACCATTCAGCCACCTCTCCAGATAGCCCCAGGGAGATTTGAACTCCTCGTCTCTGCCTTGAGGGGGCAGCGTCCTAAACCGCTAGACGATGAGGCTTTGTTTATCAGTAGGAGTAGTAGGACTTGAACCTACGACTAGCCTCTTATGAGAAGGCTGCTCTACCAACTGAGCTATACTCCCTTGATGGCAGTGGGAGTAGCAGGACTCGAACCTGCAACCATACGGTTAAGAGCCGCCTGCTCTGCCAATTGAGCTATACTCCCTTTGAGAGGTCGAGGTGGGATTTGAACCCACGCAAAAGAGTTTTGCAGACTCCCCCCTTAAGCCACTTGGGTACTCGACCTTAATGGTTCGGACAATTTATCCTCTGCAAGGAGACACAGATACTAAATTGTCCGATAGCCCCAACGGGGTTTGAACCCGTATTACAGTATTGAAAGCACTGTGTCCTAGCCGCTTAGACGATGGGGCCATTTGGTGAGAGCAACCAGATTTTTACTGTCCGAATTGCTGCTGAACGAGGCTGACGGGTCTCGATCCCGCGACCTTCGGCGTGACAAGCCGATGCTCTCCCAACTGAGCTACAGCCCCATAATTTCAGCAGCATTTCAGCAAATACTCTCACTATAATCGTGTTACATCTCAGGAATGTGGGGGCATTGCTTGCTAGGCTTTTCCCCCACTTGAGATGTCTGTGCTTCATTAAAAATGCACAGTATAAATCGTTAAATGGGTGATTTCTTATTCAGTTTTCAAGGTTCAGAAAAAAGACTGTAATTGGTTACAAACACAACCGCCTTTCTAGGTAATAAACCTGTTGGATATTACGCCTATATTCAGCAATTTTGGTTTGAATGAGGTGTGTATTATCCGCTTTTTCCAGGTCTACTTCAGGTTTTTTGGAAGTAGGCTGATGCTGCAATTCAAAGGATTCTGGCGGATGCCAGCCTTTATTAATTCGTTGAATGTAGAGTAGCACCATGACTCTTTGGGGTTAGAGGTTTTTGTCTCTTCCCTCTTTCAATATATTTATACTACATAAACACTACATAAAGTGTCAAGGGTTTGGGTAAAGTTTTTTTTGAGGGTTTTCCGAGGATATGAAAAAATAACCAAAAGCCTTGTCAAGATGAGGTTTTATGGCTGATAACCGGGCAAGTCATATATATATGTAGCTGTAGTACGTCCTGAAGGATGGGAGAGAGCGATCGCATATCTTGCACTAAGACTGGCCAATAGAATTCCCGCCTATACAAACAAAACCTCTAAAGGCAGGTTTCAAAAGCAGATCAGGAGTGAGCGATCGCATATCTTGCACTCAGGCTGGCGAATAAGCTGCGTAACAGCTTAGTAGAAGACATAACGTCTTTTCCCAAGAAAAAGGCGCACCGCAGTGCGCCCCTACAGTTACCTCAAGGAGGAGGTACAAGCTTGAGCATCTTGCCACAGCTTGAAGAGGAAGAATTCAGCGCGATCGCTTAATGCTGCAACAAACACACCTTCCCCATTCTCCCCATCTCCCTCGATCCAAGTTCCATTCAGGCAGACTTCGATGTAATCGGCATCGCAAGCACACACGCCGATGATTTCAGAACCTTCTCGCTGTACAAGAGTTGCTAATTGTTCTACTTCTGGCAAAGTAGCGGGGAGCAAAAAGGAAGCAGTGCTGGGTTCGATGGAGATACTTGTGCCAACTCGCAGCGCCAAAATAACCCGTAGTGTTACCCACTCCTCTAAGGATTGAGCCAGACATTCCAAGTAAAATCCATTTTCGGTGTATGTTAATTTCAACATTGCCTGGTATCTCCTTTACTCAGAGTGAGTGTGCTGTTCGCGCCAAAACTGTTCGGCAAAGGCAACAGCAGGGTGCATCGGTGCTTTTGGCTGGGTGCGAAGTGGCATTCCCGCTTGTAGGGGAGTGCGATCGCCTTTACGTTGGTTACACTTTTCGCAGGCTATAACTACGTTATCCCAAGTGTGTTTTCCGCCTTTTGATAAGGGAATGACGTGATCTATCGTCAACTGTTTCGTGTTACCGCAGTATTGACAGGTGTGATGATCTCGCCGCAGCAATTCTCTACGATTTACCGGGGGAACCCGCCAGACTCTCTCTGCGCCAGTCACCGTCAAGCGGATTTGTTCTGGCACATCGATAACTATGCTCGGCGATCGCACTTGCCAACCGACTGCATCGCTAAAATTTAGCGGTTCGGCTTTACCGCTGATCATCAATGCGATCGCTCGTTTAATATTCACCCGGCTCATCGGTAAGTAATTCTGGGAAAATACCACTACCGACCTATTTAAGACCTCAGTTGCGCTTGTCACGACTTGGCTCCTCATACAATTAACCCCCGCCTCTTTTTCTTAGAAGCGGGGGCTGGAAAACTGCTCTTGGGTCTTCTCGTCCTATATTGGTACAGTCGCTTTTTGCCTGTACCTCCCGCTTTGTTTATTTATCTGTGGTTCTGCAAACCGCAGGCTACCACCATTTTTGCCATCCAAATTTTTTTCATCAATCCCGCAGGAATCTCCCTGTAAGCCATAATCGCCCATAAATCGAAACTCCACGACAATAGCCGCCGATTCCCAACTTGTTTGGGGGTTCGGATGGCAGGTTGACATGGAGCGGGTAGGTATGTGTCTCACAGGAAAGCTTTTTGAAGGTTTTAATTTGAATGTGACTTTCAATATACTACACTTGTATTACTATGTCCACATCTTTAGGAGAAAAAATCATGCGTACCCTACCACGCACTTCGACAACAGAAATGGAAGTCACCAGCATACGCCTAGAAAGGGAACTCAAGGAAGAACTCAAAGAACTCGCAGGACATCAAGGATATCAAGCGTTGATTCGAGATATCCTCTGGAACTACGTGCAGCAAAAATCCGATGAGTATAAACCCAAATTTTCCCGGTCTGATATTCGAGCCAGCGTTCCCGCTACAGCCCAGCAGGAAGAGCGCTGTGTACTGACAGGCAAGTTTATCCGACAGCATGAGCCAATGCTGTTAGGATACACAACACACGGGGATTTGGTGCCGTTAAGTGCCGAGAGTTTAGGATCGAGATAGGCTTTCATTTGGTTCAAGAAGCTACATAAAAAAAGCGATCGCACTTTTCCCCAATACAAAGGAAAAAGTGCGATCGCTTCAAAAAGTAAGTTGAAGGTTAGAAGGTTACAGGTTATAACCTCCAATCCTCCATCTATCTAACCTTCAATCTTCTAACTTAAACATCCTGTTCGCTCAAATCGCGAGTCATGTGGTCAAAGGGCTGATCTACAAACCCAGTATTTTCCACCCCAGCCGCTGCGACCTGTTGCTTCACAATATCCTTCATTATCTGGATACCGCGCACAGTCGGGCCAATAGGCACACCCAAGGAATTGTAAGTTTCCCGCAGACCTTGTAGCACCCGCTCATCCAGCACATTTGTATCACCCGCGACCAACGCATAGCTGGCATAGCGCAGATAATAGTCCATATCCCGCAGACAAGCCGCATAACGGCGAGTCGTATAAGCATTTCCACCGGGTCGAATTAACTCCGGCAATTCTTCAAACAGCTGGGAACCAGCTTGCTTGACAATCGATGCTGCATTGGCATTGATTGCCGCAGCCGCTTGGACTCGTGCCGTACCTGTCTGAAAATAAGACTTTAGCGAATCAACGGCATTACGATCCAGGTAACGACCCGAAACATCGTAATTCTTAATCAGCTTTGTGATTGCGTCCCGCATGATATTACTCTCCCAACAACAAGCTCTATAGATGATTTTCTATCACTCAGTGTGCTGTTGCCTACCCACTACCAAGGTTGTAGTTTACAACACCCAACACTTCCCTGAGCATATTCTCATCTATTAAGCATCCCACAGTGTTGATGCGTGCGGTGCTTTCTTAGTGGGCAACTTTTGAAAGAGAGCAACTGCGATATGCCACCGACCTTGTGCTGCTGTTTGGAGACTGGGAAGCTTGCGATCGCACTTTTCGACTCCCCACTGCTTTCAACCAGCCGACATTCATACCTGCTGCTGGCACCAATGTCAACTCTTCTGGATAGCGTGGTTGAGGATCATTAACCAACCAGATTGGCGGCACCATCATCGGGTCATATTCAGCAATAATATCTACAACCCCAGGACGCTGCTTTAGCTCTACCCGCGTTCCCGATTGATACTGTAGCGCTTCTTGCTGGTCAAAATCCTTATTTAATTTAAACACCACGCTTCCCCCCGCCTAAAAAGTAGCTTTTGATACTGATTAATTATAATTATGATGCACATAAGATATATTTGTAAATTTTGCTACAATTTTTAACTTTTTTCAAATTAGTTGCAAATCAGGACTCGTAAATTTGTATAGTACGATACAAAACATCCCGAAACCTATCTTTAGGATGTTTCAGTACAAGCATTGCCTTCTGTCTGAAAATTGGTTGCCCTCGCTCCAAGTTTCCCCTTGACTTGGCGATCCACCACCCCTGATGATCGTTAAACCGTTTTTTTGGCTTTCCAGATTTGAGCCAGCATAGAAATTAAGGAGTCCGCCAAATGTTCCAGAACCCGCAAGAGTTCCTGAATTACGTTAAAGAAAAAAACATCCAGATCATTGACCTAAAGTTCATCGATATGCCGGGTATCTGGCAGCATTTGTCGGTGTACCAAAACCAAATCGATGAAAGCAGCTTCACCGAAGGCGTACCTTTCGATGGCTCAAGTATTCGAGGTTGGAAAGCCATCAACGAATCAGACATGGCGATGGTGCTTGATCCAACAACTGCCTGGATCGACCCATTTATGGCAGAGCCGACTTTGAGCGTAGTCTGTAGCATTGTCGAACCCCGGACAGGCGAACCATACAGCCGCGACCCCCGCACGATTGCCCAGAAAGCAGTAGATTACTTAATTTCTACCGGAATTGGCGATACCGTCTTCATTGGCCCAGAAGCTGAATTTTTCATTTTTGATGATGTTCGCTTTGACCAAAACCAGCATGAAGGCTATTACCACATAGATTCCATCGAAGGTCGTTGGAATTCTGGTAAAAAAGAAGAAGGTGGCAACCTCGGTTACAAGCCTCGCTACAAAGAAGGTTACTTCCCCGTTGCCCCGACCGATACCTCCCAAGATATGCGGACGGAAATGCTGCTGACGATGGCAAAGTGCGGCGTGCCAATTGAAAAGCATCACCATGAGGTTGCTTCGGGCGGTCAGTGCGAACTCGGTTTCCGCTTTGAAACTTTGATCAAGGCAGCTGACTCTTTGATGACGTATAAGTATGTGATCAAGAACGTTGCCAGGAAATATGGCAAAACCGTCACCTTCATGCCGAAGCCAGTATTTAACGATAACGGTTCCGGGATGCACACCCACCAGTCTATCTGGAAAGATGGGCAACCGCTGTTTGCAGGCGATAAGTACGCTGGTTTGAGTCAAATGGCGCTGCATTACATTGGTGGCTTGCTCAAGCACGCACCCGCACTGTTGGCGTTGACTAACCCCACAACCAATTCTTACAAGCGCCTAGTCCCCGGCTTTGAAGCACCCGTAAACTTAGCTTACTCGCAAGGCAACCGTTCCGCCTCCATCCGGATTCCTCTATCTGGCACCAATCCCAAGGCGAAGCGCTTAGAGTTCCGTTGTCCGGATGCCACCAGCAATCCCTATTTGGCTTTTGCTGCGATGCTCTGTGCTGGTTTAGATGGTATCAAGAACCAAATTGACCCCGGCCCTTCCCTGGATGTTGATATCTACGACCTCAGCCCCGAAGAGTTGAGCAAAATTCCTTCCACCCCAGGTTCTCTGGATGCAGCACTCGAAGCACTAGAACACGATCACGCTTTCTTAACTGAACCGGGTGTGTTCACAGAGGACTTTATCAATACCTGGATTTCTTACAAGCTGGATAACGAAGTTAACCCAATGCGGTTGCGTCCTCATCCTTACGAGTTCGCCCTCTACTACGATTGCTAATTTTCTCGTTCTCGTTTCCAGTCTCCGACCGGGAACGAGAAAACCAAATCTAAAGCGCCACCCGTCAGAGTGGCGCTTTTTTTTGCTGTCTCACTAACGACAGATGGAAACTGAAAAAACTGAGCTACGATAAAAAATGTGTCTTTACAAAACTAAATAAACCTTCTCATCGTTTTATACTCATCCCAAGTTAGAAAGCGCAAATCTTCAATCGCTATGCAGTCCACCTCCAAAATTGACCAATTAATTCCCATTCCTGACAATCTCGCCAAGCTGACCTATCAAACTTTTCAGCAGGGAAAAAGTTACTTTGGTCTAGCTCATAAAGCCTTAACTACACAGCTGCTGAACCTAATCTCTCCTCGTGTTGAGATAAAAAGTAAACCTGTTCCGCCAGAAGTTATACCCAAACTTCAACAACGGATGAATCAGATTATCGAAGCAGACTGGCAGGATGCCGAACGGGGCGTATATCCCCAGAGTGTGCTGTTTGATAATCCTTGGTCAGATTTTTTCCGCTACTATCCCGTGCTTTGCCTGGATACGCTGCAAATTTGGCAGCGGGCAAATCAGAAGCGTTATCAAGAGTTTTCGCCAGACATTGCGATGGATGGTTATCCTAGCTACTATCTGCAAAACTTCCATCATCAAACTGATGGCTACTTGAGCGATTGGTCAGCAAATCTGTATGATTTGCAGGTGGAAATTTTGTTTGGTGGCACGGCAGATCCGATGCGGCGGCGCATTCTCGCTCCGTTGAAGCAAGCACTGAAAGCTTTTGATTCGACTCCACCACAACAAATTCGCATCCTTGATGTGGCTTGCGGAACGGGTCGCACTTTGAAGTTAATTCGTGATGCTCTGCCGAAGGCATCCCTGTTTGGTGTAGATTTGTCGCCTGCTTACTTGCGTAAGGCAAATCAACTGTTGACGGAAAATCAAGGGGAATTGCCGCAACTGTTACAGGCGAATGGGGAAGAGTTACCTTATGTGGATAACTATTTCCATGCGACAACGTCTGTTTTCTTGTTCCACGAGTTGCCAGCGGCGGCGCGTCAGCGGGTGATTGAGGAATCCTTCCGGGTGACGCAACCGGGAGGAGTGTTTATTATTTGCGACTCGATTCAGATGAGCGATTCTCCGGAATTGAAGCCACTGATGGAAAATTTTCACGAAATGTTCCATGAGCCGTATTACAAGCACTACATCACTGATGATTTGGTGGAACGGTTGGAGAAGGCTGGGTTCACGGATATTACCACTGAGGTTCACTTTATGAGCAAGTATTTGATCGCGAGAAAGCCACTGGTATAACGATAGTCTCGCACTATGGTGTGTCTCCTGGGGACGCGATCGCTTTCTTGTCTGGCGTTCCCAGGCTCATCCTGGGAACGAGTTATTGGGAGGGGAGGTTTAAGGCTCACACATTCAAATTTGAGAAACTTAAAAAAAACTAATCTATTGGGGTGTCCTCAAAGCGTCCCTCTAGACGATAGAGTTGGTCTAGGCAAACCGCAAAACTCAAAAGCAGAAGGTTTTATGACCACCAAACAGCCTGCTACCGAAATTTCCACTCAAGGACTTTCAACCGAGGATCTGATTACCAACGAGCTGATCGAGGATGCAACAGCAGTGAATTATGTAGATGTGATTCAAACTGTCATCTCCAGCTTGGATCAGGACGACACCGCGATGGTGAGTCAAGGCGAGGAAAATAACTACCTCTGGAAGTTTAAGTACGGTACTGTCGAAGTGTTTGTGCAACTCACTGGCATCACCGATGATGATACGTTTACAGTTTGGTCTAATGTACTCAAGCTACCTGCCAAGAACGAAGCGCAGTTGATGCGGAAACTACTGGAGATGAACTGGTCTGATACGTTTGAATCGCGTTTCGGTATTGTAGACAACCAAGTTGTTGTGCTTTCGTCTCGCACTGTGGCAGAGCTTTCTCCGGGAGAAATTTCCCGCGCTGTTACCATTGTGGCGACTATTGCAGATAACAACGACGAACCTTTACAGGCTGAATATGGTAGTTAGTCATTAGTCAGTGGTCATTAGTCAAGAGCTAATAGCTAATTGCTAATCGAAAAAACAAGATGGCAATTAGCTACTACGAATATTTGAACGGACAATTGACTAATGACTAATCACAACTATTGGCGTTTGATTCCCTTGCTGCAAGCGTCAGGTTGCGTCCAAATGGCTATCGACCGATGGTTATTCGACCAACACCAGATGGGACGGCATCCGCCAGCTTTGCGCTTTTATACTTGGTCTCCAGCGGCAATCTCGCTGGGGTATCATCAACTTCGATGGCCTGCATCTTGGCAGCAGCTAAATGCAGGTGGTGTGTTGGATTTGGTGCGTCGTCCGACTGGCGGACGCGCTGTGTTGCACCAGGGCGATCTCACCTATATGGTTGTTACTTCAGGATTGGCTGGGAGTCGCCTGAAGGCGTATGAGGCGATTTGTGAGTTTTTGATTCAAGGATGGCGATCGCTTGGCTTAGAGTTACACTACGGTACGGCTGGGCGTGGCTACATTCACAATCCTAATTGTTTTGGCACCGCCACTGGTGCCGATTTAGTTACTGTTGATGGTTATAAGTTGATTGGTAGCGCTCAACTGCGGCGAGGCAATGCTATTTTACAACACGGTTCGATGCGTTTGTCTCCGGATGCTGAGTTGTTTAAGCAGGTGTTTGGCGAAGTTATGACACCGATAAAGTTACCCTTTTCTCAGCAGGGAAATACGCTGATTCAAACTGTTGTGAATGCCCTAACTGTAGCAGCAGCTAATTGTTTCGGTGTCGAGATGGTAGTGCAGTCTTTATCTGATGCAGAGTGGCAAGAAATTTTAGCGCACTCCAGTACAGATGTTATAGAAAAAAAGTAAAGTTATGAATTTCCTACGCCGCACAATTGTAATTCTGGGAACAGCTACTTTGTTGGCTGGACTACCTTTAGTTATCTATGCTCAACCACTACAAACACCTATTAATCAGATGAGCGCTGAATACTGCTATAAACAGGGCATGGAAAAGGCTGGACTAGGAGATTATCAAGGAGCAATTGAGGATTTACAAAAAGCGGCAGATTTGTTTCAGCAACAAGGAAAAGAAGAGGATTATCAACAGGCTCTACAAGCCATTAATTATTATCAAGAAGTTATACAAGTCATGAAGGGTTTGCAGTGGTAGTAGATGAAAGTGAAGGCGGGGAAAAGTGGGGTTATATTGACAAGACTGGAAAAGTAGCTATTCCTCTGCAATTTCAGGAAGCTTATGATTTTTCAGAAGGGTTAGCAGTGGTAATGATTGGCGCAAAATATGGTTATATTGACAAGACTGGTAAGACCGTTATTTCACCGAGTTTTGTTTCAGCTAAAGCATTTTCTGAAGGTTTGGCAGCGGTATTGATTGGCGAAAAGTGGGGTTACGTTGATAAGACTGGTAAGATAGTTATTCCACCGCAATTTGATATGGATGTTGCCAGCGAGTTTTCGGAAGGGCTGGCTGCTGTAACAATTGGCGGAAAGTATGGTTATATCGATAATATTGGTCAGGTAGTTATTTCGCCGCAATTTGATTTTGCTGCGGATTTTTCTGATGGGTTAGCGTTGGTGACGTTTGAGCGAAAGCTGAGTTATATCGACAAGTCGGGAAAGATAGTTATTCAGCCGTAACTTGAAGTTAATGGTGTTAGTCTTGGAGGGTTGCTGCTTTAGCGATCACATTCAATTGTAAACTCTGCGGATAGCTAGCTTCTGCTTTGACGCGCTTGATGTCTGCATCGGAAATTGCCAGATTTAGCTTGGCAGCTACAGCACGCACAATATCACCTCTGTCAATAACGCCAGCAACTGCGCCTGCGGGTGAAAGTACGGTAATTCGATTTAACTGTTTGGCTTCAATAAAGTTAATCACTTCCGCTATGGGTGTCTTTTCTTCAACTGTGGCAATTTCCGTCAGCGGATGTACGATACTCTGTAGGGTTTCGGTTTCCCAACGACTGCGTTCAATGAAGTGCAAATCGTCAACTGAAACTAAACCGCGATAGCGACCTTCAGACGCTGCAAAGTAAACGGGAAAGTGGGAAGCTTCTAAAATGTATTCGTCAGCAAACTGGCGCAAGCTCATGTTAGCATCCACAACTCGGAATTCGTTTTGCATGGCATCTGCTGCTACTATTTGTAGCAAGGTTTCCTGTAAGGTAGACATCCGTTCGTAGGACGTAGCGTTGCGGATGCCAAACCAGCCTAGTAAGCCAATCCAAAAGCCATTGAACCACTGATCGTTGAAGGCAATAATTGCCATTCCCAATGCGATCGCGCCCCATCCTAAAACTAAACCAAATTTAGCTGCCCAACGCACGCCTTGAAAGCGGTTTCCGGTGGCTTTCCATACCGCAGCTTTCACAACTTGTCCGCCATCTAAAGGCAGTCCGGGAATTAAGTTAAATAATGCTAAGATAAGGTTGATTTTTGCCAGGTTTAATGTCATAACCTGCACTATCCCCGTTACTGGGAGAGCGTGAGCCACTAGGTAAAATAACGACCAGAGAACAAAACTAACAGCAGGGCCTGCGATCGCTACCTGAAATGCTTCGCCTGGGGTTTTTGATTCCTGCTCGATAGAGGCAATTCCACCAAATAGAAATAAAGTAATTGAGTTAACTTGAATGCCTTGCTTTCGCGCTACCAAACTGTGACCCAGTTCGTGTAGCAAGACGGAACCAAACAGCAATAAAGCCATCAATAATCCAGCGCCTCCACCTAGAACTGGGCCTAAAACTGTTGAGAAATCTAGGGCATTGGCAAGAGTTATCAAAGCTAAAATAAAAAACCACGAATAATCTATAAACAGCGGAATTCCGAATATCGAGCCAATACGCCAACTTGCTTGCATCGAAATTTTCCTCTTTGATTCCTGCTATTACAAATAACAAACGATTCATCCCCTTGCTTCTAGCTGTGGGATGAATCGATTCAGAGCGCCACAATCACTAAGGTGAGCCATACCCACCTTAGTAACTTGTTGGTTTCGCTCGCAGTTAAATCAGAGTGCTAAAGGACACCAATGTTGGTCAGTCCTAAAATCGCACCAGTCCCCAGCACATGACCAAAGCTCATCCCTGCAATAAATTGAGCGACGCTAAAGTTTTTACCAAAACCAGGAAGCTGGAAAGGCAGTTTGGGGCCGACTCCCTTCTTTCGGACTGCATTGGCGGCGACGAACAAGCCAAGAAGGTTGAAAATACCCATGATAATGAACCCGGCCATAGTCCCGCTTGGAGTTGGGGGAACAGTCGGCTGCACGGCGGCAAGTAAACTACTTAAGTCAACCATTTTTGTTTTCTCCTGAATTGATAATCGGGGATAGGGGCTGAAAAGGAAAAAGGAAAAAGTGAAGAATTATTTTTGCCTTTTGCCTGTTTTGCCTCAAGATTCGGGGAAGGCGATCGCGCGATCGCTCTCATCCTCGCACCAGAATTTTGGAGGCTTTTGCCTGTTGCCTTATTTTATAGCGCTCCGGCGTTAGTCAATCCTAGAATGACACCTGCGCCAATTATGTGACCAAAGCTCATGGTTGCCAGCAATTCAGGGATACTGAAATTCCGGAACAGAGCAGGTTTTTCAAAGGGCAAGTCAGGCCCCACACCGGGTTTCTGGATGGCAAAGCGACCGATGACAATAGCAAGTAAGTTGCATAAAATCATCACCAGCCCTATTGTGGGAGTCCATGATGGTGTCGCGGGAACGGTAGACTGGAGGGCAGCTAGTATTGTCATCAAGTTACTGTCTCCTGCTTTTATTAAAATCTACTAACAAAAAAGATTATAAAAATCTCTTTGCACTAAGTCAGAATTTGTTTTAAGAGTTAACAGTTATATTAATTTTTAATACAAATCAGAACAATTTCAATGCGAATTAAAATTTGTGGGATTACGAAACCGGAGCAAGGGCAAGCGATCGCGCAACTGGGAGCAACCGCTCTGGGATTTATCTGCGTACAGGCATCCCCGCGCTACGTCAGTGCCACGCAAATCCGAGCAGTCGGGAAAAAACTGCCCCCCGACGTTGACCGGATTGGTGTCTTTGCCAACGCTACACAAGAGGAAATCTGCCAAACTGTCGTCGTTGCAGCCTTGACAGGTGTACAGTTACATGGTTCAGAAACAACAGAATTTTGCCACAAACTGCGTCAATGTCTGCCCAACGTGGAAATCATCAAAGCGTTGAGAGTAAAAACGACAGAAGATTTAACTCAGGCGGATGCCTACGGAGAGTGTGCAGACACTCTACTGCTGGATGCCTATCATCCCCAAATGTTGGGAGGAACCGGAAAAACACTGGACTGGGCTACCCTAGAACAATTCCAGCCTAGCTGTCCCTGGTTTCTTGCAGGTGGCTTAACACCAGATAACGTGTTGGATGCCTTAACGCAGGTGTATCCGTCCGGTATTGATTTATCTAGCGGCGTGGAGCGATCGCCTGGAGACAAAGATTTAGACAGAGTAGCCCAGCTATTTGAGAAGCTAGAAGGGAAGCGGCAGTAGCAATTTTACGATCTATTCGTGTCTTTTATCCGACCATTCTTACCCCAAGACTGAGCAAACCAGCCCGGATTAATAAAGCTGAAGCAAAGGTGAGATTAGAAGCATAATTGCACCCACAGCCACAAAAGCCAAAGTTGTCTAAAAAAAGATGCTCATCAACATTTCCTCGTCTTGATGTTTAGTAGTAGGGTGGGTATTGCCTACTCTACAAAATCTTAAAATCTCTTAGGTTATTGGTTTGACAATCCAAATTAAAACCTCTGCGTGGTTTAGAGGCATTTTGCTTTCTTCTTTGAAACTAATATCATTAGTTTTATAAAGAAAGTAAATTGCCTCTTTAAAATCGATAAACTACAACCTGATTAGCTGATGGTAGTTACTTTAAAACTTGCATATTGGATAGCACAATAACTGCGGTCACTCCAATCATATGACCGAAGCTCATCGCAGCCAGAAAGCCTCCCACACTGATGTTGTTGAAAAGAGACGAGAAAGGCAAAGGCATCTTAGCACCAACTTGAGGATAGCGAATAGTACGACTAGCAATTAATAAAACCAAGAGACAGGAACCAATTATGATTGGCGTTCCTTGCCAGTGCCATAATGCAGTATCGGGAGTGGTCGATTGTATGGCTGCCAATAACATTGAGTGAAACAAGACTTTTCTCCTACCTTTACAAATTATTAGAAACGATTCACCCACTAAAACTAAACATTTTTCCCATGATTATAGTTACAATAATGGGCTTTTTGCTTACCTTTTGGGTCTCCCAAACTATGAGACTACAGGTTTTTAAAAACCTTTTTGCCAAGAGTGGGTGTGGCTACAAATCATAGTCTTCGCTTTACCTAATATTGCGCCTCATACTGCCGAAGGATTTATTTGGATCAATATCTGGAAAAAGCCTCTGCCTTTGTATAGGCGTTGACCTTTTATTAAAGGTTTACATTTGTTTACAGAAATAACCTCGAATTACTCAGGGCGTAGTAAAGATATTTGCTAAGCCCCTGAGACTAGGAAGCTGTCGTCAATTTTTTAGAAGTCTCTATGACATTTACAAACACCGATACACTCGACCAAGCTGTAAAAGCCTTTAAGCGCTTACCTGTAGATGACCAGCTGGCTGCACTCGCCTCCATTTACACCGCAGCAAGCGGATCGCTTTCATCTTCCGCTTCTGGTATAGCTTCATCAAAAGATGCTGGAGAGATGCTAAAGCACGTTAAGGAAATGCGTCCAGATGAGCAGGTGCAATTGTTGCGCGATGTTTTCTCCGACCAGAAGACTAAAGCAGAAGAGGAAGTGCTTGACCCACATCCTAGCAAGGCACTGCTAGAGCTTATTCCTGGGGTAGGAACGCCCCCCCTAAGTCAGTATCGCTCTCTGGATAATAACTCCCGTTTAGGCTTTTTGTATCAGCTTGCACAGCAGGTTAGCTTGCCGACTGACTATCAGCTCTCGTCGGAAGGTACAGAATTGTTAAACTCTCTGAAATCCCTTGACTTTGACCAACAGGTGAAGTTTTTGAGCCAGGTAGTATAGCCATTTAAGGCTTGGGTTCTATAAATCTGTAAGGACATGGCAATGCCATGTCCTTACCAACAGTAAATAATTTTTTTTGATTCCCCAACCCCCTTAAAAAAGGGGGTTGGGGTTATCGCCTAAGAAGCTTGCTAAAAGAAGGCTGGTTGATGGCGAATCAAGTTCAGAAACTCTTCGCGAGTTTTTTGATCGTCCTGAAATACGCCCACCATTGCACTGGTGACAGTCCAAGAACCGGGCTTCTGGACACCTCGCATCACCATGCACATATGGGTAGCTTCCATGACAACAGCGACTCCCCGCGGCTCCAAAACTAATTGAACCGCTTCTGCAATCTGCCGCGTTAGCCGTTCTTGCACCTGCAAACGCCGCGCATACATCTCGACAATCCGAGCCAGCTTACTGAGTCCTACCACTTTTTGGTTGGGGACGTAGGCGACGTGCGCTCTGCCCATAAATGGCAGCATATGGTGTTCGCAGAGGCTAAAGAAGTTGATATCCCGCACGAGAACCATTTCGTTGTGACCTTCATCAAAGATGGCTCCATTGACAAGTTCTTCCAAGGATTCATTGTAGCCACCAGTTAGGAATCGCATTGCCTCTGCTACCCGCTTCGGCGTTTTCAGTAGCCCCTCACGTTCTGGGTCTTCGCCTACGCCCAATAGGAGCGTCCGCACAGCGTCCATCATTTCGTCATTGATTTCTTCCGAGGGCGGCTGCAAATTGGGTTCTTTGCCATTGAGTGTGTTTCGGTCAGGTCGAGGCGCAGCAATTTTAGAGCCTAAATCGGCGGATAAGTTAGAGCCGCTGGAAGAAGCAATAGTCATGATAAGTCTGTGTTATGGTTTGGAGTTGTTTTGAGAGTTATAAATTTTGAGGATTGAGTTTAAGAATTATTTGAGAGTATTGAATTATAAATCTCACTCTTCATTCCTAACTCAAAATTCAAAACTCATAAAGCGCCAGCACTGGGCATTAAGGTTAATTCTTCAATTACTGCCTGTTCTGGTAGCAGTGTCATGTGAAGAATCGACTGGGCAACTATTTCTGGTGTTAACATGGCTGAACGGTTTAGGTCAGCTTGAACCGTTTCTGTGTCCCAAATTGGGGTATTAACAGCACCAGGATTTATGGTAACAATGCGAATGCCTTTGGCACGTTCCTCAGCTGCGAGGGTTTTAGACAAAGCAACCAAGCCAGCTTTGCTGACGCTATAGGCACCCCAACCGGGAAAGGGTTGCTGGGCAGCAATTGATGTCACATTAATAATTGTCCCAGACCCGCGATCGCGCATCTGAGGTAAAATTCCTTGGATGCACTGAAATACGCTGGTAAGATTCAGGTCAATTACTTGCTGCCAGTCAGTTAGGGATGTTTCCATAACTGTGTTGGTGTAGCCCATTCCGGCGTTGTTGACCAAAATATCGATGGCACCAAATGAGTTAGCGATCGCGCTAATCTTTTCTTTCACCTGACCAACTTCCGCCAGATCCAAGGGATAAGCTTTAGCTTCCACCCCAGCTTCCCTAGCAGCTTCGGCTACCGCCTCTAACTTTGACTCTTGACGGCTCACTAAAGCCAGATTAATCCCCGCTTTAGCAAACGCCAGAGCCGTCGCTTTGCCAATTCCACTACTTGCCCCGGTAATCAAGGCAGACTTACGAACAGGAGAAGTCATCAAATCTTCCCATTTTCTCGACGAAGAATAGCCATCAATTCTCAGCTTAGCTTTCCCTTTGAGGAAGGCTACCAATAATGCCCACGGGAGCGCTTATTGCGTACATTTTCACCTTTTGAGCCGTTGTCTATCATCTGTTAGCGATAGCGGCAATTGCTAAGATTGCAGCTATCGCTAATTTTTAAGAAAGCTAACGGTTGCTGCTGGCACTGTAATATTTCGTTACTCGCTAATTATAGCACTCGCCACAATGCCTGATACTGTCAACCTCCTTTAGGCAGAGATTTCAGTAAAAACCCCAATGCGACGAAACTTTTGATAGCGCAACTCCCGGCGTTGTTGACCTGTCAAATTGGTGAGTTCTTCCAAATTTTGCAAAAGGGCATCTTTGAGGATGCTGGCTGCTTTAAGAGGATCGGCGTGAGCGCCGCCAATCGGCTCTGGCAAAATAGTATCGAGAATGCCGAGATTTTTCAAATCCCAAGCGGTGATTTTGAGTGCGGCTGCGGCTTGGGGAGCTTTGCTGGAATCTCTCCAGAGGATAGCGGCGCACGCTTCGGGTGTTGCTACGGTATAAACTGCGTGTTCAAACATTAACAGGCGATCGCCTACGCCAATTCCCAAAGCGCCACCGGAACCGCCTTCGCCAATAACGGTGCAGACGATGGGGACATCTAGGCGGAACATCTCGCGCAAATTATAGGCGATCGCTTCTCCCTGTCCCAATTCCTCAGCTTCCACACCCGCCCAAGCACCGGGAGTATCGATAAATGTTAAAATCGGCATCCCAAAACGGTTAGCGTGTTCCATCAACCGCATCGCCTTGCGGTAGCCGCCAGGAGAAGCCTGTCCAAAGTTACGGGCGATATTATCCTTTGTGTCTCTGCCTTTTTGATGACCGAGCATCAACACCGGACGACCGCCCAGACGAGCCACACCGCCGACTAAAGCCGGGTCATCACAACCACCGCGATCGCCATGTAGTTCCATCCATTCATCGCTGATCGCCTGGATGTAGTCTAATGTACTAGGTCGCCGAGGATGACGAGCCAGTTGCAGCCGCTGAGACGGCGACAAACTGCTAAAAATCTCCTCACGAAGTTGCACCGCTCGCACCTCCAGCTGCCGAATCTGCTCAGAGACATCGACATCCTGATCTTCGGCAAGTTCGCGAATCTGGTGAATTCGTGCCTCCAGCTCAGAGAGAGGCTTTTCAAAATCTAAAAGTAACGGCTTGCGCTCAGGATTTGCCACCTTAACGAGTTCGATAACATTAAGTACATTATCTCAACATCCTACCTCGTAAGAGTATGCAAGAAATCTACCCTAACCTCGATCACCCGATTCTTGTTCGCATAAATCTGAGCGAACTGCCAGAAAATTTGGATGAGAGGATACAGCAGGTAGTGAGCGATTGCTAACGAGTGATTTTGCACCACAAAGGCAAATATATAGCCGTTTTAGCGCCAATTGAAGATTTAGCGCGTCTGGTTTTAGTGGAAGTTGAACAGCGCCGGGAAATCTATGGCGATTTTACGTGAAAGAACTAGAGCGATCGCTCTAGTTCCTCTTGTACAAAACTGCGGTACATCGCATTTACAGTGGAATAGACTGCATTCCTAGTCTCTGACTGGGAACGAGAGTCAAGTTAGTAGCTCAACAGCGGTCGGAATCCGTGCTTCACAGAAGCCTCGCCGATTAGCTCCATTTTTTCTACAGTAATCTGATTCCGTCCCCAAGAAAAGTTGGTATACCGCTTTTCAAATTCCAGCAGCATCGATTCAGCAAAACAGGCGAACAACTGACGACCTGGCACATCCATCAAGTTGACGATTTTCATAATTCGCCAGTCAATATCCAGGGAATGCTCCACAATTCCACCATTGACGACGTAAACGCCCGGATGCTGAATATTAGTTGCCATGTTTTTAGGATAGCCACCATCAATCAGCAAACACGGTTTCTTTAAAACCGTGGGGTCAATTTCGACACCTTTAGGCATACTGGCAACCCAAACCACAATGTCAGCTTGGGGTAGGGCTTCTTCCAAGTCCATAATTTTGCCCCTGCCCAATTCCGCCTGCAAAGCTTGCAATCGCTCTTGCTTCCGGGCAATCAGCAACAACTCGGCCACATCCGTCCGCGCATCTAGCCAGCGACATACAGCACTGCCAATATCGCCAGTAGCTCCACAAACTGCAACAGTCGCCTTATTCAGTTCGATTCCCAGCTTTTTCGATACCTGTTCCACTTGGCGGCAAATAATGTATGCCGTATGGGTGTTGCCTGTCGTAAAGCGCTCGAACTCTAGCTTGATGTTGCGAACCTGCTTGCTTTCGTGCAGGTTAAATTCTTCAAAAATAATTGAGGAAAAGCCGCCCAAAGCGCTAATGTTGATACCATGCTTTTGAGCATGAGCCATAGCATTGAGAACTTTCCGCACCGCCGTCTTCCCTCTGCCAGTGGCAAGCATTTCTGGCACAAAGCAAGATTCCACATACCGACCTTCGATTTTTTGCCCAGTAATGCTGGTGACGGTGATGTGATCGACGATTTGAGGCGGAGCGCTACACCAGAAATCCAGCCCTTGATCGGCGTATTCTGGATAGCCTAGTTCTCTAGCGACAGATTGGGCGTGTTGCAAATTGGTAAGGTGACCGATTAGACCAAACATGGACTGTTTTATTTAAACCTGCGTTTCAGGCAAAAAAGTGTGGATGGGACAGAGAACCAAAGATAAACCTTAAAAAGGTTACGCAAAATTGCCGATCAGAAGACTCATTGACTGATCGGCACGACTGAGGACGAATTTAAGTGAAAAGATGATGGTTTTGGTTTTGACTTGAGTATCCTCACCGACCTTTTTCTATTATGCCCCGGTTAAACCGTAAGCTGAGAGGCGCATAATGTCGCGGGTGGTAAAGCCAATATTGCTTAGGGCTTCACCGTATTGAATCATGAAGTCTTCAACCAGCGATTCTTTTTCCATTCCCAGGACGCTTGCATCATTCTCAACAGAGTTGAGCATTTTCCAAACCAGTGGTAGGTTTTGACGATTCGCTTGTTCGAGTTCGGCTTTAGATTCCTCAAAATGGTTTTTCAGCCAAACTTCGCCGTAGTTGAGATGAGAGTATTCGTCTTTGACAACACCCTCAGTTATTTTACGGGCAAAGTCATCAGCCACAGGAATGTAGATGTTGTATGCCGCGATCGCAAAGCACTCAATAATCAATGATTGAATCAGCAAGCAGGTTACAATCTGACCTTGAGCTGCTGCATCTTGGAAATTTTTGTGCAATCCGGAAAAGAACTCGCGGGCAAAGTCCATGTCTGGTGTCACAGAAAGATTCCGGCCGCAAGCTTCAAATCCTTTCTTGTGACGATTCTCCATTTTGGATAGGCGGATTAACTCCTCCTTCTCCTCTGGGATCATTTCGCCCAGTTGGATGTAGTTTTCATGTGCCTCTTGTTCGCCTTCAATCACTATCGCGTTGATGCGGCTGTAAGCGTCCTTGTAGGTTTCGCTCTGGAAGTCAATTGCGGCGTTGGCTGCAATTTGCATTTCTTGCTTGTCTCCTGTGTGCGTAACTAAGCTGTCCGAGATATGTAAACCCTGGAAATTCAGGGTGCGGGACAAAATGGTTAAATATAACTTAACAAATGTCTATGTTAGACGTTACTACTCTTTGATACATCTTCCCCATTTGGAAGAATAGCGGATCTGATTACTAAAAGCATAGAGTTAAATGCGTACTTATGCCTAAAAGACATCTAAAAAATTGGTCGGCTTGGTTTTGGCAACCGCTAAGCTTAGGTGTACTACTCTTGGGCGCTGGGATTGTACTTCTGCCGTTGGGCATAGTTTTCTTCACCTCTTTTGATAAAGCTGGCACTGCGCCCGGTAGCTTGTTGCCATCTGCCCCTACCCTTATAAACTACACAGAAGCTTGGCGGCGCGGAAAGTTCCTGCTGGCGTTTGCAAATTCGAGCTTAGTAGCGATCGCGGTGACTGCGTTTCAAGTTTTCACCTCAGCACTGGCAGGTTATGCCTTGGCGCGGCTAAAATTCCGGGGACGACAGGCAATTTTGTTAATTGTCCTAGCAACGCTGGTGATTCCGTTTCAGCTGTTGGTGATTCCAATTTTCCTGGTTTTGAAGTGGGGACACATGATTAACACCTACTGGGCGCTAATTTTACCCACAGCTGCGAATGGTTTTGGAATTTTCCTGCTGCGGCAGTATTTTCAGACAATTCCAGTAGAGTTGGAGGAAGCGGCGGCGTTGGATGGGGCGAATCGGCTGCAAATTTTGTGGCGGGTGATGCTTCCCTTGTCTCGTCCAGCGTTGGTGACGCTGTTTCTGTTCACCTTTATTGGTGAGTGGAACGATTTGTTTAAGCCGTTGGTATTCACCACGCGCCCAGAGTTACGGACGGTGCAGCTGGCTTTGGCAGAGTTTCAGGAGCAGTTTACCAGTAGTTGGCAACTGTTGATGGCGGCTGTAGTAATTGCTACCGTGCCTGTGGTGTTACTGTTTCTCGCTGGGCAGCGTCAGTTTATTCGCGGTATTGCCGCAACTGGGATGAAGAATTAGCGCCCTTATGCCCGCAGGTTTCAATCTGCGGCTACATTAAACTTAGTTAATCATAGGGAGTGGTTGAGGAATCCAAACAGTAGACTCAAATTCTGCCACAATCAAGATATATGCAGAAGCTTGGTCTATTTTTAATTGTTTTCTCTTTTCTGCCTTGGGTGGCGATATTATTGGTTGTGCCGTTGCTACCACTAGCGATCGCTCAAAAAGCTCTCTTAGTTCCGGTGTTGGCGGTTTCGGCAGAAGTTACCTTTTGGGTGGGTTTGTTGCTGGTGGGAAAAGAAGCAGCAACCAAATATCGCCATTACTTGAAACCTGGCACTATTTGGCAGAGTTTGAAAAAATTTCTCCGCAGAAAGTAGAAACGCGCGAACCTACAACATATTTTTAGGGGTAGGCAAGATGCCCGCCCTACTCAGCATCGGTGAGAACTTTGAGGCGAATAGTGCGCTCGCCTGTATCATCAAGATTAACTTCGATCACCTCACCAGCGAGACGTTCCAAGCAAGTGAGAAGCGATCGCAAATTGGGTGTACTTGCGCCAGTGTCCACATAAAGTCTATCTGCCAGACTGCCGAGACGCTTCCAGGTCATGTAAAATTTGGCGATAGTTTGTTCCAGCTGCGCCGCTTGCTTCACCATGTCAGCAGCGGTATTCAGACAACCCACCCGCAAAGCTTCCTCCAACGCCATTTCCACATCTAGGGTAGTTTCGCTGATCGCTTGGACTTGTGCAGCAGCATCCAGATACTTAGATAAATTACGGGCATCTGATGTAGCTTGTTTAACAGTATCAACGTCAGGATTTCCCGCAACCTCCCCTCTGAGTACCTTCAGGTGAGAATCTGGCAATTTTTCCATTTCCTTCACTAAGGGAGACAGATAGCGGGAAGGAAGAGAACCAGATGCAGCCATTTCCTTGACTTCATCGGGTAGCAAGTCGGAATTCATCGCCGTCCACTCATCGGCAAGTTGTCGAACTTCCCGCCTGGTGATGCGATCGCCTTTATTCGCCGCCTCTGTCACCAGTTGTTGAATTTCTGGAGATGCCTTAGAAGTTTCAATGAAGGCGCGTTTGCTGAAGCTGCGAATGGCATCTGGGTCTAGCTTTCCCTCTTCTAAGAGGGTATCAGCGCTATTTGCCAACTGAATCAAGGAATAAGCCTGACTTTTGCTGATTTCCCGCTCTTTTAGCCAGTTAAGGAATCCCGTCCCGCGTCCGTCGCCGCCTTTCTTCTCTCTGTCGCGCACCACCCGCAAAATCCGCCCCCGCCAGATTTCTGTCTGTAGGTCGAAGCGATCGCACACTAACCAAGCATTATCTACCTGCTGCTGAAAATCCAGTTCTGGAATCTCCTCGTCCTCTGGATCGGGCAGATGAAAATCCAGATCGACTGGGTTGTTCAGGATAGCAGCTAAGTCGCTGGGGGATTGGGGTACTTGCACCATTAGTAGCGTTAACTAGGGAGAGATCGCCCTATTATGACACAATCTGTAGCCAAAGACTCACTAACAGAGTAGCGCGATCGCCTCTTTCGCCGCTTTTTTAGGTGCGATCACATTTCATAGTGAGAACCCAAACTTATTCTGGAAGAAAGTCAGAGTCTAAAATCTCGGCGGATGTGTATGGGCATAATTGTGGAAAGGTTTCCACTGGTAGTTCAGTTTCAGCACTCGCCTGTTCAACCGCATCTAAATAGCATTCAGCAAACACTTCTTCAAGGTAGGGCTTAAGGCTGGGAGATTCTTTAAGAGCTTTTCGGATGCGTCTACGATGCTCAACAATACTGCCCTTCCAGCTACCACTTCTTAATTCTGGTTGATATTGCCACTTGAGTAAGTGAGTCAGGACAACGATGAGATTACTCTCTAAACTCCTGCGCTCACTTCGCCCCATATCCTCTATTTCCTCAGTCAGATTTTCCCAGTCGATGTTTGAGTAGTCATGAACCCGCAACTTCTCCACTGTAGTTTTAATCCATATCAGGTAGTCTGTGTCATATAAGCTCTGTTGGTTAGCTGTTATTTCTGTTGTCATAACAATTACCTCTATGGCGTGCCAAACTGGTTATCAGAAGTCTTCTGATAACTATCTGTAACATTCTAGACAACCGCTAGAAAGTTAAAATATACAAATTATTTAATATTCCTTCCTATTCAGGATCTAACCACTTTTGCAAACTTACTCGGTATAAAATTAATCTTTCTTCTAGGCCAATTTATATTCGCTTACAGTCTGATTTTATCGATGATAGCGATCGCATACCTTAAGTAAGATTTATGATTCTGGTGTAACTTTTTGTTCTTTAGTTACAGGTGTGTTAGAAGCTTGGCTAACAACGTTAGCACCTCGATACTTTAGTCGCGATGTTGGTTGAGTTGGGGGAGTTTTGTCTGCTTTGTTACATTTCCAAGCTTGACCTCGATATTGCCCTGTTATCTGGCTTTCAGTTCCTTCAACTGTGGGAAAAGTAGGTTCGTAGTCAATTCCTCGATAACTGAGTGTAGTTTTTTTGTCTTCCTGAGTCTCAATTACAGGCTGACTCGGCAACGAAAATTGTCTAGTGCTGAAGATGGCAATCCCTAGCAGCAAGCTTTTGAGCTGCCAAGGTGCTATAAACAAACTTAGCAGTAAGGCGATAATTGAAATACAGGCAGCGAGATAGGAAATTTCGTCAGCAGACTTTTTAAATATATAGATAGATAGCAGGACAACTGCCAGCGGCATCATGAAAGACAAGGGCATTTCTATCATTTTTACACCCAGTGTGAGAAGCCTATTTAAAAAATATTAGGACAATTGCTGAAAATTAGTCTAATGCTTTCGGCTTAAATTACTCGATAGATTAGGAGGGACGTGGTAAGTGCTATATTTGCCGTGTTCCTAAATTGGCAGAATCCCAGGAAAATCGGGACTTCTAAAGCCGGCTAGAACGGGTTGGCGATCGCTATCGCGGCGCGGATGCACTCAGCCTGGGGAAGCGCATTCGCAACATAACAATGCTGCTGCACGTCTTTTTGTTCTGCGTGTAAATCATTGCTATGTCGCTAAAACCTAAAATTCGCTTATCTCGAATTTTGACAAATTGCTTGCTGAGAACTATTGTCCCTGTAATGTCGCTGGCTGCGCCAATTCCACCAGTTCAAGGCTTAATACCTAGTTTTTCTTCGTTTGAAGTCAAGTATGCTGATGGCAACTCTCATCCTGTTGTCAGCGTCTATGGCGCGGAATGCCAGTTAAAGCGATCGCTTACATGAAGGGTGATGGGAATCGGCTGCACGTCAAAAGCCAGGTTCTAGTTAACCATTTAAATTTATTTTTTATACTCCCTCTTTGCTGGTTCCGAGGCTGATAGGGGGTGAGGTTCTGCAAAATTCAAGAATTGCCGAATAAATTTCATCGGGGCAATTTGCCGCCGCATCGTGTCCACAATTCGGAATAATCTGGAATTTGGAACCGGGTAAATGGGCGTGTAGTTTCTCACCATCTTGAAAAGGAAACCACTGATCTTGTGCGCCCCATAAAATGAGAGTGGGAGTTGCGATCGCGCTCAGTTTATCTTGTACATTACGAATCAGATTTGGTTGATTCTGTACCAAAAACTGAATTTCTCGCGCCGCGTGTTGTAAATCTTCGGCAGTTTTCGTCAAAGCATTCGGAAATTCAATGTACGGATAAGTAATCCAATACACTTCTTCGGCTGTTATCTGTGCTGGATCGGAAACAACTTCACGCCGCCCCACCGCCACAATTTGCCTCATCAACGGTGCAAACAGTTTTGTCAACCGCATATCGTCGGCTATCCGCACTAAATCCAGGGGCAAATCTGCCAACAATTGCATACCCCAGAATGGCAATTTTTTTAGAAAAATTGGTACATTTATTACTACTAACTCAGAAAATAATTCTGGATTATTCTGAGCAGTAGCCAGTGTTACCAATGCTCCCAGTGATTGTGCCACCACTACAGCGGGTTCATCACACAAGCGTCTCATAATTCTTTCTAGTTCGACAGCTTGATGTCCCAATGTTTCTGGATGTAGTGGCTTTTCGGAAAAACCGTGTCCTTTGGCATCGAAACAAATGACGCGAAAATGTTGCGCCAGTGTGTCTACGAGGTAACGCCAGTTATAGCTCCAACTGGCAACTCCATGTACTAAAAATAGCGGTTTACCTGTGCCTTTCTCGCCATACGCAATTTTTACAGGATGTCCGTTAGCGTCGGTAATTGTTACTGTTTGACGCCCTTGTGGAAATGTGGCCCGCCACCAGTCTTTCATATATTAAAAATTAGATATGTTTTCCTTAAAATTAAATCATGGCAGAATTACCATTTTTCGCTGGAAATTCAGTTTTTTCAAGAACCTAGTCTAAATACGTCCTAAATTTAACAAATTTTAATTTTTTATGGGTAATTTTTAAAAATTTATCACTTGCCACAACAGTCTTAGGATAACAATACTCAAAGCTGCGATCGCCATTACAAAAAGCATCAACCCGCCCAACAGCAGTATGATAAACCACCAATCTGCCTTTTGACTCTGCCGAGGGGAATCTAGGTGAGCTTCCAGCAAAGTGATATTTTTGACATTGGCTTTCCAGGTAGCATCAAAAAAATCCCCCACAACTGGCACTGTGCCAGCTAATGTCTCTAAAACGATATTTAACACCATTCGCACCAAAGTTTCTCGCGGCAGTCCCAGCAGCGCTGCTTCTAGTACGATATAAGCTGAAAAGCCGCTTCCCAGAATATCCCCGCCTCCAGGTAGAAGTCCTAGTAGGGGATCTATGCCTATTCGATAAGATGTTCCCGGAATTGGAATCGCGTTATCCAAGATATAGCTTAAGCGGCGCACCCGCCTGAGTTTAGCAGCCTTGGCAATTTCTGATTTTGGGGAAGGTTTTGCAGGAGGTTGAGACATTACAACGAAGTAGTAGTCAGTTAAGAGTTGTTAAGTTGTCAAGTTATTAGAACTCAACAACCTTTCAATGTTCAAAGGTTCAAATGCCAACGGACACCTAGTTTAACACTGCAAACCTATCTCCTCTGGTGGTATTTCTTCTATCGTCGTCAGCGTTGAACTGGCTGCTTGTTCGATTTGAGATAACAGCTTTTGAGCTTCAATGTCTCCCTTTTGGGCTAAATTCTTGAGGTAGAATTTAATTTCTTCGGCTAGGGCGTTGGGAATATACATAACTATCCGTCCGTGTGCGGATGTGCGCTTCCTTTATGAATGATACCTCGGTGCAGGCGCTCTCGTGAAGATGTTATTGACATCAGCGAATTTCTTTGATAGCAGCGCTTAGAGGTTGAGATTGTTTAATGGAAGACAGTCTGTTGGGGAAAACTGGTTAGAATCAAGGGTAGAGGGGTTTAAAATTTGCACCCCTTTAATTTCCTCGAAATTGATTTTTGTTGAGTTTGTACCTATTTTTATGGAATCAAGTGGCCAGTCCGCCAACTCTTCTGACCAACCTCCTCCTCAAAGGTGGGCAGAGTTTCTGGGAACTGCGATCGCGCTCATTACTCTGACTTTGCCTGTGTTTGCGATCGCCCACTACTCCCCTAGTCGGGTCGAAACCTTACAGCGGCCTACCCTATACTCATTACCCTTGCCAGAAGATTGATGGACTCCTCAACTACCTTCACCTAAACTGATGTAGCTGCACTCAAGCGGGATCTGGACACTCAGCGATTATCTGCTGACCGTCTTCCCGTAGAATGCTACACGGGGGCTGTTTGCAAGGATGAGATTTAATAAAGTCTCAGCTTTTTTTCCTTAGAGCCTTACAAGCTACCCCAAACCAACGTGTCGCTTAGGAGTAAAGTTTTGGATTTATCACGCATTCCTGCACAACCCAAACCAGGTCTGATTAATGTACTAATTGAGATTACTGCTGGTAGCAAGAACAAATACGAATACGATAAGGACTTGGAAGCCTTCGCCTTAGACCGGGTGCTTTATTCTTCTGTGCAGTACCCCTACGACTACGGCTTTGTGCCAAATACTTTGGCTGATGATGGCGATCCCCTGGATGGCATGGTGATAATCGAAGAACCAACCTTTCCGGGGTGTGTAATTGCTGCGCGACCGATTGGAATGTTGGAGATGATAGACGGAGGCGATCGCGACGAGAAAATTCTCTGCGTTCCCGACAAAGACCCGCGCTACGCCCACGTAAAATCTCTCAAAGACATCGCCCCCCATCGGCTGGACGAAATCGCGGAATTTTTTAAGACCTACAAAAATTTAGAAAAGAAGGTCACGGAAATTCGCGGTTGGAAAGATGTCGAAGAGGTGATGCCGCTGGTGGAACAATGTGTTAGAGCGGGTCGTAATAAGTAGCGCTATCGGATAAAGCGGGAAAAAATTGTGAGCAGATGGTTTTTGAAGGTTAAAATCAACTGTAGCTCACAAAATTTTCCCTACTTACAAACATGGTGCTGATAGGGCCATAATGGGGAAGGTGCAGAGCCTGTAAAAGGAAGCATTTAGAACAAATGCACCTGCACTTTCAAAAGCATTGGTGGTAATTATCCGTCTTCTATGCAGCGATCGCTCCTTCTATCGAAAATTCATAGATGTACCCTCACAGGTTCCCATCTGGACTATGTGGGTAGTATCAGCATTGATAAAGCTTTGTTGGATGCCGCTGGTATATTACCTTATGAGCAGGTGCAAGTTGTTAATATTGCTAATGGAGAGCGGTTCATTACCTATGCGATCGCTGCACCAGAAAATTCTGGTGTGGTTGAACTAAATGGTGCAGCGGCACGTCTGGGAATAAAGGGCGATCGCTTAATAATTATGACTTACGCACAACTTAGCCCCGAAGAACTGAAAACTTATCATCCAACGGTTGTCCTCGTAGACGGGGAAAATCGCCTGGTGGAAGTCCGACGCTACGACGATCTGCAACTCTTGCAGCTAATGTGATCTAGCATATGTCTTCTTTAGAGCCAGCGGCAGTAAATCCCCAAATGTCTAACCAAGCACATCTTTCAAGTAACGCTGATGCCAAGTTTGTTGTCCAGTTTTGGGGGGTGCGCGGCAAAATTGCCGCTACAGGAAAACAGACAATTCGCTACGGCGGTAATACCCCATGTCTAGAGATGCGGGTAGGCGACAAACGATTAATTTTTGATGGCGGAACTGGCTTGCGAATTCTGGGTAACAATTTGTTGCGACAGATGCCAGTAGAAGCTTATATATTTTTTACTCAGACGGAAATCGATCGCATTCAAGGAGTGCCTTTTTTCGTTCCCGCCTTTATTAAAGGCAATTGCTTTCACATTTACGGCGCAGCTGCATCTAACGGCGCATCTATTAAACAAAGTCTCAGCGACCAGATGACACCGCCAAATTTTCCCGTCCCAATTCAGGTGATGCAGTCTGACTTGAAATTTTACGATCTTACTCCCGGTGACACGGTGACACTAGGAGAAATTGAAATTGAAACCTGCTTAACAAAAGACTCACTAAAGACAATTGGCTATCGAGTCACCTGGGATGGACACACTGCTGTCTATGTCACTTGTGCAGAACATAACTTGAAAGCCTCAGATAAAAACTTGCTGCACTTAGTCCGTCAAGCAGATTTGCTAATTTACGATAGCGCATCTAATTCGCAAGAAACCGCAGATTGTGGGTTGCATGGACAGTCGGTGAAGTCTTGCGCTGATGAACTTGAGCCTTGGGATAACTGCTTTTGGCAAACCTGCGTTGAGACGGCTCATACTGCGGGTGTTAAACAAGTGGTAATGTCTTGTTACGAGCCTGACTATAACGATGATTTTCTCGACTTAATGGAACAGCAAATTCAGTCAGCTTTTCCCAATAGTTTGCTGGCTCGTGAGGGAATGATTTTGTCGGTATTTTAGCCATTTTAATGACTAATAACAACTTCTAAAGAAGCAATAGCTTTAGTAATTTCCTCTAGTTTCTGAGCAACCTGACCGCTTTTTAACAAGTTTTCTGCTTCAGCTAAACCGGATGATAAATCTGTCGCCACACCGCTATGCCACAGGTAAAATCCGCCGTTCCAGATAGCAGCTTGCGTGAATTCGCCTGGTTTGCCTTGCAATACTAGCTGCATTTGTGGCACTAAAGCTTTTTCGTCTAGGGGTACTTCCTTGCCTTCAAAACCGTAGTCGCGGGGATGCAAGATGATGCGTTCTAGATCCGAACCGGGTTGCCAGGTGCCAATGATGGGGGTGCGATCGCGTGGTAAATCGCAGCTACCCTCTAATCCCTTCACCGTCGTAAAATACTGCGGTTTGCCTCGGAACGCCGAAGCACCTTGAAACATTCCTTCTGTGGGAGGATGCACAAAACCTGCTATAACGTGAGCAACTCCTGCGTAGGGACACCACATCAACTCCATCGTCGAAAAGGGGGGACGTTTGCCAATTTGGTCACGGTAGGGAACCAAGGAAGCCGCGAGGGGAAAATGCGATGGCAAATAGATAAATCCTATTTTGGTCGTCTCGAAGACTTGCTGGGTTTGCGCTAAAGATAGCCCACTCCAATCAACGCCTAAACCCTGCCAAATCTCAACCAGCGGCAAGCCTTCTTTGGTGGGCATCCGGCCGCCGCCGTGCATCACCACTGGTTGCCCTGCGGTTACCAGAATCAAAGCCGTTAATGGAGTCACAGGGGCGGTACGCGATCGCCCATCGTAGGGCGTTCCTAAAACTATAACTGGTCGCTGGGAGTCAATCGGTTGCAACTTTGGCCCCACTTGGTCGCAAGCATCCAGCATCCCGGCTAATTCTTCGCCTGTAGGACGCTTAATTCGGTGGGCGATCATAAACGCCCCAATCTGCGCTGGTGTTGCTTCCTGTAGTAGCATCATCCGCGTCGCTTGGGCCGCCTCAAAGCGAGTCATATTTTCCCCGGTGTGGGGGCCGCTACCAATTTTTCGCAGAATTTCCCTAAAGGCGTTACTCATAAAGAGTTTTGAGTTTTGATTTTATTAGTTGTCAGTTGTTTTTCTAATGACTAATGACTGAGGCTGGCGAACAGATTACAGCGTTGCTAATTGCTTGCTTAAATTGCAACGGAATTGATTCGCGCACCAGCTGGCAAAAACGCTGAATTGGTGGAATTAGTAAGCGATCGCGTGTTGTCACCATCACCACTTGACGAGACAAGCCCATTTCTGTGAGAGAGTCGGCGACGCTATGGGATGCTGGGGTGGATTCAATGGTGCGGATAGCCAGCGTTGAATCGTGACGCGCATCCACCAAAGCCGACTGCGGCAAAAGAGCAATTAATTCTCCCTGACGCACAACGCCGCGAAAGGCATCAAGCGTATTTAACTCCATAACTGCCTGAAGATTAGCGCCAAGGCGCAAAAATCGCTCTTGCACTAAGCGTTGCATCCCATAGCCATCTTTAAACACAACTTGCGGGTATTTAACGAGTTCTGACCAAGGCACCTGGTCATACTCAGTCAACGGATGATTTGCCGCCATCAGGATTTCGATGGGTTCATTGTATAGGATGTCTACCACCATATCCGGACTAGCCGTTAAAAAGCGGTTATTCATCACAATTGCCACATCCACCAGCCCGTCGCGGAGGACTTTTAAAGCGCGATCGCTTCCCAGTGAAGTCACTCGCAGCTGCACGTCTGGATAATTTCGGCAAAATTGCTGCAACACTGGCGGTAAATAGTGGGCGCAAACTGAATGAATCGCCGCTACGCATAGTTCTGGCTGTTTCCCCGCCAACAAGTCTGCTAATTCCTGGGTGGCTTGTTGCCACTCTTGACAGATTTTGCCTGCTCTTGGCAAAAATCTTTCTCCCCCTAATGTTAACTTTGCCTGAGCTGTGCGATGAAACAGTGGAACACCAAGTTCTGATTCTAGAGACTGGATTTGTCTGCTGATGGTGGACTGGGTGAATCCACATTTTCGTGCTGCTTGCTGAAAGCTGCCTGTTTGTGCAACTGCCAGAAATGCTTGCAACTGCTCTAGCCGCATAGGTGTAGCCTAAATTACATTTCCTTCTGAAATGAATTTAGCGGATTTGGCTACTGAGTTTGGTAAGGCTTGATACAGCAGTAATGGGGATTGGGGATTGGGGATTGGGGATTGGGGATTGGGGATTGGGGATTGGGAATTGGGGATTGGGGATTGGGGATTGGGGAGTGGGGATTGGGGATTGGGGATTGGGGAAAAGTCTTACCTAGTCCCCAGCCCCCAGCCCCTAGTCTCTAGTCCCTAGTCCCCAGCCCCTAGTCCCCAGCCCCCAGCCCCCAGCCCCCATTCTTGTAACGCGATCGCTACCCCTTGTTTTAACTCTGGTGTCAGCTTTTCGTCGGTAGCTAGTTGCTGTAATTTCTCATAAGCCGTGGGGAATTTTTTCAAAGCTGCTATGCAATGCAGTCTTATCCCTGCATCCGGATCTGCTAAAAGCTCAATTAGCGGCTTTATCGCTAATGGATCGCCAAGATGTCCCCATGTCATTGCCATAGCTTGCTTGACTTTGGGATTTTGAGCTGTTGGGCTTCCAATGTCAAGTGCGCTTTGGAGAATTTTAGCGGCTAAGGGTACTAACTTTGGTTCCTCAACTCGCCCCAAAACCATGATAATTTCCTGCCATAGTTCAGGGGACTCAACAGAGAGGGCTTTTTGTAAATATTCTAGGGAGGTTGCTGTTTGAGGAAGCGATCGCACAATATCTACTTTTAAGCGGATCGGCGTATGGGGCGACAACAGTACCTCATACAAAGCGGCGGCGGCTTCGTCAGTACCCAAACGCCCTAATGCGATCGCTGCCTGCTGGCACACTTCCAAATTAAAATCAAATAATAGCGATCGCACATGAGTAACCAGATCCAATTTTGGTAGCAAGTCAGTCCGCATTCCTAAGCCAATTACAGCTTCTTTTCTGACTTGTGCTGCGATATCTTTCAGAGCTTTTATCAGTATCGGCGGCACCCGACTGTCGTGAAAGCTACCAAGTGCTTCAATAGCCGCAGCCCGGATCGTCGCTTCAGGATCTTCAACTACTCCCATCAACGGCGCAATGGTTTCGGAACGGCGAATTTGGGCAAGACTACGTACCGCTAACAGCCGCGTGTTGGGATCTGCCAATAGCCCAGTTAAAGCCTCCACAGCAGGAAAACCGATATTCGCCAAAGCAGCAGCAGCCGCCACCGTAAGTTCTTCATCATCAGCCGTTTTCAAGCTTTCTACTAAGGCGGTGACAACGGCGGGATCGTCAAATTCTCCCAGGATGCGCCCAGCAAACCAACGCTCTTCTATTTCGGCATCTTCGTCTTCTAAGATGGAAATCAGAGGAGCGATCGCGCAGCTTCCAAATTTCGGAAGCACCTTCGCCACCTCCCACCGTTCCCGAAAATCACCAGAGTACAGTACCTCTAAAGCCAAAGAAAGGATTTGCTCTAAACATTCATTTTCCAGCTGAATACTCGCCTCACCTTTTCCCGCTGAGGTTTTCGTCACTGGTAGCTGCTGCAAGCACTCGGTTAGCAATGACCAGTTTTTTTGCTGTGCCGCAATAGTAGCCTGTTCTATAACATTTAATGTCATCATTACAAATCTATGTTATCCAGTTTACATTACAAGAAAAAGTAAGCCTTCCCCAAAAGCATCCCCAGCTGCCTTTTTCAATTTGAACAATATAAATGTTTATAAATCAACTCGCCTGAACTGTAAAATGTAAATAAAGCATTTTTTCAATGCGTTTGTTTCATTTCTTAAGTTTTTTTTGTATTTGTATATACCAATCAACCGAAATTCTCAGATACTTTATATCAAAAAGCGGATTGACTAAAGTAAAGTATTTTACTAAAGGTAGTTTGTTTGAGTAATTTGTTGCTGCTATCTGTAATAAACATTAAAACAATTATCAAGTCGAACAAACTGATGTTAACAACTATGGAGCTGCGCTGGTTTTATCGCGGCACAATACCAGAAGAAATCAAACAGTGGTTCGGTGCAGATTCTCTCTTAGGTCATCTAACGCCACCAGAAGAACGGGAAGATTTATATTTATACGCGGCGGGGTGCGATTACCTAGGTATCAAATTTCGGCAGAATAAGCTAGAAGTCAAATGGCGACAACAAGAATTAGGCGTGCTGCGTGCAGAAAAAGTAGAGGGGAAAGCAGAGAAATGGGTAAAGTGGAGTTGTAAAGATCCTACACCAGAGAGCTTCTTAGTAGCATCTGTTGCTGAAAAAGGCGAGTGGGTGAGTGTAAAAAAGGTGCGATCGCAGCGTCTTTATGAAACCTGCGCTGTAGAAATTGCTCAGGTGAATATCAGAGACAATGATTGGTGGAGTCTAGGTTTTGAAACCTTGGGCGAAGACGAGCATTTGATGGATAATCTGAAAGCTGTAGCCAGTCAAGTATTCCAAACTTATCACGGCTCCTCATTACAAACTCAGGATTCTTTTGCCTATCCAAAGTTACTCGCGTTAGTTGTTGAGTAGATGTGGCGCGACTCAACTTATAAAGGTTGCGGAGGCGTTAGCGGTGTCACCTGAATAAAGTTTAAAAAGTTGCGTGAGGTTCATCAACCTAATTTAATGCTAAATTTACTGCAACTTATAAGCAGTTCTCAGGATTTGTCCTGCTAAGATAGCGGCACCAAAACCATTGTCTATATTCACCACACCTACACCAGCAGCACAAGAATTAAGCATTGTCAAGAGGGGGGCAAGACCGCCGAAACTTGCGCCATAGCCAACACTGGTGGGAACGGCAATTACCGGACAATCCGCCAAACCAGCAACAACGCTGGGTAAAGCGCCTTCCATCCCCGCCACGACAATCAGCACATTAGCCGACTCAAGGACGTGGCGGTTACTCAGCAGGCGATGAATGCCAGCAACGCCGACATCCCAGAGACGCTGTACTCGAAAGCCAGAGAGTTCGGCTGTCACCGCTGCTTCCTCGGCGACGGGTAAATCGGCTGTACCAGCAGATAGAATGCCTATGGTGCCAGGATACTGAGGTTCTATGGTAATAGGAGAGATAGCACAAATCCGGGCAGTGGGATAGTAGCGCAGACCAATAACTTTTTCTTGCAGCTGGTCTGAAACTGCTGGGTCAATGCGCGTCGCCATGACTACGGGGTTGCGATCGCGCATCACTTCCATAATCGCCGCAATTTGTTCCGGCGTTTTCCCCGGCCCCCAAATCGTCTCAGGGAAACCAGTTCTCAGACTGCGGTGATGGTCAACTTTAGCAAAATCGCCCACTGGTTCAAAAGCAAAGTGCTTAAGTTTTTCTAGGGCTACCTCTGGGTTTATTTCACCAGCGGCAACGGCGTTTAATAATGACTGTAAGGCTTCAGTTTGGGACACGGCTTATCCGATGCAAGGATTTTAGAGTTTAGATTTTGGATTGGTCAGATAAAGTAGTTTACCCACCAATTGCTGATTTTGGTGGATAAACTACTTTAATCAGATACTTTCAATTCATAAATATTCCAGAAGGCACCGCCGAGGGAAGAGTATTTGATGCCAGAGACGCGATCGCGCACCGCCGACATTGACAGCGCATTCACTAGATAAATCATCGGTAAATATTCTTGCGTAATCCGCTGAGTTTCGGCATAAATTGCCTTACGCTTCGTTTCATCTAATTCCTGGCTTGCCTTAACGTAAAGATCCGCAATTTCCTGCTCCCAAGGATACACCTCCCGCCCTTCAATCGGCGTTTGCCCTACTTGAGGAGCCTGATTAAAGCTATGTAATCCCCCATCCGTAAACCAGACATTAGCACCATTATGAGGCTCAACGCCGCCCGTAAAGCCCAAAAGATAACATTCCCAATCCAGAGTATTAGAAAGTTTATCTACCAGCGTGTTAAAAGCCATCGGGTTAAAATCAACCTGGATACCAATTTGGCTCAAATTTTGTTTAATTGTAGCTCCTATTGACACGCGGGTTTGATTCTCAGCATTCGTAATCAGAGTAAAGCGGACGGGGTTGCCTTCTGCATCTAGCAGTGCGCCTTTTTCATTATATTTAAATCCCGCCCCTAACAGTAATTCTTTTGATTTTTCTGAATTATATTCGTATACTTTCAGACCTTCTTTTGGAGAAATGTAGTAGGGACTTTGCACAGAAATAGGTGAATTTTGCAATTCACCCAAGCCGCGCAAGGTGTTATTAATCATAGTTTGTCGGTCAATGGCATAAGCAACAGCTTGTCTAAATGCCACATTATTAAACCAGCGAGACTTGATGGGATCAATTAGTGGGCGACTATTACGCCGTCCTTTGTTAAGGTTAAAGGCAATAAAATTTGTACCCGGTCTTCCCTCTCCAGTGTAAATTTTAAACTTTCCCCGCTTTTCTTCTCGCTTCAGTAGGGGAAAATCTTCCGGACGCATCCGTCCCCAACCGTCAGTAGTATCTAAATCTTTAGAGCGAAATTGGAGTAGCTGAGTATCCATATTTTCCGTAATTTGCCAAATTACGCGCTCAATGTAAGGCAAGCGATCGCCTTGAGCATCCCGCCGCCAGTAATAAGGATTACGCCGAAAAACAACCCGTTCGCTGGTGGTGTAGCTTTCTATTTGGTAAGGGCCATTAACAATAATTTCATCTGGTTTCGCATCAACTCCCCAAATAGACATTAATTTGGGTTTTCCTTCGGAGTTTTTTGACTTTACAGCGTCTTGAAGGGCGTGTTTTGGCAAAATAATAATAGCATCATTTTGTGTGCCTGTGGTAGTCCGCAAAAAAGGCGCAAAAGGTTCTGGTAAAATAAACTCTACTCGCCGCTCATCTACCTTTCGGACTTTCGGAAAAGCACCAGAAGTTCCAATCTTGAGGCTATCTCTAGCATCGGTGGGAATTTCTTTATTAAAAACTACATCTTCATAAGTGAAGACAACATCATCCGCTGTCAGGGGTTCACCATCCGACCATTTCAAGTTTTCTCGCAGGGTGAAAACCACTCGTTTTTTATCTTTAGAAATTTCCCAAGATTCGGCTAACGCTGGTTCAATTTCACCAGTAACCCTGTTTTCAAATGTTAACCCCTCATAAGTAAAGAGAAAAACATGAGGAAACTCTTGGTTAAGCACCCAATTAAAGGTTTTGGGATCTGCCAAAGTCACTGTCACCAGTTGGGATAAATTCTCAGACTCCTGACTTTTGAATGATTGCGGACTACAGCCAAATAAGGCAAAAGTAACACAGATAATAAATGATAAAACCCAGCCTTGGCGAAAATAATTCGCGGCTACATTTTCTTTTTTCGTTATCAGGCTCAGCTTGGCAAGGATTAGGAGGCTCTGCCTGATAAAAAAGGATGTAAAATTTGAGAAAATTGCTAAACTTTCCCCATATAAATATTTTTTTAGGGGAATCGTGAGGCTTTCCCTCATATTCTCGCTACCAGGCTCATCCTGGTAACGAGATTTACGAAGTTTGTTGATCAAACTTTTCATCCTTTATTCTACAGACTTGGCTTTAAGTTCGGTAAGGTTCCAGAACGCACCTCCCAGAGTTGAATATCTTATCCCTTCAATGCGATCGCGTACTGCTTCCATTGTTAGCGGATTCACCAAATAGATAAATGGCAAATTCTCCTGGGTAATGCGCTGACTTTCCGCATAAATTTCTTTGCGCTTGGCTTCATCAAGTTCACCAGCACCCCGAATATAAAGCTCCTCAATTTGCTTTTCCCAGTCGGAAACTTTCCAGCCAATCAGTGGTGGTTCGCTTTCTTGGGGGCCAAGATTAAACGCATGTAAGCCCCCTTTTGTCAACCAGGTGTTTGCTCCACCGTTAGGCTCAATACCACCGCCGCCAATTTTGCCAATGTAACTATCCCAATTCCGCTGAGTGTAGACTTGTTGGAGCAGAGTATTGAAAGCGATCGCATTAAAATCCACCTGAATACCAATCCCAGCCAAATCTTGCTTAATCTGAGAGCCAATCGCTTCTCGTAGCTTATTCCCTGCATTTGTCAGCATGGTAAAGCGTACCCGATTACCATCCGCATCGAAAAGTTGCCCCTGAGCATTGTATTTAAAGCCCGCTTTTCGCAACAAGTCCTTTGCTTTTTCCCGATTGTAATCGTAAACTTTCAATCCTTCTTCCGGTGAAAGATAGAAAGGACTTTGTTTATAAATTGGTGAATTTTGCGCTTCGCCCAGCCCCCGATAAATATTGTTAATCATTGCCGGACGATCGATCGCATGAGCAACAGCCTGTCTAAATTCCACCGTATTGAACCACCGAGATTTTATCGGATCTACCAACGGCTGATTTTTTGAATCTTTGGCTTGGTTCAGATTAAAAACTAAAAAAGTTGTACTCATTTCCGCTTCCCCGGTATAAACCGTGAATTTTCCTTGCTTTTCCTGTTGTTTTAGCAAAGAAAAATAGTCAGGAGAAACACTAAATGTATCCAAACTCCCAGAGCGAAACTGAAGTAATTGAGTGTCAGTAGATTCTACAATATTCCAGTAATAGCGCTCAATGTAAGGCAACTGATTGCCTTGTGCATCTTTTTTCCAGTAGTAGGGATTGCGTCGTAACACTACTCGCTCGCTAGGCGTGTAGCTTTCCAACATATAAGGGCCATTGACGACAATTTTTTTAGGATCTGTATCGGTGTCCCAAGTTGTAAGAAACTTAGGCTTTCCATCCTTATCTTTAGTTTTAACAGATTCCCGCAAGGCATGAGCTGGTAAAATTGCCAACCCGCCGCTGTAGCGAAGAAAGGGAGCAAACGGCTCCGGTACTGTGAATTCTACTCTCAAATCGTCTATTTTGCGGACGCTTGGCAGCGCTTCACTTTTACCAATTTTGAGGATGTCTCTGATATCTGTGGGAATCTCCTTGTTTAAGAAAATATCGTTGTAGGTAAAAACCACATCATCTGCGGTTAGAGGCTCACCATCAGACCATTTCAGCCCTGGTTTGAGAGTAAAAACGATCCGTTTCTTATCTTCAGAAATTTCCCATTTCTCAGCCAAAGCTGGCTCTAGTTCTCCAGTGAGTCCATTTTGAGTCAGCAGCCCCTCGTAAACAAGGCTGAGAACATCAGGCGCACCTTCGCTGAGGACGTAGTTAAAGGAATTGGGTTCGCTGAGACTAGCGTCTCCGATGTACGACAATTGGGCGGCTTCTGTTTTTTTGAGGTTTGTTGGGTTGCAGCCATGAAGTGCGATCGCGCTCACTACCGCCAGCCCAAAAGCCACCACACGCCGCCAACAATATTTAATAACAGGGATTCTCATAATTCTCTACTAACTGCTGATAAAGCTTACTGAGTCTGTAGCCAACCAAGGAAGTCTTGCGTGCGGCTAAAATACCGATTCACGCCAGTACTACGCAAAGCCGCTTGAACTTCCGGCGTATTAAATTCTTTGAAATTAGCGCTGAGGAAGACTTTGATATCTCTGGGATGCAGGCGTGCATGATTAAGAATGCAGTGCAAAATCAAGTTATCTGTAGGGTCTTTGTTGATAAAACGTGTATCCAAACTTTCTTGAAGCATATCGCCATTTAATGGAATCATCTCTGCCTTGGTGTTGAGATGATCGAGAGCTTGAAAGAGACGGTTTTCGACATCGTTGAATAGCGCCTGATTCTCAATTAAAGCCTGTTGTAAATGAGAAAAGAGAGACTGGGCATGGGATGAGGTGACATCTCGACGTAACTGGCTGACTTGTTTTTTCAGTTCTTCCATGAAACGATTGCGGCGCTTCAGTTCATCCTCTAATGCAGACAGAGCTTCCATGCAGCAAATGCTTGGTATTGCTATCTGGACTGATGCGGTTGGATTCTCTAGCAAAGTATTCGCTTGGGAGTCACGTCCTGTGGCAATGCTCATCAAGAAATTAGTCTCAACGTAAAGTATCACCAAGAAGCGCCACCTTCAGAGTAAGTATCTCCATCTTCCAGCGCCTGCAACAAACCGATGGCTGCCAATTCTTCTGATGCTGGCGGCTTTTCCGACTTCCAATGATAGGCTAAATCTCGCAGCCAAGCTTCAACAAGTGTCTGATGGTATGGCCCAAATATTCGTTTGCTGCTAAATTCGGGATCATAATGATTAAGCACGGCAGCAGTGTTAATTATGCTAACTGGTTCCGATAAATTAGCACCGTCCCATTGAAAAATCTCGATGTTTTCAAGGTCAGCCAGCATAGCGAAGGGAATTTTCGTGTTCGCAGCTTGCAGATACAACGTGAGGGACTCGATTGCCCATTGCTTGGCTTTACTATCTTTGAGTTTAGTAGCTTTGACTTCAACTACTAGAACCGTTTGCCCTTCAGGGTTGCAGGCAATAATATCCGCAGGATAAACCAAAGCGCGATCGCTCTGAGTAAGTTCAAATCTTCCAGCTTCCATTGCCTTAATTCTCCCAGCGCGTTGAGAGTCTCTGCCTTATCCGTCTCTGGTTCATTCCTATCCTAAACATTTTTAACCTTTGACTAGATATGGTTTAGCCCAGTTAATTAGAAGCTACCAGTAAGACAACAGCATAAGCGGCGATTCCTGCTTCTTGCCCAACTGCGTCTAACTTTTCGTTGGTGGTGGCTTTGAGTCCAATTTGGTCGGGTTTTAATTCTAGGACGTGGGATAAGCGATCGCGCATTTTCTCTAGATGCGGTTTCAGTTTCGGCCGTTCCGCCACCACCACAGAATCAATATTTCCAATTGAATAGCCTTTATCGCGAATTAGCGCATTTACCTGCGATAGCAGCACTAAACTATCAGCACCCGCCCACTTTTCATCTGTGGGGGGAAAATAATGGCCAATATCACCCAAACTTAAGGCACCAAGCATCGCATCCATAATTGCGTGCGTCAACACATCAGCGTCACTGTGTCCCAGCAACCCCAACTCATGCTCAATTTTCACCCCTCCTAGAATCAGGGGACGACCGGAAACTAAACGGTGGATATCGTAACCGTTGCCAATTCTTATGTTCATGGAATTTTTACCTATTGGGGATTGGGGATTGGGGATTGGGGATTGGGGATTGGGAATTGGGAATTGGGAATTGGGGATTGGGAATTGGCAAGAATCTTACCTAGTCCCCAGTCCCTAGTCCCCAGCCCCTAGTCCCTACCTAGTCCCCAGCCCCTAGCCCCCGTTAGCATTATCGTCCAACCATTGAGCGTATAAATCGGGGCGGCGATCGCGCGTTCTCTCTATTTGCTGTGAGTTTCGCCAGCGTTCAATCTCCGCATGATTTCCCGACAGCAGCACTGGTGGCACTTTCCAGCCGCGAAACTCCGCCGGACGAGTGTACTGGGGATAATCCAATAATCCCGCCTCGAAACTCTCTGCTTTTAGCGACTCTTCCTTTCCCACCGTTCCCGGTAGCAGGCGGACAACACCATTAATTAGTGCCAAAGCGGGGATTTCTCCACACGTCAGCACAAAATCGCCTAAAGATACCTCCCGCGTCACTAAATGTAATACTCGCTCATCCACACCTTCATAGTGTCCGCAGATAATCGCCAACTGGTCATATGTCGCCAATTCTCGCAACAGCGGCTGATTCATCGTTTGCCCCTGTGGTGTCATCAAGATCACCTCGCGTCTAGGTAAAACGGGTAGCGACTCCACAGCCGCGAATATCGGCTCTGGTTTCATAAGCATTCCCACGCCGCCGCCGTATGGTTCATCATCGACGCGGTGGTGTTTATCGGTGGCAAAGTCGCGGGGATTTACCAGATGCACTCCTGCAATCTGTTTGGCTAAAGCTTTCCCCAGCAGCCCTGAATTCAGGGGGGAGGAGAAAAAATCTGGAAAAAGAGTAACTATATCAATTCGCACAGCAGGAATAGGGATTGGGGATTAGGGATTGGGGATTGGGGATTGGGGACTAGGAAAGAGTTATGAGGCCAGGAGTGAGAAGTTATAAATTCAAAACTCATAACTCCTAATTCTCCCAGTACCTAGCCCCCAGTCCAAGCATTCTGTCCACAGGTTGATGTGTTACATAAAAAAATATTAAATATTTTATAAAAAATGTTTACGGGATCTGGCATTATGCTTATAAGGTTAAGTCGCTATGGCGAGTAGTAACCGTTGTTACTGAGCGGATCAGGAAAAAAAAGCAAAATATTGGTGATGTTGATCGGACGCCTGTCATTAAGAAAAATTGGGACTATTGACAAGAGTGAAAATAGGGATTGTCCTTGTGAGCAAGGGTGTCCAGATAGTTGAGCAAAAACCAAGAACGCGATAAATTGGCATTCCTATCAACTAGCTCCAAAGATTGTATTCGATTCACCCTATGCTCAAAAGTGACATTATGCTGCAATTAGAATCTCAATCCTTAGTACAGACGATGCCCCAATCGACTAAAACCGCCATTATGATTATTGGCGGCGCTGAAGACAAAGTTCATGGACGGGAAATCCTACAAACTTTTTTTAATCGTGCTGGGGCGCTAGAGGCGACTATTGCAATTATTCCATCAGCATCGCGAGAACCAGCAGTGATTGGCGATCGCTACCGTACCATTTTTACGGAAATGGGAGCGAAGGTGGTAAAGGTGCTAGACATCCGCGATCGCTCTCAAAGTGAAGATCCCTTGATGCACGAGTACATTGAAGAGTGTACTGGAGTATTCCTGACAGGTGGCGACCAACTGCGGCTGTGCGGACTATTGGCAGAAACACCGTTGATGGAAAGAATTCGCAAGCGGGCGCATTTGGGTGAGATTACTTTAGCAGGCACCAGTGCAGGAGCGGCGGTGATGGGACATCACATGATAGCTGGTGGCGGTAGCGGCGAATCTCCCAATCGTTCCTTAGTTGATATGGCGGTGGGCTTAGGAATTTTCCCGGATTTAATAGTCGATCAGCACTTTCACAATCGCAATCGCATGGGGCGGTTGATCAGCGCGATCTCCGGTTATCCAGATAAGCTAGGGATGGGTATTGACGAAGATACCTGCGCCTTAATCGAGGGAGACGGTGTATTGCAGGTGATGGGTAAAGGTACAGTTTCTATTGTCGATCCCGGTGAAGTTTCTTACACCAACCAGCCTTCAGTGGGAGCTACCGAACCAATTAGTATATTCAATCTCCGGGTGCATATTCTCAGCTATGGCGATCGCTACCATCTACAGCAGCGAGTCATTCTGCCCCCGAATGTTTGATTTTAAATTTTACATTTGTCATAAAACTGTTCGTAGAGAACAGTTTTATCACTTTTTAAAGCTGGAAACTAAGAGATTACTAAATACGGGCGGGGTCATCAGCAACCAGTGCCAGCTTTCCCACCAAGATGTCAGGGCTTTCGCATTAAGTCTATATAAAAGAAAAGCATATTTATATCTAAATTGCTTTGTGTGAAAGTCCCTACCCCGCCCTACCGCCCACATCCTCTGAATCATCCGCAAAATTAGGTATGAGAATTCTAAAAATCCAGACATTACGGGGCCCAAACTACTGGAGCATTCGACGCCACAAACTGGTAGTCATGCGCCTAGACTTAGAAGAGCTGGCAGAGTTGCCATCCAATGAAATTCCAGGCTTCTACGAGGGATTAGTTCAGGCACTGCCGAGTCTGGTAGAACACTTCTGTTCCCCTGGTTGCCGAGGTGGCTTCTTAAGCAGAGTTCACGAAGGCACGATGATGGGACACATCATTGAACATGTCGCCTTAGAACTACAAGAACTCGCGGGGATGAAAGTCGGCTTTGGGCGTACCCGCGAAACCGCCACCCCAGGCACTTACCAGGTAGTCATCGAGTATTTTGATGAACAAGCGGGTCGCTATGCCGCCAGAGCAGCAGTGCGGCTATGCCAAAGTATTGTAGACACAGGCAGCTATCCCGCTGCGGAATTACAGCAGGATCTCAAAGACCTGAGAGACTTGGCGCGCGATGCCGCCCTCGGCCCCAGCACCGAAACCATCGTCAAAGAAGCAGAAGCGCGGGGTATTCCCTGGACATCTTTAAGCGCCCGTTCTATGGTTCAGCTGGGCTATGGCATTTACCAGAAGCGAATGCAAGCAACGCTCAGCACTTACTCCGGAATTTTAGGGGTAGAGCTTGCCTGCGACAAGGAAGGCACCAAAAAAATCCTACACGAAGCTGGGGTGCCAGTACCGCGTGGCACCGTAATTAACTACCTAGATGAACTCGAACAATCTATAGAAGACGTTGGTGGCTACCCAATTGTGATCAAGCCCCTGGACGGCAATCACGGACGAGGTATCACCATCAACATCAACGACTGGCAACTGGCACAGGAAGCCTACGATGCTGCCAGTGCTGTCTCCAAAACCCGATCCGTAATCGTGGAACGCTTCTATACCGGACGGGATCACCGGGTGCTAGTAATAAATGGCAAAATGGTGGCGGTAGCGGAACGAGTCCCCGCCCACGTTGTGGGAGATGGCAAGTCCACAATTGAGCAACTGATAGAAGAAACCAATCGCGACCCGAATCGCGGGGAGGGACACGATAACGTCCTCACCAAAATAGAACTAGACCGCACATCTTGGCAACTTTTGGAACGGCAGGGATACACCCTAGAGACGGTGCTATCCAAAAGTGAGATTTGTTACCTACGGGCAACAGCCAACCTCAGCACCGGAGGCATTGCTGTTGACCGTACTGACGAGGTGCATCCAGAAAATATCTGGCTTTTTGAACGAATAGCTAAGATTATCGGTCTGGATATTGCTGGAATTGACGTGGTGACAAATGATATCAGTAAACCACTCAGAGAAATGGATGGCGTGATTGTTGAGGTAAACGCCGCCCCTGGATTCCGGATGCACGTCTGTCCCAGCCAGGGTTTACCGCGAAATGTCGCAGCGCCAGTGCTGGATATGCTGTTCCCGCAAGGGTCTCCCAGCCGCGTTCCCATTGTTTCCATCACTGGAACTAACGGCAAAACCACTACTACGCGCCTGATTGCCCATATCTTTAAGCAGACAGGTAAAACCATTGGCTACACAACGACCGACGGCACCTACATTGGTGATTACATGGCGGAACCAGGAGACAACACTGGCCCACAAAGCGCCAATTTGATTCTTTCAGATCCTACGGTAGAGGTGGCGGTGCTGGAAACTGCACGCGGCGGTATTCTTCGGTCTGGGTTGGCTTTCACCACTTGCGATGTGGGAGTAGTTTTAAACGTCGCCGCAGATCACCTGGGACTTGGCGATATTGAAACCATACATGATATGGCTCATCTCAAGAGTGTGGTAGCCGAAACGGTTGCGCCAGAAGGCTATGCGGTACTTAATGCAGACGATCCTCTAGTGGCGGCGATGGCAAGGCGCGTGAAAGGGCAAATAGCTTATTTCACCATGAACCCGGAGAATGAGTTGGTGCAAAGCCATACGCGCAAAGGCGGCTTGGCAGCAGCTTATGAGAATGGCTATCTGTCAATTTTAAAGGCAGATTGGACGCTGCGAATTGAGCAGGCGGTGAATGTGCCATTGACAATGGGTGGGTTGGCACCTTTCCAAATTGCGAATGCGCTGGCGGCGAGTCTGGCGGCGTTTGCTCAAGGGGTGAAAATTGAGGAGATTCGTCAGGGTTTAAGTACGTTCCGGGCTTCGGCTTCTCAGACACCGGGGCGGATGAATATGTTCAATCTGGGCAAATATAATGCTCTGATAGATTATGCTCACAATGCAGCTTCTTACGAGGCTCTGGGCGGTTTTGTCCGCAATTGGCCTGGGGTAAGAATTGGGGTTGTGGGTGGCCCTGGCGATCGCCGTGACGAAGATTTTGTGATGCTGGGTAAACTCTCTAGCCTAATGTTCGATCGCATTATCGTTAAGGAAGACGATGATACGCGGGGACGCGATCGCGGTAATGCCTCTGAGCTAATTTCTCAAGGGATATCCCAAGAAAAGCCGGATGCTCAGTATGAAACTATCCTTGATGAGACGACTGCGATTAACACCGCTCTCGACCAAGCGCCAGAAGGCAGTTTGGTGGTGATTTTACCAGAAAGCGTCACCCGCGCAATTAGCTTAATTGAGGCGCGTCGCCCAGTCGGGGAAAACATCGAAAATGGCACTATCCCAGTGGAGAACAAAGATAGTGTGAAGTCTTCTGTAGTACAGAAGCTATAAAAAGGTAAAAGGCAAAAGGAAGAATTCCTTTTGCCTTTTGCCTTTATTTATTATCTTGATTTTCCTGGGATGGTTCCTCGCCTTCGCGATTCATTTCATCCTTAAAGCCGCGCAAGGTTTTCCCTAGCGCGCTACCTAGTTCTGGAATCTTCTTGGGGCCAAAGATTAAAATAGCAGCGATCGCTACCACACCCACTTCCGGCCATCCTAAACCAAACATATCACTCTCCTGTAAAACATCTTAATTTAACTAGGACTTACGCACTGAGGGTTTCAAACCTCGATCCCCCCGCCTGCGGCGACCCCCTTAATAAGGGGGTTAGGGACATCTCTCCGCCCTTTAGCCCCTTAATAACGGGGGTTGGGACATCTCTTAGCCCCCCTTAATAAGGGGGGTTGGGGGGATCTCTTCATGTCCTATCAACTCTCGCTACAAGGTCATTTCCTGAGATTGATTGGTAATCCTAACCAATCGCTAAGTTCATAAGCCAGCCAGTCGAGTTCCGGTTCAGAAATGATACCGTTACCGCCAAGCTCATATTTTTGCGTACCTACCCAAATAATAATCTTCTGCCTAACTTGGTCTACATATTTCACTTCCAACTTATTGATATCTTGTTTCGATGCCGAACTGGGATATTTAAACTTTATTCCAAATATCTCATAAATTAGGGAAATTTGCCGCTGATCGAGCCGCAACCTGACTCGGCGAAATAATGCAAACAAAGTTCTCCACAAAGGCAGTATCAGCACCAAAAAGAAAAATTGGCTCATCCAAGGGATAGAGGCAGAAAAGGCAGAAAACAGAACTACAGCCACAAAAAGGTCAACACAGTACAAGAATACCAAATTAAACTTAAATCCCTCTGGATGGAGGAGAATTTCTAAATAATCATTGTCTTTTTTCAAAGAAACTTTGCTACCAGTTGGTTTACTAACAACTAAAGGAACGGTTTCTGGTTCTTCCGGCGGCTTTTCGAGCGTTTGCAGTGCAACGGGTGCAGAAGCTAAGCGGCGGTCTAAACTAGGTTCTATCATCCACCGCAACCATCTGCTAAATGCTGGACTAGGATTGCACGCTTTCTCAAATTGAATGCGTCCATCCTTGTGCGGTAAATCTGCGGGATGAGTTCCCGTCACCAAAGTAATCAAAGTTGCGCCTAAGCTATAAAGATCGGATGATGGAACTGCGCGATCGCCAAATTGTTCTGGCGGCATATAGCCATAAGTTCCCACTACTGTAATTGTTCCGCCTTCCTTGGCGGCGAGAGTCTGCACCGAACCGAAATCAACTAAGTAGACTTCGCCAACGCTATTACCAGAACGATTTGTTAATAAAATATTGCTAGGTTTAATATCCCGGTGGATAACGGGAGGCTGACGGCCATGCAGGTAAATTAAAATTTCTAAAAGGTCTTTGGCTAGTTGCTTTACTTCGTCTTCGCTGAAAGTACGCCCAGCTTTAAGATGTTCTTCTAAAGATTTCCCATCTACATAAGTTTGTACGAGAGCAAATCCTTTACCTGTGGGTAAATCTATCTCAAAAAAGTCGAGATAGCGGGGAATAGAAGTATGGGAGATAGTTTTTAAAGTTTCCGCTTCCCGTTCAAATAACTTAAGAGCCTCCCATTCAAAATCGGTGCTAAAAGATAATAGCTTGACTACAACTAATTCTTGAGTTTGGTTGTCACGCGCTAATAGCGTTCTTCGTCCAGCACGTTTACCTAGCTGCTGTTCGATTTGGTAGCGACCTAATACTTCACCCTTCATACTTTTACTATTGTTGTCATTTTTTGTAACAAGAATGAGATTCGTTGAAAAAGAGCGATCGCTATTACACCCACTTCCGTCCATCCTAAACCAAACATACCCGTCTCCGATAAACTATCCACGCTCAAATATAGGAGACTAGCTATCAGATGGAAGAACCTGCTCGCTTTTAATGGGTCGTATAATTGGCAATTTCAACCAATCACTCAGTTCATGAGCGAGCCAGTTGAGTTCCGGTTCAGTCATCACCTCATCAGTAACCAACTCATATTTCTGCGTTCCCGCCCAAATAATAACGCGGGGGCTGACCTCAACTTCTCTGCCCCTGTGGCCTGTTGTCAAATATTTTCTCGTGTGTTCCAGCATAGTGATGTCTTGTCTTTGTGCTTGCTTAGGAAAATTGAATTTAAATCCAAATATTTCATAGGTTAAGCTAATTTGCTGCGGATCGATACTTAGCCGAACACGTCCAAACAACCCAAAGAGAACCTGCCATATCATGTGAATGCCTTGGTACCAAAAAGGTAGGGAGAACAATACCATGAAGAAGTCAATACCGGAAGATGTAAAGAATAAAGAACTTGTCCACAGTAGTATGAAAGAATTCCAAGCGATCGCAAAAAAGCACAGCTTTAGAATATTAGAATTTAACGCCGATGGAGGGATGAGAATTTCTAGAGAATCTGCTTTTTCAGTCACGGAAATTTTGCTACCAGCTGGTTTCCTCACAGTTACAGGAGCAATGCCTGGTTCCTGCGGCTGCATGAGAGCTTGCAGTGCTTCCTTAGTAGAAGCCAAGCGTCGATTCAGGTTGGGGTGAGTCATCCGCTTTAACCAATTGATTAAAGCAGGACTGAGATTAGCAGCTTTTTCAAATTTAATTTGTAAGCCATCGGTTTGCGGTAAATCGGCAGGATGCTGACCCGTCGCTAGATATATTAAAGTTGCACCTAAACTATAAAGATCGGATGCGGGAACTGCACGTCCACCAAATTGTTCTGGCGGCATATAGCCATAAGTTCCCACCACTGTAATTGTTCCGCCTTCCTTGGCGGCAAGAGTCTGCACCGAACCAAAATCAACTAAGTAAACTTCGCCAACGCTATTACCAGAACGATTGGTTAATAAAATATTGCTAGGTTTAATATCCCGGTGGATTACTGGTGGTTGACGGCTATGTAAATAATTGAGAATTTCTAAAATTGCTGTAGCAATTTCCTTAATATCTGCTTCGCTAAAAGTTCGTCCAGCTTTGAGATGTTCTTCTAAAGATTTCCCTTCTACATAAGTTTGAACAAGGGCAAATCCTTTGTATGCTGATGAATTTAGCTCGAAATAATCTAAGTAGCGCGGAATAGCCGGATGCGTTAAAGATTTTAAAGTTTCCGCTTCCCGTTCAAATAACTTAAGCTCCTCCCACTCAAAATCGCTGCTAAAAGACAATAGCTTGACTACGACTAATTCTTGAGTTTGGTTGTCACGCGCTAACAACGTGCGTCTTCCAGCACGTTTACCTAGCTGCTGTTCGATTTGGTAGCGACCTAATACTTCACCCTTCATATTTTTACTGCTGTCACTGGCCTATACAGGTTGTTATAGCTTTTTTTGTCCCTGACAAGCTGATATTCTTAACCTACCTGTGTCTGCTGCTGGATTATCGTAGTTAAGAGAAAGCAAATTTTAAGAAATGTTAGAAACTTCAAAGTCTTCCCTACGCGAACAACAACACCCTCTAATTCGCCAGCTGGCTGACACTATTGAAGCAGTTTGGCACAAACACCTCGATCTTTCACCTTACCAACTGCCAGCTGAGTTGGGTTATGTGGAAGGAAGATTAGAGGGAGAAAAGCTGACGATTGAAAATCGCTGCTACCAGTCGCCGCAATTTCGCAAAATGCACCTGGAATTGGCAAAAGTCGGCACAATGCTGGATATTTTGCATTGCGTGATGTTTCCTCACCCTCAATACAATCTGCCGATGTTTGGCTGCGATTTAATCGGTGGACGGGGACAAATTAGTGCAGCGATCGCGGATCTTTCTCCCATCAGCAGTGATCGCTCATTACCCGAAGAATATACTTTTTCCCTTGGGGGGCTACCCACCCCCAATTTCTCTCAACCCCGCGAATTACCCGATTGGGGCGATATTTTTTCGGAATTTTGCTTTTTTGTCCGTCCTGGCAGCCCAGAGGAAGAAAATCAGTTTCTCTCTCGCGTGGAGTCGTTTTTAGAAATTCATTGTCTGAATGCGATCGCAGCCCAGCCAGTAAGTTCTGAAAAACAAGCTGAAATCCTTAACGGGCAGCGCTACTACTCTACTAAACAGCAGCAGAATGACAAAACTCGTCGGGTGCTAGAAAAAGCCTTTGGTTTGGAGTGGGCAGAACATTATATGACGACTGTTTTGTTTGACAGCGTTTAGAAATGCCTGACAACATAAACTCGCATCCGCGCAGCCGGACGCGAGTTTGTTTCACCGCACCTTTTTAAGAGGATGTCCCAGAAGTGTCAAAACTTAGTTTGATCCCCCCCAGCCCCCCCTTAAAAAAGGGGGAGAATCAAGTCTTAGTCCCCCTTTTTAAGGGGGATTTAGGGGGATCTCCACCCTCTAAGCGTCTCGATTATGACTTTGCAGACATCCTCTAAAAATAGCTTTCACGAACCACTCCAGCCAAAAGAAGATGTAGAGGGAATTTGAGAGAAAAAGGGATAATTTCAGGGGAAATAAGAGTTGGTAGGCAATGCCTACGCTACTAAATCTAAAATGTGACGACGCTGCGGATAGATTCGCCGTGGTGCATCAAATCAAAAGCATCATTGATGCGTTCAATCGGCATAACATGAGTAATTAAGTCGTCAATGTTGATTTTACCTTCCATGTACCAATCAACAATTTTTGGGACATCTGTGCGACCTCTAGCACCACCGAAAGCGGAACCTTTCCAAACGCGCCCGGTGACAAGTTGGAAGGGACGAGTGCTGATTTCTTGTCCAGCAGCAGCAACGCCGATAACAACACTAACTCCCCAACCTTTATGGCAGCATTCTAAAGCTTGGCGCATGATATTAACATTACCAACGCACTCGAAGCTGTAATCTGCACCGCCTTTAGTTAAATCTACCAAGTAAGCAACTAAATCGCCTTCGACTTCTTTGGTATTTACAAAGTGAGTCATGCCGAATTTTTCAGCAAGCGATCGCTTACTCGGATTAATATCAACACCCACAATCATATTAGCGCCAACCAGCCGCGCCCCCTGAATCACATTTAAACCAATGCCGCCCAATCCAAACACTACAACATTGGCTCCCGGTTCTACTTTTGCAGTGTTGATAACTGCGCCAATGCCAGTAGTAACGCCACAACCGATGTAGCAAACTTTATCAAAAGGGGCATCTTCACGGATTTTTGCAACGGCAATTTCCGGCAATACTGTATAGTTGGCGAAGGTCGATGTCCCCATGTAATGATGTATCATTTGACCATCAATAGAAAAGCGACTCGTGCCATCAGGCATTACACCGCGTCCTTGCGTGGTGCGAATAGCTTGACATAAATTAGTTTTTCTGCTTAGACAGTATTCGCACTGACGGCATTCTGGAGTGTAGAGGGGAATTACGCGATCGCCTTCTTTTAAACTACTCACTCCTGCGCCAACTTCCACAACAACGCCAGCGCCCTCATGTCCTAAAATCGCCGGAAACAAACCTTCAGGATCGTTACCAGAAAGCGTGTAAGCGTCCGTATGACACACCCCACTCGCCTTAATTTCTATCAGCACCTCGCCCGCCTTGGGGCCATCCAGCCGTACCGTTTCAATACTTAACGGTTTACCCGCCTCAAATGCTATTGCTGCTTTAACGTCCACGGTCGCGCTCTCCTGTCTAATATCTATAAACACAAAGGTAGCGCTGTCGCGCCGCTTTGCTACCGCAAAGCCTCCCTGCTCATTTGCGATTACCTTAGCGTACCTTTGCTTTAAAAACTAAAGTCTCGCAACACGCGCTGGGCTGAATTATAACCCGCCGCACCAATCACAGAACCAGCGGGGTGACAAGCTGCGCTAGCAGAATAAAGTCCCGGTATCGGTGTATTGTAAGGCAACCTGTCAGCAAAACCAAAAGAGTTATCAACGTGATGAATGTGTCCCCGCGTCAAACCAAAGTGTTGTTCTAGCTTCTGGGGATGGAGAGGAAACACTTCTTGAACTAATTGTGACGTGTTGGGGGCGAAGCGATCGCATATTTCCAGCAAATGACTAATATATCTGCTTTCTTCCTCATCCCAAGTTGTACCCTCTAATTCATAAGGCACCCACTGCACAAACAGCGCTGAATTGTGGTGTTTCTCAGCATCCTGCATAGATGGATCGAGGGTAGTGTGAATATACCACTCAATCGCCGGAAAATCCGGAAGGCGACCAGCTTGCACATCAGCGAAAGTGCTACGCAACTGCTGCATCACTTGTGCCTCATCTGGAAGCAGGTGAATTGTAGTGCCATACTGACCGCAATCTTCAGGCAGACAGGTAAATTTTGGCAATCCTTTGAGACATAAATTCACCTTAAAGGTAGAACCGTCTTTGCGATAATTATCGATTCTGGCGTTGTAATTTGCTGGCAAATTTTCCACACCAATTAAATCGCGCATTCGGAAGGGATCGGCATTCACAATTACAGTATTAGCAGATATTTCCGTATTGTTTTGCAAAACAACGCCTTTAGCAACGCCATTTTCCAGCAGAATTTGCCTCACACCGCATCCCGTTTCTATCTTCGCACCAGCTTTAATTGCTGCATCCGCAAGACGTTGAGTTACTGTACCCATACCGCCTTTAATCATCATCCAAGTGCCGTCACTACCTGGAAGTCTGCACATATTATGAATTAAAAAATTCATCCCCGTACCGGGAGTGTCCCAAGTGCCATAGAGTCCCGAAAAGCCATCAGTCACGGCGTACATTGCTTTTAGCAAATCGCTTTTAAACTCAAAGCGATTGAGATATTCGCCTACTGATTTTCGGCACAAATCAATGAATACCTGACGCAAAGATGGACGCAGGTAGCGTTCTGCTGTCTCTTCAATTGAAAGCGGTTCTTCTAGCCAAGTTGGTGCAATATCTTCCCGAATCTGGGCAATTTCCTCTTGCAACTTCTGGTTAGCTTTCCAGTCAGCTTCAGAGAAGAATTCGGTAAATTGTTGCTGCATCGCCTCTACGTCTGAACCGAACAGCAGATAACGCTTGTCTGTAGTGGGGAGAAAGTAGTGCGGGTCACGGCGGATGAGAGGCAAATCTATATCTAAAATTTGCAGGAGTTCGGGCGGCATTAATCCCAGCAGGTAAGCACCAGTTGAAATGTTTAATTGTGGCGCAGTTTGAAATGGTTTTTCTGTACGACAAGCACCGCCAATAACTGCTTTTTCTTCGACTATTAAAACATCCAATTTTTGGCGTGCTAGTAGTAGTGCTGCTACCAAGCCATTGTGACCGGAACCCACGACGAGGACATCAACTTTTTTCATGAGGTCATTGAATTGGGGATTGTGGATTGGGGATTGGGAATTGGGAATTGGGAATTGAGAATTGGGGATTAGAAAAAAGTCTTACCCAGTCCCCAGCCCCCAGCCCCCAGTCCCCAGCCCCCAGTCCCCAGTCCCCAGCCCCTAACCCCCACAAAGAACCTGCCGCATTTTTCGCATATTAGCAGGCAATTCCAATTGCATTGCCTGTTCAATAAAAAGTGACGGTACTGGGATAGTGGGCGTTGCTTGCACAGCATAGGTGAGCAAAGTTCCATCCGCGTAATCTTGCAGACTTAAATCGGCTGAGAAATCAACAAAACTGCCTTTTTCTAACCGAAACTGAATTTGCTGCTGAACAATTTCAACTACCCTTAAATAAGCCTCAACCTGGATACTGAGAAACAGGAAAGCTTTATTGGCAACTTGATAAAGACGCTTGCAACCTTGATTTAAAGCATCTGGTGGGTGAAGAACCTCCGAACGAATGACATCCGGGAAATAATGCACCCATCGGGGGTAATCTGTTAATTGGGGCCAGATAAGCGATCGCGAAGAAGGCAAATACATTTGGGCTGTGACAGCACCACCCCAAGCAGAATGCTTTCGGGTTTCCAACAAAATCTCGCCTTTTAAAAGCGCCGCTGAGCATCCCCTACTCAGCGGTGAGTCTGAGAAGGCATCCATCGAGTCCGACGGAGAAAGTATACTCATGCTGACTCAGCCACTCCTAGATCAATTTTCCTGAGATTATACTAATTCCATGTCTAGTTAACGTTGCTCTGCCCAAGGGCAATAGTCAAAGCAAATCAGTTTATCTACTGATTATCCCACTCAGTCTCATTTCAGGAGTCAACGAAAGTGAGCCGTCCTAACGCCGGAACGTCAACCGTGTTGTATATTTTTGGCATGGCCAGAGCGATCGCATCCACTATCGTGATTCAAAAGAGCGCCATAAACAACCTGAGCAGACGTTAACTAATCGTATACTCTGTTTTACCATTTATTTTGTCAAGGAAAGTGAGTCGATCTCCTAATTCCGAAAATCTGATTTCTGCTATTTTTGCTGGTGTTCTAGGGCTAACCGTCGCTGTCTATGTGCTGAGGGGCTTTGGCATTCTCACCTTCCTACCAGGCGGCGTAATTTGGATGTTAATCCTGCTTTCGATTGCTACTGGTATTTTCTTTGGAATTGAGAAAACTAGGCGATACTAGCTCAATTTCTTAATTATTATCAGTATCTAAAAGTACAATTTTTTAATCAATCTTGGGGGCCATGCAGCGCGCTGCATCGTTACATAAACTCCTAGAAGACTTAACAAAAGTTAAAAATTCTCAGGAGAAGTGAATGACAGCCATAGACACCACTGCACAGTCAACAGTTTCCACTGTTGAAAAAACTATATCAGCCGTTTTCAAAGAGCGCGAGCAAATTGATAAAGTAATTCCCCGCTTGCTGGATCGTGGGGTTTCCCGTGATGACATTTCAATTATCGGCAAAAACTTTCACTCGGAAACCCGGATTACTGGCTTCCTCACCAAAAAAGATGTAATCTTGGGTGGACTCAAACAAGGCGGAATCTTTGGTTCCTTGTTTGGTTCAGCTCTAGCTTTGCTGACAGGCGTGGGAGTGCTATTCATTCCGTTTGTGGGGCCAGTAGTCGCAGCAGGTCCATTGGGTGCAGCGTTGCTGGGTGCAGCTAGTGGAGCGATCGCAGGAGCAGCTGGTGCTGGCTTAGTCTCAGCTTTAATAGCTGTGGGAATGCCAGAAGAAAAAGCCGCCATCTATCAAACCCGCGTGGAAGCCGGAGACTTTCTGTTAGCTGTGGAAGTCCCCGCCGATAAAAGTGGTGAAATTCAGCTACTACTAGAAAGTGCTGGTGGCGAAGAAGTGCATACCAGCGAAACAACATTACCCCGCAAACGTTCCGGACAACTGGAAAACCCCAGCGATTTGTCCCCGGAAGTTCGCTCTCACCTTTCAGAAGACGCTCAAAGAACATTTATCGCCAATTACAATCAAGCTTTAACTGAATCTGGCGATGAATCTAAGGCAGAACATCATGCTTGGGATGTAGTTTCTGAGCAATTTGAACAAGACGAAAATGGCTATTGGTCGAAAGCAAAAGCCAAGCTGTAATTTTGTAGGTCTTGAATCGATTAACCCTACAGCTAAAATCAGCCCCCCATTTACCCTAGGGTAAATTGCAGAGTGGTTTCATTTATTACAAGAAAATTTTGTAACGTTGATTTTGGTCGGCGGTAGGGGCTTTTGGATTGTCATGCCCCTACAAAATGTCGCAATTGTCGATATTTTCTAAGGGTTGTATGAGCCACCCTGCTGCCTTCAAAAGAGGGGTAAGGCTAATAAAATTGCATAGCAGGTTCAATCTTGCACCAGCATTAATGGAGGCGGGAGCCTCCTGATTAATAATCCTTTGCAATAAGCCTCTGGAGTTCCGACTTCAGGGGCTTTACTATACAGAAGAATTGTGAGGAAAACAGATAAAATGAAAAAGTATCTATGTAAGATTTGCGGATACGTTTACGATCCCGCAGAAGGCGATCCAGATGGAGGTATCCCACCAGGCACACCTTTTGAAAATATACCCGATGACTGGGTGTGTCCTCTGTGCGGTGCCACCAAAGAGGATTTTGAACTAGAAGAATAGTAGTTAGATATTACCTTTTGATTGTGCAACCTTTACGAGTCGTGGTAATTGGCGGTGGGGCAGCAGGGTTTTTTGGTGCCATTACCTGTGCCAAAGCTAATCCCCGCGCCCAAGTTATTTTGTTAGAAGCAGGGAGACAACTTCTGAGCAAAGTTCGCATTTCTGGCGGCGGACGATGCAACGTCACTCATGCTTGCTTCGACCCCGCCGGATTGGTGCAAAATTACCCCAGAGGCGGAAAAGCTCTGCGGGGTGCTTTCAGTCGGTTTCAAGCCAAGGATACAGTAGAGTGGTTTGCTACTCATGGCGTAAAGTTGAAAACTGAGCCGGATGGTAGGATGTTTCCGGTTACAGATAGTTCAGAAACGATTGTGAATTGTTTGATTAAGGCAGCAGACGCAGCTGGGGTCGAAATTCGCACGGGGATACCTGTGGCATCGATTTTACCGTTGAATCCTGTTGATGGAATCGAGGCTGAGGCTGGGAAGGAGGAGGGGGGAGGATTCGAGATAGTGTTGAAGTCAAAAGAGAGAATAAGTTGCGATCGCATTCTCCTCGCAACTGGCAGCAACTTTCAAGGCTACCACTGGGCAAAAGATTTAGGACACACTATAGAACCACCAGTCCCCTCACTATTTACCTTTAACATCCCCGACTCCCGCCTAAAAGATTTGCCTGGAGTCAGCGTAGAAAACGTGCGCCTGCGGTTATTAACTTCTGGTAAAACCCCGCTAGAACAAACAGGGCCATTGCTAATTACCCATTGGGGTGTAAGTGGCCCCGCCGCGTTGAAACTCTCTGCTTGGGCTGCCAGAGTGCTGCACGATTGCAAATATCAGGCGACTTTGCAAATTAACTGGCTTCCCCAGTACAATCCAGAAAGTCTGCGGGAAATGCTATTAGCAGTAAAATCCCAACTACCCCAAAAAGCAGTTTCCACCAGTTGCCCAGTTCCCCTACCGCGTCGCCTGTGGCAAAGTTTAATTGCCGCTGTTGCCATTAGTGCCGAACAACGTTGGGCAGAACTATCCAACAAAACCCTCAACCAGTTAATTCAAGAACTCACCCAAAGTCAATACCAAATTAAAGGCAAAGGAGTCTTTAAAGAAGAATTTGTCACCTGTGGCGGTGTCACCCTCAAAGAAGTAAACTTCAAAACGATGGAAAGCCGCATTTGTCCCGGACTTTACTTTGCCGGAGAAATCCTAGATATCGACGGAGTAACAGGCGGCTTTAACTTCCAAAATGCCTGGACAACAGCTTACATAGCAGGAAATGCGATCGCCTCCTAACCTTTCTCTGTTCCTCTCTTGTCTGTGCGGTTTATTCTCCTAAATCTCTAGCCACAATGCTCAAATTCAGCGAAATCGTCCAAAAACTCAATGCCACCAACACCAGCCTCACATCCCACAGCGATCGCGATCCAGAAATCACCGGAATAGCCGCAGTCGATGAGGCACAATCAGGCACCCTCAGCTACATTGAAGGGGGAAAATTTGCCGCTTTCGTGGAAAAAACTTCAGCCAGCGCCTTAATCTTACCCAAAGATGAAAAATTACAACAGCAAGCCAGCGATCGCAATATTGCCTGGATAGCCGCATCCGATCCGCGATTGGTATTTGCAGGCGCGATCGCACTCTTCTACAAACCCTTTCACCCCGCCCCCGAAATCCATCCTACAGCGGTAATTCATCCCGACGCAGAAATTGGCAAAGACGTTTACATCGGCGGCCATGCAGTAATTCAAGCCGGGGCGAAAATTGGCGATGGGGTAGTGATTCATCCCAACGTTGTAATTTACCCCGATGTGGAAATAGGCGATCGCACCGTCTTACACGCCAACTGTAGCATCCACGAACGCACCCGCATCGGCGCAGATTGCGTAATTCATAGCGGTGCAGTTATTGGTGCCGAAGGCTTCGGTTTTGTCCCCACCGCGACAGGTTGGTTCAAAATGGAGCAGTCTGGCTACACCGTGCTAGAAAATGGTGTCGAAGTTGGCTGCAACAGCACCATCGACCGCCCCGCCGTAGGGGAAACTCGTGTAGCACAAAATACGAAAATTGACAACTTGGTACATATTGGTCACGGCTGCAAAGTGGGGTCTAACTGCGCGATCGCTGGACAAGCGGGCATGGCAGGCGGCGTAACAGTGGGGAATCGGGTGTTGCTGGCAGGACAAGTGGGGATAGCGAATCAAGCGCATATTGGAGATGGCGCGATCGCTACCGCCAAAGCAGGCATCCACAACAACATCGAACCCGGAGCCATTGTTACAGGTACCCCAGCCATTCCCCACAAAGTATTTCTCAAAGCAGCAGCGATTTACCACCGCCTCCCAGAGATGTATCAAACTCTCAAGCAGCTACAGCGATTAGGGGAAAAGAAATAATTAGTAATAAGTATATACTACTAAAGCCGTAGAGTGATATATACTCTAACGGCTTTTTCTATCTCTTGGGCAGTAACAAAGAAGCGGTTTATTTTCCAGCTTCAGATGGAGTTAATTGGAGGTGTGCGATCGCTATTCTTAGTAGTAAGAGAAGAGGAGATTAACACATGAAATTTTCAAACGTTTCCAAATTTGTTAGTGCTAGTGCGATCGCAGCCAGCGTAGCCGTTCTACCCCTAGCCCTACCTGCCGTTTCCCAGACAGCCGATACAACAACTGGCGATACTACTACCACTACTACTGCCCCCACTACAGGCGTTTACGAAACCCAGGAAGATAACAGTTTTGATTGGGGTTGGTTAGGTCTATTAGGCTTACTAGGTTTGGGTGGTCTTGCAGGTCGCAAGAACAGCGAACCAGCCCGTTACCGTGACCCCGAAGAAGTTGGTTCTACAACCTATCGTCGTTAAGGAAAAAAAGCGATTTCTTTTGGGTTATTGAGTGATTAAAACTAGGTTTTAGATTGTAGGTTGCTGGTGAAAGAAAGTTCACCAGCAATTTTGCTATTTGCTAATAGCCATTTCGTTTATTGCCATTCGCCATTAGCTTATGTTGTCTGCAATTCATCCAAGCGAGACAACACCTCGGTACTGTGAATCGCTGGGTTTACTCCGGTAAATGTTTCCCGCAGCATTCCCTGTGGATCGACAATGAAAGTATGGCGCATTGAGACAAAGCCAATCCAAGACCCGTAAGCTTTACTTACTTTGCCATCGATATCAGCTAAAAGCGGAAATTTTAACTTTTCAGAATCGCAGAATTTGGCGTGGGAATCTACAGAATCCGCACTCACACCAATGATTTGAGTATTTTTGTCTAGGTATTTCGGCAAATCCTGCTGAAATCTGCGGGCTTCCAGAGTGCAACCAGAGGTGAAGTCTTTCGGGTAGAAGTAGAGAACCACCCACTTACCCCGGTAGTCCGACAAAGAGAGTTCGCGATCGCCGTTGTTGGTTGGCAGCGTAAACTCTGGAGCAGGTTGATTTACAGAGGGCAGCTTGCCGCCTAGTGCAGATGCAGATGGTGAGATGTTAAACCAGGCAATTAAGGCTAAACAACTGGCTAGTAAAACATTCACAAAGGTGCGACGGGAAATCATAGTGAAAACTAAGGACTTTATTTAACATAAGTTTACAATTTTCCACCACCTCTCTATAAAAAGGCAATACGTTAATACTGTTTTCTCCTTCCCCGTGAGATGCTGGAAATGCCTACGATTCAGGTGCCTGACTCAAAATAGACTTTCAGGCATAAAAAAGGAGGCTCTTCGCCTCCTGCAATACGTTCAGAGTCTCTGACTAGGAACGAGGATTAATTGTCCTTCATTAGTTCCTTTTTGGACTTGTAGTAAACTACTGCGCCTGTATCCGGCACAAAGTGGCAGGAAGGATAGGAACGCAGGAAGGCTTGGAAGACAGACACGTTGGATTTTCGGTAGTAATCCCCCAAAATCGGTTTAAGCGCCTCAGTTGCTGTTTTCAGATTGTAGTGAGGAATGTTTAAAAACAGGTGATGAGCGACATGGGTGCCGATATTGTGGTGAATCCCATTGATAAACCCATAATCGTGGTCAATTGTGGATAAGGCACCTTTGAGAAAATACCAGTCTTTGCCACGATACCAGGGGATATCCGGGTCGCTGTGGTGTAAAAATGTCACAAAATCAAGCCAGGTTATAAAAACCACGTATGGCCCCAAATAGTATTTTACCAGCCACATCCAACCCCACTGATAGGTCAGCAAACCCAGCAAACCTACCATCAATGTCCAGAGGGTGGTGCTAGTAATTACATCCCATTTTTCTGAGGGTTTAAACAGAGGGCTATCGGGGGAAAAGTGGGAGCCTTGCTTCCCTGGAGAACGCTTAAACAGATACAGCGGATAGGCAAGCAGTAAGGCATCGAAGCGGACAAATTTTTCAGCCCACCCCATCTCCTTATACTTGGTTTCCGTTACTGGATACCAGCTTTCATCAGTATCAATGTTGCCAGTATTCTGATGGTGAGTTCGGTGGCTGATGCGCCAAGCGTGATAGGGAACCAGTATGGGAGTATGAGCTATATGACCAATCAGATCGTTTAGCCATTTTTTCCTAGAAAAGGAACCGTGACCGCAGTCGTGTCCGACGACAAACAACGCCCAAAACATCGTTCCCTGCATTAGCCAGAATACTGGCCAGAACCACCAGGAATCAAGGTAGCTGGCAACTGCATAAAGGATGCCAATTATGGATACATCCAGCAAAAAGTAGGAAAGCGATCGCCCAACAGATGGCATAAAGCAATCTGAGGGAATTGCAGCTTTCAATTGTTGCAGGGTGAAGGGGGGTTCTGTGTTACCAGAATATGACTCCTCTTCAACAGGATTATTTAACTTTGCAAGATTCGATTGCACGTAGTTTCCAATTTAACCTGACTTGTAGACCAAAGTGCATTATTCTACAGCCATCCAATAGACGCAATAGCGATCATAAGTGCTGTTTAGTCAACAGTAGCCGGTTGTGTATTCCCAAAACCAAACTTCCGAATTAATACGGTTGCTTATGTACTATTTAATATGTTATAGGATTTTGTATACGCGATCGCGTCCTTATCTTAATTGCTGGAGGAGAGCGATCAAAAATTCCAAAAATGCGATCCCCCTCCCTATCCAGCTTCTACTAACTCAATCAATTTACAGGGGATAGAAGAAAAGCGTGCGATCGCGATCGCATTATTGGATAGCAGTTATCCCATACCGCGATCGCTCCAATCCCTTAGTATTCTTCTTTCCTACGCCTTAAAAGTCAATACAGGTTTCATCGTTGCCACTACGCTAACCATTTTTTCTTCAACTTGGGCATCAATTACAGGCACAATTGGCTTGTAAGCTGCCGGTGCTTCTTCGATTCTGCGTTCTTCGCGCAAAGTGATGCAGTCTACTTCCGTTAAACCCAAAGTTGCTTCAGTTTGGTCTGCACCTTGGCGGGTGAGATCGAAACGCGACCGCATCCTTCCCGCACCATGAGAAGCAGAACTTAAAAATTTTGGGTTTCCCTTGCCAATCAGCAAGTAAGACGCAGCACCCATCGAACCGGGAATAATCACAGGTTGTCCGGGATGCGCTGGACAAGCACCCTTACGAGTTACCCATCCAGCCCCTTCTTTTAGGGTGATATTATGTGGCAAGTCGTAGACTAGGGGAGCCTCAACATTACCGTAAACTTCCCGCAGACGCAGGCGTAACAGTTCCGCCAACAGCAATCGATTAATAAAGGCATAATTCGCAGCAGTCGCCTCAGCTTGCAGGTAACTGGTGACAAGTTCGGGATTTGCGGCAACTGAGAGGGGAAAAAGAGCAGATTCGGGGTATTTTACACCTTTAGCCCATGCTGATTTAGCGCGATCGCGCCACATTCCCCCAATGTACTTCCCCACGTTGCGCGAACCTGAGTGAATCATAAAAGCCAGTTGTCCTTCTCGGACACCCCAGGCGTAAGCTGTCGCTTTGTCTTCTACCCGTTCTACTACCTGAATTTCAACAAAATGGTTCCCACCGCCGATGGTAGCTAGTCCACCATCCCGCACTAACCCGTCTTCTGGAATTAGTTCCTCTGGTGCAAACTTGACATCGCCGTTCATGGAACCGCCTAAGTAGACGCGATCGCATTCCGCCGCCAATTGGTCTAAGTCAGACTTGGTAATACTACCCGTAGGGGAATCTAGCATTGCATCTAGCCAGCCGGGAATCCCGTACTGGAACAAGGCGCGAGCAGTTTTGGCTGTCATGGTGACATCACGGGTTCCGAAGAAATAATCGCCTTTCATCAATTCCACGAAGCGATCGCGCTTTGCCAAAAATTCCTCAAGCGATAAGTCTACAACGTGCGATCGCATCCCGCAGTTGATATCCGAACCGACAGCAGCAGGGATTAGCATCCCTTGAGTTTCCACAATTGAGCCGATAGCAACCCCAGCATCACCAGGATGAAAGTCAGGCGTAGCACAGCACTTGCAAACATGACCGCCGCTAGGATGGCGCACATTAGCTAGATTTGCTAGTTGCTTAAGCGCCTTAGCTTCTACGAGGAAATCTTCGGGAAGCAGAACTTCTGCTGTTGGTGCGTCGAGAGAATTATTTAGGCGAACCGAGTAAGTTCTATTTTCGTAACTTACGTCAAGTCCCTCACGAGTCAAAGCCCGGAGGAGTCTATTCAGATTTTTTGGCTGCATGAATAAGTTCCTTTACGGGTCACACTGTGACCCCAATTTTGTGAAGAGTTTAGGAGACTTCGGTTCAGCAGCCGCAGTCTGGATGCAAAGAAGTTGAAGGCAACATCCTTACCGTAATCTCAAAGTTGCACAGAATTTGTAATTAGTCAAGGTTTAGATAACTATTTTTCATAAACAGATATTTTATCGCCCATGATATCCGTGTCAAAAAGTCGCGCGATCGCCACCGGATACTACTACTCTTAAGAGAGTAAAACCCGCTCCAGTTCTAGGCTTCAAGTCGTTTTGTAGGCGTTTAAAATAGAAGTAAGCGAGAAAATAAGCATTCTTCTAAATGAAACTACAGTCAGCGGTCTTAGTCCATCTTGGATTTGGAAAATACGTGCGTTCCGACCAGGTGACAGCAGTTATCCCCATTGAGGAAGAGCGCGGGCCGGGGCGACGAACCTTCGTTCATCTACAGGGGGAAGCTGACCCCATCGTTGCCTCGAGGGCTGAAGATACCATCGTTCGTGACTTGGTACAAGAACCGCGTGAAGTCACCCAATCACGTCAACAGCAAGAAATTCTCCAAGATTTATTGGTAGATTTGGGCAACGTTAACTCAACTGTGCGTCGGATTAGTCGGGATGAAGGCGGTCTGGATCTGGAACGGTTGGAACGCCGCATCCGCCAAGTTTTAGAGAATTAAGGTCATCGGTAAGGGGTAATCAGGATTACCCCTTACTTAAGCTCCAAGTTGATAAATCCGGAGAACCTGACAGTATGCACGCGATCGCAGACAACATTTCATCTCCTGAAGCGCCATCCACTCGTTTGTGGATGCCGGAGCGAGTTTTATTCACACCAGCTGCCTTAGATGAGTCTTACGGTCAGCAGATACTTTCTCGCGTCCAGGCGCTCAATTTACCTATCGAAGAGTTACCGCGAAACCGCCTGACTGGTTTGCGTGGCGAGAGCGATCGCGATACCTACAACATTGCTAAGCGTACCCTCGCCGTCGTTACTGCACCGCCTAGTTCCTTCAAACTCAGCCCTATCCCTCCATCGGCTGACTGGCAATTTCACCTCGCGGAAGGTTGCCCCGCACACTGCCAATACTGTTATTTAGCAGGTAGTTTATCAGGGCCACCCGTGATTCGCGTCTTTGCGAATTTGCCCCAGATATTGGAGAATCTGGCAGCTTACGAAGGACAAAGTGACGCCACAAGTTTTGAGGTTAGCTGCTACACTGACCCCCTGGGTATCGAGCATTTAACAGGCAGTCTTGCTGAATGTATCCGCTACTTTGGCACGCGGACGAACGGATATCTGCGTTGGGTTTCCAAGTTCGATGCGGTGGATGAATTACTCGACTTGCCCCACAATGGTCACACCCGCTGTCGGATTAGTGTGAATGCCGATCCGGTGTCTCGTCGGTTTGAAGGCGGTACAGCGTCGGTAGCTTCCCGGCTTCAAGCTTTGCGGCGGTTAGCTTTACCTCGATCTTCTGGTGGTGGCGGGTATCCAGTGGGTTTAGTGATTGCGCCCATTATGCCTATCGAGGATTGGGAGATACATTACACTCGTTTGTTTGACTCGATTAGCGAAGCACTCGATTTTGATTGTGATCTAACTTTCGAGTTGATTTCCCACCGCTTCACGCCTGGATCTAAAGAGGTTTTGCAAACTTGGTATCCCCAGTCAAAGCTGGACATGGACGAAGAAACACGCACTGTGAAGCGCAACAAGTTTGGCGGCACCAAGTATGTTTATGACACTGACACGATGAAGACGCTACGGCGCTTTTTTGAGGGTGAGATTACTAAGCGCTTTCCCCAAGGTCGTATTCTCTACTGGACTTAAGATTTCTAGCTAAATCTAATCTTATGAGCTGACCAAATTCTAGGTCAGCTTTTTTATATTTTGAGCGAGTTTGCAAAGGGAGAGAATGCGATCGCTCTGGAGAGCTGATCCAGATAATCCCTATTTTTCGGCGTCTACACACTTTGCTTTAGCCGATACTACGCGATCGCGCTGACTCACTTTATCTGGGACAAAGGGAAGGAAGCGATCGCGCTAATTTTTTTTCAAATTTTTCACTACTTCCTCCATCACTTCTTGTATCAAAAGAATTTAGATACCAAGCAACTAAAATTAGACAATAAAGGTGAACTTATTTCATCATTGCTAAATAATGTTGCTATTAATTGCAACGCTGAGTTACTACGGCGATAAACTTCTATTTTTTGCAAGCGCCAATCAACAATCCAGTATTCTTGTACTCCTCGCACTGAGTATAATTTAAGTTTAGCTTCTCTATCTCGGCGTTCATTTTGCACTCCCGAAGATAATACCTCTACAACTAACTCTGGTGCGCCTGTCAAGTGTCCTGAATCATCTACCAGAGCAGCTAATTTTTCCTGACTAATCCAAATCACATCCGGCTCTACATTATCAGCTTCCGTGAAAATAATGCCCGGATTAATAAACGCCTCCCCCAGTCCAGTGTCTTCTGACCAGTCTTGTAACTTTCGGTACATATTGCCACAAGTGCGTTGATGGCTCAAGTGGGGGGATCTAGACATAAATAACTCTCCATCAATAATCTCGTAGCGCGTACCGTTGTCTGGCAATAGTTCCAAATCTGCGGTAGTCCAGCGTACCCCTTGATTTACTGTTTGACTCATAAAAGCAATCCTTGTGAGTAGCCATATCTTCTACATTACCTGCGCTTCCCACATTCTTGACATTGTTGTATTACAAATGTAGTATAAATATTGCCGCACAAGTGGCAAACGTCTTTTCATGGCTCTGGTAAGGCAGAGTATTTGTCCTATGATTCCCCGAACGCGCATCCGTAATATTGGAATTTCCGCTCACATCGACTCTGGTAAAACCACCCTCAGCGAGCGGATTCTGTACTACACGGGCAAAATTTACAAGATTGGCGAAGTTCGGGGAGGTAGCGATCGCGCTACGTTGGACTACATGGAGTTGGAGCAACAAAAAGGCATTACCATCACTTCAGCAGCGACAACTTGTGTATGGAATGATACGCAGATTAACCTGATTGATACTCCGGGACACGTAGATTTCACGATTGAAGTTGAACGTGCTTTGCGGGTTCTTGATGGTGCGATTATGGTGCTGTGCGCTGTTGCTGGTGTGCAATCACAATCTATCACCGTAGATAGGCAGATGAAGCGCTACCGAGTGCCGCGTATTGCCTTCATTAATAAGATGGATCGGACAGGTGCAAATCCATTCCGAGTCGTGCGATCGCTGCGAGAAAAACTAGGTTTGAACCCGGTACTGCTTCAGTATCCTATCGGCAGCGAGAATAAGTTTGCAGGCGTCATTGATTTGATTGAAATGACGGCAAACTATTTTGCTGGAGAAAAAGGCGAAATTCGCGTCATTGAGTCGATTCCCGAACACTTACGCGAGGAGGCAAAAGAAGCACGAGAAAAGATGCTCGATCAACTCTCTATGTTCTCCGAATCGATGATGGAGATGCTACTTGAGAGCAAAGAAATTCCCAAAGAAATGATTTGGGAAACTCTTCGTCGGGCAACTTTAAGCTTGCAATTAACGCCAGTGCTGATGGGTTCCGCTTTCAAAAATAAGGGGGTTCAGAACTTATTGGATGCTGTTGCTCTTTACTTGCCGTCTCCAGTGGATAGAGAGGTGGTGAAAGCGATCGCGATTTCGACCAATGAGCCGATTCCTGTCTATCCAGACACGGAAGCCGCACTGGTTGCCTTGGCTTTCAAAATTGCCAAAGATGAGTACGGACAACTGACTTATACCCGCATCTATTCCGGGACGCTGCGTGAGGGACAACGCATCTACAACACTCGCACCAACCAACGGGTGCTAGTGAGCCAAATTGTACGGATGCACGCAAACAAACGCGAGGAGGTCGAAAGTGCTGTCGCTGGGGATATTGTAGCTCTGCTGGGTGTTGAGTGTGCTTCTGGCGATACGTTTTGCTCGGAAGGAACTAACCTTTCTTTAGAGGGGATATTTGTACCAGAACCCGTGATGACGCTAGCGATCGCGCCCAAGAAACGGGAAGATGCCGCTCAAATGTCAAAAGCGCTCAATCGCTTTACACGGGAAGATCCCACCTTCCGCGTCAGCATCGATCCGGAGTCCAAGGAAACCCTAATTTCGGGGATGGGGGAACTGCATCTAGAAATCTACATTGAACGCATGAAGCGGGAATACAACGCCGAAGTTAATGTCGGTGCGCCCGCCGTAGCTTACCGCGAAACCTTTACCCAGTCGGCAACCTTCGACTACAGGCTCAAGAAGCAAGGCGGCGGTCCCGGTCAGTATGCTCATGTTATCGGTCGGATTGAACCTTGCGAAGAACCGTTTGCGTTCGAGAATCGGGTGGTTGGGGGTGTGATTCCCAAAGAATTCATCCCCGCTTGCGAGAAAGGTTTCCGCGAAGCGATCGCTAGCGGACATCTCATCGGTTATCCGATTGTTGGTGTCAAAGCGATACTAGAAGCGGGTTCTTACCACACGATTGACTCTTCGGAAATGGCGTTCCGAACTGCGGCGAGTCTTGCACTCAAGCAAGCCTTTGCCAAAGCAGCGCCAGTCATCCTTGAACCGATTATGCTCGTGGAAGTAGAAACACCTAACGAGTTTGTCGGGAGAGTGCAGGGCGATCTTTCGTCTCGTCGCGGCGTCCTGCTAGGTTCTGAGACAATGGAAAATTACGCCGTCATCCGTGCTGAAGTGCCGTTCGTGGAAATGTTCGGTTATTCTGCACAGTTGCGATCGCTTTCTTCCGGTCAAGCTAACTTCTCAATGGAGTTTGCCTCCAACAAGCCGGTACCTGCCAACCTACAACAGCAACTGATGGAAAACGCTGCCCATCTGCGCGGCTAAAACCTTCATCTGAAAATAGGGCTAAGGAGTGTTCGCGTAGCGGCACTCTCTTCGCGGACTGAGGACTGAAAATTCAGTTCTCAGTCTTTTCTTTGCACTAATAAAATGGAGTAACACACTCAAGGAGTGCCTGATGAGCCAAACCACTACCGATCGAGTCCGTTGGACAGTTGCCGATCTGGAGTTGTTGCCAGATAACGGGAATCGCTATGAGATTGTGGATGGAGAATTATTTGTGACACGCGCACCACACTGGGGTCATCAAAGAGTATGTAGCAACATTTGTACAGAGTTGAATTTTTGGTCGCGACAGACTGGTTTAGGAGAATCTGTAAGTGGTGCTGGCATCATTTTTACGGATGCTGATAACGTGATTCCTGACGTGGTTTGGGCAAGCAAGGAACGATTAGCGGCTGTGTTAGATGATGCAGGGCATTTAACCGCAGCACCAGAGTTGGTGGTTGAGGTGCTATCTCCAGGCGAGGAGAATGAACGCAGAGATAGACAGGTGAAACTAAAACTCTACGCATCGCAGGGAGCCAGGGAATACTGGATAGTTGATTGGCGTTTGCAGCAAATTCAGATTTATCGACGAGAGGGGGCAACATTGGTGCTAACAGCGACATTATTTGCCAGCGATGAACTCACCTCACCCTTGCTTCCCGGTTTTACTTGTCCTGTCGCGCGGTTGTTTAATTAATAAAAAAATAGGGTGGGAAGAAACCCACCCTACCTAATACTTAATGTGCAGTTACTAACTCAGCTGGTAAGCGCTTGAAAGCAAGACGCTCATTTTCCACATCGACAAAGATGGTGTCGCCGTCGTTAAATTCGCCGCGTAGAATACCCTTGGCGATTTGGGTTTCCAGTTCCCGTTGAATGGCACGCTTTAAGGGACGTGCGCCGAAAACTGGGTCGTATCCAACTTCTGCCAAAAAGTCAAGAGAAGCTTCGGAAAGTTTGAGAGACATCTTGCGATCGCTTAACCGTTTTTCCAATCGCTTGACTTGGATTTGGACAATCTGCCGCAGTTCCGACTTCTGCAAGCCGTGGAAAATGATAATTTCGTCAATTCGGTTCAGGAACTCTGGACGGAAGCTAGTACGCATCGCCTCCATCACCCGGCTACGCATCTCATCGTAGTGGCTATCGTCACCAGCCAAATCTAAGATGAACTGGGAACCGATGTTGCTGGTCATGATGATGATACTATTCTTGAAGTCTACCGTGTGACCTTGAGAATCGGTAACGCGACCATCATCAAGAATTTGCAACATGATGTTGAAAACATCTGGGTGAGCTTTTTCGATTTCGTCGAACAGCACCACTGCGTAAGGACGACGACGGATAGATTCAGTTAATTGTCCGCCTTCGTCATAACCGACATATCCGGGAGGCGCACCAATAAGCCTGGAAACGCTGTGCTTCTCCATGTATTCCGACATATCAATTCGCACCAAAGCTTCTTCGGTGTCGAATAGATAAGCGGCGAGGGCTTTTCCGAGTTCCGTCTTGCCAACACCAGTGGGGCCAAGGAAAATAAAGCTAGCAGTCGGACGATTTGGATCGGCAAGACCAGCACGCGATCGCTGAATCGCATCAGCTACAGCTGTCACCGCTTCATCCTGACCGATGACGCGCTTATGCAGTTCGTCTTCCAGCTGCAAGAGTTTTTCTTTCTCTGATTCCACTAACTTGCTGATCGGAATCCCAGTCCACTTAGAAATGATTTCAGCAATATCAGATTCCGTGACTTCTTCCCGAAGTAGCGATCGCCCACTATTTTGAGTTTGCGCTAGTTGCGTTTCCGTCTCTTCTAACTGACGTTGCAAGTCGGTCAACTTGCCATATTTCAATTCAGCAGCTTTGTTAAGATCGTACTCTCTCTCAGCTTGTTGAATCTCAATATTTACCCGATCTATTTCTTCTTTTAAGGTTTTACGACGTTCGAGAACATCCTTCTCAGCTTGCCATTGAGCATTCAGCGTCCGTTGTTTTTCCTCAAGATCGGCAAGTTCTTTATCCAACCTTTCCAGTCGTTCTCTAGAAGGTGCATCGCTTTCTTTTTGTAGCGACAAACGCTCCATTTTTAGCTGGATAATTTTGCGGTCGATTTCGTCAAGTTCCTCTGGTTTAGAGGTACTTTCCATCTTCAAGCGGGCGGCGGCTTCATCTACTAAGTCAATCGCTTTGTCTGGGAGGAAGCGATCGCTAATATATCTAGTAGACAAAGTAGCCGCAGCCACTAACGCGCTATCAGAGATTTTCACGTTATGGTGCGTTTCGTAGCGATCTTTCAAACCCCGCAGAATGGAAACAGTATCTTCCACGCTCGGCTGATCGATATAAACTTGTTGGAAACGCCGTTCTAAAGCTGCATCTTTCTCGATGTACTTGCGGTATTCATCCAGAGTTGTCGCACCGATACAACGCAACTCACCTCTTGCTAACATTGGTTTGAGCAAGTTGCCAGCATCCATCGCGCCTTGAGTTGCACCAGCACCAACAACGGTGTGAATTTCATCTATAAATAGGATGAGTTGTCCTTTGGAATCGGTAACTTCCTTGAGAACAGCTTTCAAGCGTTCTTCAAATTCACCCCTGTATTTGGCACCAGCAATCAAAGCACCCATATCGAGAGCGATAAGTTTGCGATCGCGCAACGACTCAGGAACATCACCACTGACAATTCGCTGCGCCAAACCTTCAGCGATCGCAGTTTTACCTACCCCAGGTTCACCAATCAGCACCGGGTTATTCTTAGTGCGACGAGACAGAATTTGGATCGTGCGGCGAATCTCATCATCGCGCCCAATCACCGGATCTAACTTCCCTTCACGGGCGAATGCTGTCAAATCGCGCCCATATTTTTCCAAAGATTCATACTTGCCTTCTGGATTTTGGTCAGTCACTTTTTGGCTCCCGCGAACTTGGGCGATGATAGTTCTTAGCTTGTTTTCATCCAGTTTAAATTCTTGAAACAAAGCCTTACCAAAGCGATCGTCTTTGGGATAAGCCAGCATCAAGTGTTCGATAGAGATGAAGTCGTCTCCAAACTCTTTGCGAAAAGCTTCAGCCCTATCTAGCAAAGTATCAAGACTGCGCCCTACATAAACAGAGGTGCCACTACCAGAAACCTTGGGCTGACGCTTAATAAAGTCTTCCGTGCGTTCTCTAAATCGCTGCACGTTCGCCCCAGCTTTGTTGAGAATGCTGGTGGCGAGTCCTTCTTGATCCAGCAGCGCTTTCATCAAGTGTTCGCTTTCCAGTTGTTGCTGCTGGGCAGATTTAACAATATCTGGGGTGCGAGTGATGGCTTCCCAAGCTTTTTCTGTAAATTGGTTCGGATTAGTTGGTTGCATGATAACTACTGATTAACAAACCACTCCAGACACCCATAACACAGAAAAATCAGCATTACATCTGGCTTATGGCTGCCTCTATGGTCATTGTAAGTAGCCTTGTGCAATGCCAGGATCGGTATTTACGTATCCCCGGTTGGGTATTACCGTCCCAAAAGCGTCCCATCTTTAACAAATCCTTAACAAACTGCGATCTCTTTCATCAATCCTTTATATAATACTTTTAATCATTTGTTAATCTGAAGTTAATCAAATACTGCTGATTAGCTAAATCATCAGTTAAAAGCTTAGCCCGATTCCGCATCAGCAACCGCAGTGCTGTAATTTTTCAGGGGAAAACAAATAAAGATTCATTTTCCCAGCAATTTATCGTTAAAAGTGTCAGCAAGATGAAACAACAGCAATTAAAGATTGAACCAACCTCCATTAATTTAACTCGCTTTAAAAATTTACTACCAATCCTGCTGTTAGCATATATACCCACTGCTGTTATTTTAATTATAATTAACTTACAAAAGGTAATACCTGTTACGCATCTGACCAGAGATCCATTAGCAATTATGCAGCAACCATTTTACTTAGGAATCATCTCTAACCTAGGTATGTTGTTGTGGTGTTCTGCGGCAGCTATCTGCTTTTTTACTTTTGCAGTTCTCCGCAAAGATTCTGAGCAAAGAATCCCGAAGTCATTTTTGCTGTTTTCTGGACTCGTCACCTCGGTTCTTTTGTTTGATGATTTCTTCCTTTTGCATGAAGATTTTTTTCCTAATTATTTATTTATCCCTGAAAAAATTGTGTATCTGGGATATGGAATAATGCTATCCCTCTACCTAATATGCTTCAGAAAAGTGATACTGAAAACCGAATTTATTCCCCTGCTCTTGGCTATTGGGTGGTTCGGATTTTCAGTGTTAGTGGATTCTGGGAAAATTCCTCTACCCTTATCTATACAGGGAGGAGAAGGACAATTCCTGCTTGAAGATGGAGCAAAGCTATTAGGAATAGTCAGTTGGTTTGTTTATTACACAATGGTATGTATCAAGCAGGTAAAACGCTCCAGAATTCCACAAACCGGAGTGAATTATAAAGATAGGGAATTTCACTCAAGAACAGCACGTTAATTCCAGTGCTGGCGACATACTCTCAACCCTATCTCCGTAGAGGTTTTGTTCGGGAGTATGTCACGCTTCCGGTTCAATTCCCATAGCTCTTAATTGTGCGGCTAATCGCTCAGCGCGTTTGCGCTCAGCTTCCGCCCGCTGGCGCTCAGTTTCAGCGCGTTGGCTTTCCTGTTGAGCGCGTTCATCACCAGTCAACAACAAATTACCTTGTGCATCCCACCAACGCAACCAAGGTAATTCTGTATTTTGATACTGTCCTTGCCAAATTCCCAACTCCACTCCAAGCGGTGAAATTGGATAGTGTCCGCGCTCATTTGCAGCTATGAGTTCATAGCGATTTTCTATCATGTGATAGACCTCAACACTGGCTTTATTTACTTCATAAATTCCGTAGAATGCTGGACGAATCACCTGTTCATAAACCCAAAATTTGCCAGTCATGGGTGTGGTGTCGCGTTCTTCTTCTCCATCCCCAGATACAAATTCCAACACAATCAATGGTGCAATATGTTCTTGCCACATGACATAAGAACGCCGAATTTGACCATTGAATGTAGGCGGGACATTTGGCACATAAAACCAGTCTGGTGCTTCTGCGCCTCGTTCTGGTGGTTCAGTAATGCGCCAGTAAATGCCTAAATCCTGTCCAATACAATAGTTTTCATCGGGATGACGTTGCTCTAGGATAGGTAGAATCGCGCCAGTCAGTAAGATGCTTTGGGGATGCTCTTGCCAATTTTTCACAAACGTGCCATCTGACTCTGGTAATTGTGTATGGTCAGGTAAGAGTAAGCCTAACTCTGATTGTGTAGTAACGGAAGTCATAGCAGCATTGTTAACTCTGATATAAGCTCATTGTAGGCAGCTATTAGCAAAGTGAGGCTACTCGCCCTATTCCCTCTGCGGTTCGTTCCCTCTAAACAGCGCCATAATAAGATTAGAATGCTACAAATACTATGAAACTCAAAACGCTAGTTGCTGCGCTATCAGTGCTGTGCTTAACAACACCCGTACAAGCTGCAAATCCGGGACACGTAGATCGTTTACTAAAAACCAAAGAATGTTTAGGTTGCGATCTCAGCGGTGCTGATTTAAGCGGCGCTGACTTGAGAGACGCAAACCTGCAACGGGCAAACTTGACAAAAGCTAACTTGACAAAAGCAAATCTTGCTGGTGCTAATTTGTACGTAGCTAATTTAGATCGCGCCCAACTCAAGCAAGCTAACTTGCAAAATTCCTTTCTGAGATTTACTAACTTGCGCGGTGCCAATTTAGAAGGTGCTGACTTGCAACAGGCAGATATGAGATTTGCTAACTTAGCATACGCCAAGATGATAGATGCAAACTTGGTTGGTGTTAATCTGCAAAATGCTAATTTATACCTGGCCCAGCTAAAGGGAACTATCCTGCAAGGTGTATTGGGAATTAATTACTAAAATTGGGGATTGGGATTGGGAATTAAAGTTAGTTAAAAGTTACTAATTACTGGCTCCTCACTTCCTAACTTTTCACTCTCCCATTAACGATTAGCTTCCCCGATGTTAAGATGTAGATTGTCGAATTGATTCCCGCTCTAAAGAGCGCATTTGTTGATATAGCAGTCCTAAACGAGTTATGAAATATTTTTTCCTGTGTAGCGCTCTCGCCTGAGACTTGCTCTCCTGCCTGTTCTACAGGTTACAAATGCAATAGGACTGCTATAACTTTCGTACTATCTCGGACTAAAGGAGTTTTGAGTGTTAAGTTGGAATTGAAGGCTCTTTTAACTCATAACTCATAACTCTTCCTAACGCGGATATGGTGCTTGCCAACGGCGACGGGAGCCAATATCTAGATGAACCATGTAGGGTACATAAAGGTACGTACCTAAACCGCCCTCCCACCAATCCAACATCTGAGCCAGTTGAGGACCAGTGTAGCCCTCTACCCAGAAATCAACAGCTCCTCCCATGACATACTCTTTCTTCGACGCTCCATTGAGCTTAAAACCGAAGGGTTGATGATGATACCAGCTGGTGATGCGGAAAGGCTTGCCAATTTGGTCTCTAATAACTTGTAGCTGCTCAGCTAGGGCGATAATATTTTGGACGATTTCTTTGTTTTCGGGGAGGTGGCGATCGCCATTAGGAATCGCTTCTGCCCAAGTAATATCGCCCCCTGGAATAATCGGATCGTTTAAACTAATTTTATCCGAGTAGCTTGCTAGATCAAGCATTTCACTGGTTTGTTGTTTGGGTAAGGCGATCGCTTCCGCGTGAATTTCCGGGGTAGGCCCACTTAGCAAGGCTTGGTGAAATTTCTCTAACTCCTCTGGGTGCTTATCATGCAACCATTTTTCTAGCTCATCAATGGCTTGATTTTGATGATCTAAATTTTGATAAAACTTAAAGGCGTTCCTTAACTTGAATTCCATATCGGTCGATCCCTCCAGCGGGCAATTCCCTAATACCAGCCTACCGCGCTACCGTACCAGTATCTTCAGGTAAATGTGAAAATAGCGATCGCATTCCCAACCCACTTGTCGAGACGCATTCCCAACCCACTTGTCGAGAGACGTTGTAGACATGGGCAATCTGCTTTACAGCCCTTTACATTCCACAAAATGGCACAATCACCTCAGCTTAGCGTCTTCAAGGCTTAGCGAAGTAAACTAAAGCAACACTATATCAAGGGGGGCAAAAATGACAGATAAACATCAGCAGATGAAAGTTAATAATGTTTGGCTTGAGGGTTTTAAAACAGTTGGACTAAGCCTAATTTTTGCCTTTGGGTTTCGCACCTTTGTTGCCGAAAGCCGCTATGTTGCTTCCGGATCTATGTTGCCTACCCTGGAAGTTAACGATCGCGTGATGGCGGATAAGGTAAGTTATCACTTTGAAAATCCTCAGCGTGGCGACATTGTGTTGTTTTCACCCACAGAAAAGCTACAACAACAAAATTTCCACGATACATTTATTAAACGTGCGATCGGATTGCCGGGAGAAAAAGTAGAAATTAAAGCCGGAAGAGTTTATATAAATGATAAACTTTTGCGGGAAAACTATATTGGAGATACTAAGGGGGAAGATTGGGGCCCTGTTATTGTACCGGCTAATTCTTATTTAGTATTGGGTGACAACCGCAAAGATAGTTATGATGGTCGCTACTGGGGTTTTGTACCACGCGATCGCATCATCGGTAAAGCATTTGTGCGCTTCTGGCCTTTCGACCGTTTGGGCAAATTGAAGCCAAATTTTACTAATAATTCTACTAGGTGAAATCAGACGCGATCGCTCCAGTAAGGAAACGCTTTATTGCCAGGCAGAAAACCCTGATTACTTTGCTAAAATGCAAGCAATCAGGATAAAAGAGAAGTCTTATATGATACAGTACAATCCGTTGCAGTACCTTCCCACAGAGGAGGATCTGCCCAACTCGGACAATACCCCTGTGGATAACGAATTTCAACTTTTGATTCCTCATCTGCTGCGCGTCATCCTATGTCTATTATGGGCAAACCGCACGGACTGGTTTTTTGGGATCAATATGGGAGTTTATTATGACCCCCAACAGCCAGCAATTGTACCGGATGGTTTCTTAAGTTTAGGAGTACCGCGACACAAGAGTAACCGAGGAAGACTCAGCTATTTAATTTGGCAAGAACAGGTTGTCCCCCAGTTTGTCTTAGAATATGTTTCCCAAACAAAAGGCGGGGAATATGAGGACAAAATGGCCAAATATGCCAGCATCGGGGCGCTGTATTACGTTATCTACAACCCTGATTACTGGCGGCGGGACAAGCACGATCCTTTTGAAGTTTATCAGTTAGAAAATGGGGTTTATATCCGACAGTTTGGCAACCCAGTATGGATACCAGAAATTGATTTAGGCATTGGGTACGAGTCGGGGACGCATCATGGTTGGACTCGTGATTGGCTCTACTGGTATGACCAGGACGGAAACCGCTTCCCTGCTCCTGAGAATGTCATTGAACAGGAACGCCAACGCGCTGAAACTGAACGCCAACGCGCTGAAACTGAACGCCAACGTGCTGAAACTGAACGTCAACGTGCTGAAACTGAACGCGAACGTGCTGAGGGCGTTCAACAGCAGCTTGCAGACTTAATGGCTAAGTTACAAGAACGGGGAATTAATCCCGATGACCTTTAGATAGCGCGATCGCGTTGCTACTCCGTAACGAATGCGATCGCTTTTTAGTAATTGGTGCCAGTTAAGTATTAACTCGTTATGTTATTCGTCTGAATTACAATTAACTTCAATTAGAGTGTTATGCGCTCACTTGACATTCAGCATAACTTAATGTATTCCAAACATCACTAATTTGAATTATTTCTGAACAAAAGTTAAGGGCGAACCAACTAAGCCTGGGTAGGCTGGCTTTTAAGACTGAAAGGGAGGTTTTTGTAAGCGTTTGCCCGAAGATAATAGGAATGCAGACTATAAAAAATCCATCCCACTCTATTTTAAAAGTAATTTTGCTAATTCACAAAATCCTTCGCCTTCAGCAAACGTGGTAATGTAAGCGGGTTGATGAGTTAACTGATTCGCATACTCTAAAACATTTGCCACACCAACAGAAACGGGAAAATATTGAGGATTAAATAAACTTTCATCGTTGGGACTGTCGCCAACTGTGACAACTTGTTCTGGTGTGTATTGAGGAAAGTGATCGGTTAATACTTTCAGCAACCCAATTGCTTTATCTTGTTGCTTTGGTTTGATGTGACACTGTATGGAACTATAGGTGAAACTCCAGCCCAATTCTTGACAGAATGTGTTTATAGTTTGCAGATCATCGGGTGTCAGTTCGCGATTATCAAATGTCCAATCCGTGATGCGAAAACGATTGTCACCAGATTCTTGAATATGAGGAAATTTAGATTTGAGTTGGTCAAAAATATGATAAAGCTGTTGTCTGTGGGCGACAATATCGGGAATGGGGGTTAAAGTTACTGGGGTTTCGGTGCCAGATGCGTAGAATAAACCGCCGTTTTCTGCTAATGCACCCGCAATTGGCAATATCGCGCTTAAACCACTCATCCAGCCAGCGGAACGCCCGGTGACAATCAGCACGGGAATGCTGGCATCTGCTAAATTTTCTAAAGCTTGGAGTAAACTTGCGGTAAACTTGCCTTGGCTCGTCAAGGTGCCATCCATGTCGGTTGCAACTAGACGAACATTTTTCAAGTAATTCTTCATATTAGCTTGATGAAGCGGTAGGAAAGTCATCATAAAGTGGTTTTAGTGGGAAAAAAAAATGGCTATGCCAACACTGACACCAAACCAGCGCAATTACTACTATCTTTTAGAAGCGGAACGCACGGGCATCCACAAGCCGATTTTGGCGGCGCTTTATCAAGTACACTCTTCACCGTCGCTATCGGACACAGAAAAGGGGCTGGGGATCTCCCCGGCTAACCGGATTCCTTTGGAAGAGGTGGATTCTTTTCCCAAACAGGTGCAATATGCGGCTAATACTATTGGAAGTCTGTGCAACAGTTTAGTTGCTCAGGGGTGGAAAGGTGCCGAAATGTGGGATTTGGAAAAAGGTCGTTATAGCGATCGCTTCCTTCAATCTGTCGCTGCTGGTTATGTACCATCTGCCAGCGAACCCACGGCGGCGCTTTTGGAAGCAAGTAACGCTGATGCGCTACTGCAAGCTTACCTGAAAGACATGGCTATAGATTTTTCGGTGGCAGGCTTGCCGGAAAATCTTGCTTATCTGGATCAGGCGTTACTAAGTTTGGTGGAACGTGTTGCTGATTATTATATAGGCTTGCCTCAACAACGGGATGCGGCGCTGGAAGCGTTGCGGATATGGCATCACTTGGATACCAGGGAAGATGCGATCGCAAAGCTTTCCGTAGCATCTTTGCAGAAGATCCCCCCAACCCCCGTTGAAAATGGGGACTTTTCTCCCCCCTTGGAAAGGGGGGTTAGGGGGGATCAAGCCTTAGCTGAAGACAACTTCGATGAATCGGCGCTAGATATTCCCCTGAAGCAATTTATCCAGCAAGTTGCCCAAAATTACTCTGGTTATCCGTATCAACGGGAAGCACTGCTGCGCCTAACTCAGCTGTGGCGACAACTCCAGTCGCGGGAAGATGCGATCGCATCTTTGAACAACACGTCCGCCGAAACTGGAATCAAAATAATTGATCCCGCACTGATTGCCTTTGTGCAGTTTATCCCCCAGTATTATCAAGGAACGGGAACCCAACGCCATGCCCTCACCGAGTTATTGCGACTCTGGCGGAAATTAGACTCGCGTGCGGCGGCGCTGGCGGCTTTGGGCATCGATCCCCAAATGTTGAGTAGCAGTACCGCAGATCGCACTACCTTGTCTCATCTTGCCGTCCAGTTGGACAATGAATTACTAGAGTTTGTCCGCCGTTTGCCTATTGAATATAAAGAACTCGATTACCAACGGGAAGCTTTAATTCGTCTGGTTCAACTTTGGCGCAATGTGACTAGAGATCAAGCCATCCGTTCCCTGTTCGACGATCTCAAACGCATAGATAAGGCGCGGAAAGATTCCCCGGATTCTCCACCCAAGCCAATGCCAGTTATCTTTAAAGAGCGTCCCGAACACTGGACGCTAGAAAATATTCAACTGTCGGCTGCGATTGTGCCGGATGGCAACTTTACCTGGGCAGAAGCTACCTCTGGAGGTATCTGGATGCCACCCAATCAAGAGACTTTAGATGCGATCGTCCGGATTGCTAAAATGGCACAGAAAGCACGCGATCGCATTGGACGGCCAATCTTAGTCGCCAGCTGGTATCGACCACCAGCCATTAATCGAGCGCTTGGTGGCGCATTATACAGCCGTCATATTGTTGGGGATGCAATAGACTTCACCTGCGAGGGGCTTTCTGGCGCTCAACTTTATTGGTTCCTCGACCCCTGGTGGTCTGGTGGCTTGGGCCGCTACACCCGATTTCCAAACCTATGCCATATTGATGCGCGATGTCACCGCACACGGTGGCAAAACTAAATCAATAAAAATGGAAAATTAAATTATTTTTCATTTTTAACTTTTACTTTGGGCATCCTGATAATAGACATCAATTTCTAGCCGTAGCCTATATGTCCACTCCCATCATTTTTGTAGACTCTCTTTTAGCTCAAACCCCTGCTAAGAAGACTCAGCTCCCAGCCAAAAAAACTCAAACCGCACAACAAGCAGCCGCAGCTGCTAACCCTCAACCACCGTCAATCTGGATGTTCACCACCGGAGGACTGGCTTTACTGCTGGTTGCTGGGGGAGTATTTGTCAAGATCAAATCTAATGAGATAGCAAAGAGAACCAAGTTACAAGATTTTAAAATCAAAGACCTCCAGAAAAAGTTAAAGTTGGCGCTTGATTCTATTCATAGAATGGAAAGCAATCCTGACTTGGTTAACTCGCGGGAGTTCAACTTAGACTACCTGAGAATGCGAATGGATGAGGAGGTGTTTCACTTTGCGGTCGTCAATCAAATTAAAGTTAGAGTTAAAGAACTAATCACCTTAGCTCTCCGTCCGACTCAAGCATCGCAAGCAGCGGTTGGAATTGCTAGTACGCAAGCTCGTCAAGTGGATGAAATCTTTGATGTTTCTTATGAGACGGGAGACGGTACGAAGCGCTCTAAACGGGTGCTTTTCCGCATCCAAATTAAGTTAATGAAATTACCGACTCAGGCTACTTCTGCTACGATTAGCCAAATTATTGACTGTATCGAAACATTCCTCTCTCCAGCAGACGATCACGATACTTGGCAACCAACAATTCAAGGGCGCATTGTAAAACTAAATTGGGATCAGAAGGCAAAGCCAACACCTCTGTTGGTGCTAGAGCAATTAAGCGATGGGGTGAATGTGAGTTTTCGCACGAAGCGCGCTGCTGGTACTTAATTTTCCTCGTTAAGAGGCTCAGCCTGAGAATGCTATTACTGAGGTGCCTCATGTGTCGGGGAAACAGAAGAGCGATCGCTCTAGTTATTAATAGTAGGGAATAGTTAAGTGATGCAACCCAACAAAATCCTGATAAAGTTGGGTAACGCGCACCTCAACCATTTCCTACAATTAACCAAACATTTTATGATAGACGGGGTACTACAATTATTTTTAACTGAACCGTATTGTGCTATATATGCAATAGTTTCTAATCCAAAATTGGATTAGCTCAGCTTAGTTATCGAGCGCTCCGCTCAAGACTTTAGTCTGGCGTTACATAAACAAAGCCTGTATAATCAAGCCTGCCAACGCTACGGCTTCGTTTGCGGAGCATCAACCGCAAAGGAGTGTGGGCATACTATTGGATGAACCCTTATGTCAGCGTTTCCCAAACTGGTTTCTGAACATCTTTGTTTTGGCGGTAAAGTTGGTTTTTACAGCCATGTTTCTGATACTTGTAACAGCGAAATGCGATTTTCTGTCTATCAGCCGCCGCAAGCAAAATCAGCACCAGTACCAGTTCTTTATTTCCTCTCAGGTTTGACTTGCACTGAAGAAAACTTTATGGGTAAGTCTGGCGCACAACAATTTGCTGCTAAGTACGGGATAATGCTCGTTGTACCAGATACCAGCCCTCGCAATACGGGAATTGAAGGTGAAGATAAAGATTGGGATTTTGGTACAGGTGCGGGATTTTACGTTGATGCTACTCAGGAAAAGTGGCGATCGCATTATCAAATGTACAGCTATGTTGTTCGCGAATTACCCGCTCTAATTGCCGATAATTTCCCGGTACAACCTGAAAATATGGGGATTTTCGGGCATTCGATGGGCGGACACGGAGCTTTAGTATGTGCTTTAAGAAACCCTGATATTTATAAATCGGTTTCAGCTTTTGCACCCATTGCCGCACCGATGCGCTGTCCTTGGGGTCAGAAAGCTTTCAGTAACTACCTTGGCGCAGATAAGGAAAGCTGGCGCGACTACGATGCAAGCGAATTGGTACTGAGTGCCAAATTTAACCGCAGCATTCTCATCGACCAAGGCACAGCAGATCAGTTTCTCGCCGAACAACTGCTTCCAGAGGCGTTTGAAAAAGCGTGTGCAGAAGCGGGACAACCGCTAACTTTGCGCTACCAAGAAGGCTACAACCACAGTTACTACTTTATCGCTACTTTCATTGAAGACCACATCCGCCACCATGCGATCGCGCTGTGTAGCTAAATTTTTCCTTCCCAGGCTGCGGACTGGGAAGGAGGAAAAGTGGTTTTGAGGAAGCATTTTCATGTTTGCACGGAAAATTCTTCAGAATCGATTCCCCAATTCACCCAGCGAATTGCTTTTCTAGCTCAATTAACATCAGACGGCACACGCAAGGCGTGAATGAATCCAGTGTTAGGGCGAGTCATTTTTAACAGGTAAACTGGCTCGGCATCGACATTATTATCTATTTTTAATAAGGTGTATTCTTGCCAAGTATCTAACGCAGTCGCTTGTAATTCTTGGCAGATTCGGTCGTAGCCAATCCCTTGAATTAATACTCGCTTCAGTTCCGCTTGAACCGCTTCTTTAGCTTTTTAGCGATTAATTAGTCCTTTGGAGAAAACAATTGCTCTCCATTTTTCACGGATTACCGGAATCAGTGCTTCTTGTTTAGGAGTAAGATTTTTAAGCTTAGTTTTTGCCATATAACTCCACATTTATCTATAAGGGCAGAACATTGCTTTTTTCTACTCTATGATGGATAAGAACTCTAACATTTGTTACGTGTACCACTTTTATGGGCTTTCCTAAAAAGGTAGCAGTCAACACCACATCTGTGCTGGAGCAGCCTGAAGTTGGCAAATTAATTGATGAACTAAGGCAGACCAACCTGGCTCAGGCGCAGCTTGCAGAGACACTGGGTGTTGCTTACGCGGTTATCAATCGGTGGGGAAACGGGCATATTCAGTTTTCACCTCTGGCAATAAAACAGCTTCGCGTACTAGCACTAATTGATCAACTGAGCCAGTCTTCTTCAGAAACGCTTCGAGCCGGAATCCAACGGCTGCTAACGCAGCACTTCTCACACGAAGGATAGGCGTGTCATGGGTGAAGTCAGCACATTATCTGAGAATTTGTTTGTGGGTGGTGGCGAGATGGGTGCGTTGATGCGATCGCACAACTGGTCGCAAACGCCGCTGGGGGCGATCGAAACCTGGCCTCAAAGCTTACGCACCATTGTGCCTTTAGTGTTGAACTCCCGCTTCCCAATGGTCATTTGGTGGGGCAAAGAATTAGTGTTGCTCTACAACGATGCTTGGCAACCCATCCTGGGGACTAAACACCCAAAGGCACTAGGACGACCCGGACAAGAGGTTTGGTCAGAAATTTGGGACATTATTGGCGTGCAGCTTAATAGCGTACTGGAAACAGCACAGGCAACTTGGTCTAACGATATGCTGCTGCTAGTCGATCGCTACGGGTACACCGAGGAAACCTTTTTCACCTACTCCTACAGCCCAATTTTTCTAGAAACAGGCGAGGTGGGAGGGGCGTTTACGGCTGTGACTGAAACAACCCGACGGGTGATTGGTGAGCGGCGGCTCAGAACGTTACGAGAACTCGCCGCTAGTACCCCAGAAGCCAAGTCGGTTGAGGAGACCTATCGCGTTGTTAGCGCCACTCTTGCGAACAATCCTTACGACATTCCCTTTGCCTTGCTGTACCTGGTCGAACAGGATGAGAAGGCTCGACTGGTGGGAACGGTCAGGATAGACGCTGGGACACCCGCCAGCCCTGAGCAGGTTGACTTGACTCAAGCAACTGATTGCTGGAAGTTCGCCCAGGTTAAGAAGACTGGGGATGCTGAGATTGTTGATGTAATGTCCCGGTTTGGGATGCTCTCTGGCGGAGCCTGGGATGAACCCTCGAAGGAGGCGATCGTCTTGCCAATCGCTCAGGCGGGTCAAAAGCATCAGTTAACAGGGTTTCTGGTTATTGGAGTTAGCCCTCGACGTGCTTTTGATGATGAATACCGGGGCTTTGTTGACCTGGTTGCCAGCAATATTGCCACCGCGATCGCGAATGCCCAAGCCTATGAAGCAGAACGCAAACGCGCGGAAGCACTGGCAGAACTCGATCGCGCTAAAACTACTTTCTTCAGCAATGTGTCGCACGAATTCCGCACGCCGCTGACCTTAATGCTGGCTCCCTTAGAAGACACGATCGCGAATTTGAAGGGAACCATTCCACCTCAAGAACACGAACAATTACTACTGGTGCAGCGCAATGGAATGCGACTGCTCAAACTCGTTAATAGCTTGCTCGATTTCTCACGCATCGAAGCAGGTCGAGTCCAAGCAGCTTATGAACCTCTAGATTTGGCAACTTATACGGCGGAACTTGCCAGCACGTTTCGCTCGCTAATTGAACGGGCGGAAATGTCGCTGATTGTTGATTGTCTACCCTTGCCCGAAGCGATTTATGTCGATCGCGAAATGTGGGAAAAAATCGTTCTCAATCTTTTATCAAATGCCTTTAAGTTTACGTTATCTGGCTCAATTACTGTTCGATTGCAGTGGGTAGATTCTCAAGTTAAATTATCGGTTGCGGATACAGGAGTCGGTATTCCGCCTGAAGAATTACCACAATTATTTGAGCGATTTCATCGGGTCGAAAATTCTCAAGGACGGAGTTTTGAAGGCTCTGGTATCGGGCTATCACTGGTGCAAGAACTCGTCAAACTACATGGGGGAGGGATCGCGGTTTCCAGCACCTTCGGGCAGGGAAGTTGCTTTACGGTGACGATTCCCACCGGAACAGCTCATCTGGAGCCGGAGCAAATTGGTGCCAGTTGCACGTTAGCATCAACGGCGTTAGGGGCAATACCCTATGTTGAAGAAGCTCAACGGTGGTTGCCAGAAGGCGATTTTAGATTGCCGATTTTGGATTTTGAATTAGACAATAATTCTACTAACTTAAATCTGGCACCAGCCAATCAGGTCGCTCAATCAAAAATCTTATTGGCAGATGATAACGCTGATATGCGCGATTATATTCGACGGCTCCTGAGCCGTTCTTATATTGTTCAAACCGTCGCCGATGGCGTTGCTGCTTTGAGTGCCATTGAGAACAATCCACCCGATTTGGTGTTAAGCGATGTGATGATGCCGGGGATGGATGGGTTTGAGTTGTTGCGAAGTCTTCGTTCTAATCCCGCAACCCAAGACATTCCCATCATTCTCTTATCAGCCCGCGCCGGCGAAGAAGCCCGCATTGAAGGACTCGAAGCCGGAGCCGACGACTATCTGATTAAACCGTTCTCGGCGCGTGAACTGCTGGTAAAGGTAGAAGCAAGTATGAAACTGGCACGGCTGCGACAGGAAGCAACAGTGCGAGAGCGAACCATTCTGGGGCGCGTAACCGATGCGTTTATGGCAATGGATCTCGACTTTCGCATTACCTACGCCAACCCAGCCGCACAACGAGTGTCGCGAACTCCCTTAGAAGCAATTCTGGGCAAAACGATGTGGGAAGCCTTCCCAGGCACGATCGGCAATCAGTTTGAATTCCAGTATCGCCGATCGCTCAGCGAGCAGGTCGCGGTGGAATTTGAGGAATATTATGGGCCGTTTGATTTGTGGGTTGAGGTTCACGTTTATCCTTCACCAACTGGGCTGTCTCTTTTCTTCCGGGATATCAACGAGCGCAAAAAAGTTGAGCAGGAACGGGAACGGTTTCTTGCCGTCGGTTCAGATTTGCAAGTGATTACGGGCATAAACGGCTATTTCCACTGGCTCAGCCCAACCTTTGAACGAACCCTCGGCTGGACATCGGACGAAATGACATCCCGCCCCTGGACTGAGTTTGTCCACCCGGACGACCTCAGCGCCTCCATTGCAGAAACCGACAGTCTGTTCTCCGGCCACGAAACCTTTACGTTTGAAAACCGTTATCGACACAAAGACGGCTCCTATCGCTGGTTGCTCTGGAATGCCCAGCCATACCCAGAAGAACAAGTGATTTACGGCGTTGCCGTTGACATCACCGATCGTAAGCAGGCTGAGGCGACACTGGGCGAGAGTGAGGCGCGGCTGCGATTTATGTTAGATGCCTCCCAAATTGGCGATTGGGATCTCGATCTCACGACGCAGCCTTACACTGCTCATCGATCGCTCAGACACGATCAAATCTTTGGCTATGAGTCGCTGCTGCCGGAATGGGGCTACGACATTTTCTTAACCCACGTTCATCCCGACGATCGCGCCTCTGTGAATGAGAAGTTTCAACAAACCCTCTCAGTCAATACCAACTGGAACTTTGAATGTCGAATCATCCACGCCGATCAAAGCGTGCATTGGATTTGGGTACGCAGCAGTGTTTATTGTGACTCCAGTGGTACGCCGACTCGGTTGTTAGGAATAGTGGTGGATATCACCGATCGCAAACGGGCGGAACAAGCCTTGAGTGAAAGCGAGGAGCAGAGCCGGAATATTATAGAGAGCATTGGTGAAGCATTCTTTGCCGCGGATGAGAACTGGCGACTCACCTATATCAATCAATTTGCCCAAACATTGCTCGATCGCACTCCGGGTGATTTGATTGGCAAGAATTTATGGGAAGAATACCCAGGACTGATTGGTAGCGAGTTTGAGCTGGTCTATTGGAGCGCCATGCGCGGCGTGGCTGCCTCACTGACGGCGTTTTATCCCGACCACGATCGTTGGTACGAAGCCCGCACCTACCCTGCCGCACAGGGAATCACCGTTTATTTCAGGAATGTCACCGATCAAATTCAAGCGGAAGCAGCCCTGCGCCAATCGGAGGAACGCTATCGAACGCTGTTTGAGTCGATCGATGAAGGCTTTTGCATCATTGAGATGCTGTTTGATGCCAATGACACGCCGATCGACTACCGCTTCTTAGAAATCAATCCTGCCTTCGAGCAGCAAACAGGACTTCAACAAGCCGTTGGTAAAACGGTGCGTCAGTTAATTCCAGATATTGAAGACCACTGGATTAAGATTTACGGACAAGTTGCCCTGACGGGTGAATCCGTTCGTTTTGAGAATGGCTCCGAAGCGATGAACCGTTGGTTTGACGTTTATGCTTGTCGCACCGGGCAGCCAGAAGCCCGAAAAGTTGCGCTCGTGTTCAAAGATATTAGCGATCGCAAGCGGATCGAAGCTGAACGCGAACAAATCCTACAACGCGAACAAACTGCACGAGAAGCCGCCGAACGTGCCAACCGCATTAAAGACGAGTTTCTGGCAGTGCTGTCTCATGAGTTGCGATCGCCGCTCAATCCGATTCTCGGCTGGTCGAACTTGTTACAGCGAGGGAATCTGGACGCTACAAAAACGGCTACCGCCCTTGCCACGATCGAACGCAACGCCCGACTCCAGTCACAACTGATTGATGACCTGCTCGACATCTCCCGCATTCTGAGCGGCAAACTGAGTTTGAAGGCGATGTCCGTTGACTTGAATATGGTGATCTCGGCCGCTTTAGAAACCGTTCGACTAGCCGCCGAAGCCAAGTCACTGCAAATTAAAACCACCTTTTCACCTTCCCAGGGAATGGTAATTGGCGATTCCGGGCGTTTGCAGCAAGTAATCTGGAATCTTTTATCCAATGCCGTGAAATTCACCCCTCAAGGCGGGCAAATTACTGTTAGGTTAACCCAAACTAGAACTCATGCCCAGATTCAAGTCACCGATACTGGAAAAGGCATCAATCCTGACTTTCTGCCTTATGTGTTTGAGCATTTTCGGCAAGAGGATGGAGCCACAACTCGTAAATTTGGGGGTTTGGGATTGGGGCTGGCGATCGCGCGGCAAGTTGTTGAGATGCACGGTGGTACGGTTACAGTAGACAGTCCAGGTATTGGGCTAGGTGCGACATTCACAGTTCAAATTCCCTTAGCACCTCGGTTAATTGAATCACCAACCTTAGATCCATCACCCGTTAGAGATAGTGATTTGAGCGGTATTCACATCTTAGTCGTCGATGACGAAACGGACTCAAGAGAGTTTGTGGCTTTTGTTTTAGAACAAGCTGGTGCGATCGTTACCAGCGTTGCCTCTGGAATTAACGCACTACAAGCTTTCTCCCAATCCGTTCCTAACATCATCATCAGCGATATTGGAATGCCAGTGATGGATGGCTATATGCTGATGCGTCAAATTCGCGCACTTCCGGAGGGGAAACAAATTCCTGCGATCGCCCTGACTGCCTATGCCGGAGAAGTCGATCGACAGCAAGCGGAGGCAGCAGGCTTTCAACGTCACGTTGCAAAACCCATTGATCCAGAGGTCGTGGTGGCGATGGTCGTCGAATTAGTATCATTACCATAAATCAGGCAAAACCCTCGCCACCTTACAGTCAAATCTTGCCCGTTTGACTGCTGTGTGAAGAAGCTCCAATCAAAACTTTTGATATCCTTCAGGCGATCGCATCCTCTATTTCTTGAAAATTAGATCATGCGATCGCGTGCTGTTTCGACTAGCGACTGGAAGATGCGTTGCTGATGCGGATCGTGGGGTGCCATTTCTGGATGCCATTGGAGAGCGATCGCCCAAGGATGCGTTTCATGCTCTAATGCTTCAATAACACCATCACCAGCTTTTGCCGTGACGCGCCATCCCGCCGGAACTGTCCGCACAGCTTGATGATGCCAAGATACTATATGCGCCTCTGTGATGCCAATCGTAGATGCGAGGCGACTTTGGGGGCAAATTTTTACAGTATGCTCAGAATGGCGAGACTGATGAGAACGGTGCGCGATCGCTTCCCCAAATTCATCTGGCAAATGTGGCACCAAATTGCCGCCAGTTGCTACCACCAGCACTTCTAAACCGCGACAAATACCCAAAACTGGAATGTCTGTAGCCAGCACCAACTTTGCTAAAGCTAACTCAAAGCGATCGCGTTGCTGATCTACGTTATAAACTGTCGGATGCGATGAACCATTGTAAAGGGTCGGCTCAATATCACCCCCGCCAGATAAAATTAAACCATCCACTCGATCTAAAATGGCACCTGGATCGGGTTCTCCCGGCGGTAATAAGATGGGTAAGCCACCTGCTAGTCTCACTGCGTCTACATATTCGCCCCGCACGCAGAACAGACTCGTTCCCAACTGTCCGGCGGTCGTGATTCCAATAAGTGGCGGTTTAGATTTCATTTTCAAATTTTAGCAGTTGATATATTGTTCTAATTCTCAGGCTGTTACCGAAAAATTGGGTCTAAAATCCGGGAGCAACCCAGTTTTTATTCTGCCAAAAAAGGTAAATAAAGCATGAGAAGGTATAAAGAATAATCCACGTACTCGTGATTGGAAAGGGAACTGTGATGACAGAAGAAGAAAACCAACTGTTACTCGAACACGCTCGTGCAATAGCGAAAATACTCTATAAAAACGCTCCAGTGGAGGAACTGACAAGCTTAGGCAAGATTGAAGAAGTAGTACGCTCTCAAATGCAGGAACATGTCATGCCAACAGTAGGGGTTTTTTTATCAAAAATGTCACAGGAGAAAGTACAGGACACAAACGAGAAATAAAAAGTATCATTGGAAAACTAACAGTGACAAGTTCTCAAGCACAAAAGCTAGAACTCAAACCACATAGCCAATTAAGCCCATATTTAGAAGCATGCTGCTTAAGGACGAGTGCTTCAGTATCATACGAACGTGCAGCCGAAGACGTTAGATATGCGACCGGGATAGAAGTACCTAGAAGTGTGCAGCAACGACTTGTGCACCGTCAAGATTTTGAATTCCCCAAAGTAGAAACAACAGTAAAAGAATTGAGTGTTGATGGGGGAAATATACGCACCCGCACACAACAGGGTTTTCCCTGTGACTGGAAAGGTTACAAAGCAGTACGGTTACACAATGTACCAGCGATAGCCGCTTCATTTCAAGAGAATAATCTTGTAATTGATTGGGTGAACAAGCAACCCTTAGCTCCTATCCTCACATGTATTGGGGATGGACATGACGGAATTTGGAATATTGTCCGTAAGTTCAAACCCGAACAAGAGCGACGTGAAATACTTGATTGGTTCCATCTGATGGAAAACCTTTATAAAGTTGGCGGTTCGATGCAAAGAATAAACACCGTTAAAGCACTTTTGTGGACAGGTAAAGTGGATGATGCAATTGCCGCCTTTGCTAATTGCACGCTTAAACAAGCTCTTAATTTTCGTGTTTACCTTGAGAAACATCGACACCGTATTGTCAATTACCAGTATTACCAAGCCGAGCAAATTTGCTCGATTGGCTCTGGTGCCATTGAGTCTACTGTTAAACAAATTGACCGTCGAACTAAAATTTCTGGCGCACAGTGGAAAATTGAGAATGTTCCTCAAGTCATTGCTCACCGTTGTGCCTATCTTAATGGATTAATCTTTGCTCGCTAAATAAAAAGTGGGATGCTCCCTAAAATCCCGCCCTTTTATGGCGGCTTTCTCTTCGTCTTTAATCTCTTAATTAACTCTCTCAAAACATCTAATTTAGCTCTTCCAATCGCCTCGCAATATGACTCTAGATTTGTGAACTCTTCGTCCGTCAATCTTAAAAAAAAACGCTCTTTTTCATGGCATTTATATATCTGGAAGATATACAATAATAACATGAAAACCCTAAAGTTTAAGCTATACAGTCACAAGCGGAATAGATACCTCAAGCGGATGATTAACGCTTCTGGGGTAATCTACAACCATTGTATTGCTCTCCACAAACGATATTATCGAATGTGGGGTAAGCATTTGAACTGCGCTAAACTTCAGGCTCATATTGCCAAACTGCGGAAACGCAAAGAGTTCTGGCAATTAGTCGGTTCTCAAGCAGTCCAAGATATATGTCAACGCATTGAGAAAGCCTACCAACTGTTTTTTAAGCATCATAAAAAAGGAGTTAGACCACCGGGATTTAAAAAAGTTAAAAAATACAAGTCTTTCACACTGAAGCAAGCTGGTTATAAGTTTTTGGGTGGTAATCGGATAAAAATTGGGAACAAAGTCTATCAGTATTGGAACTCTAAGGAGATACAGGGAACGGTTAAAACTTTGACCATCAAGCGAACGCCATTAGGGGAGTTGTTTATGGTTGTAGTTGTTGACAGTGTTGATGAACTAGGAATCAAATCAAGCACAGGTAAAATTGGTGGGTTTGACTTCGGTTTAAAAACATTCCTCACTTGCTCTAACGGTTCTAAGATTGAGTCACCCCAGTTTTTTAAGACTTCACTCAACCATATCCGTAAAGCTTCAAAGCAGCATTCTACAAAGCTAAAAGGCTCAGCTAACCGAGAACGAGCCAGGAAACACCTAGTCCGCAGACATGAAGACGTTGTAAACCGTAGACGTGACTGGTTTTGGAAACAAGCTCACGACCTTACAGATAAATTTGATGTTTTGTGTTTCGAGACGTTGAACCTCAAGGGAATGCAGCGTCTTTGGGGGCGCAAAATTTCTGATTTAGCGTTAGGAGAGTTTCTTCAAATCCTAGAATGGGTTGCCAAGAAAAAAGGCAAGTTTGTTATCTACATTGACCGTTGGTATCCCAGCTCTAAAACCTGCTCTTGTTGCGGACATATTTTGGATGAACTGGACTTAGATACAAGAAGATGGCGTTGTCCGTCGTGCCATTCGGTGAACGACCGGGATGAGAACGCCGCCAAGAATATTCAAGCAGTCGGGGCATCGACTGTCCAGTTAGGTGATGTTAGACAGTCTCAGACTGCAATCACTGTTTGAGCTGAGAATCCCCGCTCATAAGAGGACGGGGAGTATGTCAAGAAGTAGAAATTTCCTGTCGTCTGGAATTGTTTGGGAATATTGCCCATGTTTTTAGTACATTTGATGCCCGCTACAAGGCAGACGATCCGACACCCCTGGCGCGTGGCATCAATAGTATTCAACTGCTCAAAAATGGCGATCGCTGGTTGGTTATCTCCCTATTATGGGACGAGGAGCGCAGCGATCGCCCAATTCCAGCCGAGTACCTTCCTGAAGGCATCGCTTGAACCGAAAGCGCCCAAGTTTTACACCAGCACAAATTTGTCGTGATTTTTTGCCGGATTTGCCTGGGGAATGGCGAGTATTAGATTAAAGGAATTGGGCGATCCTCTATCTATCTGAAGGAACATACTGCTCTACAAAAGCGTCTCAGAATTTGGCAGAACTGCAAGCAAAAGGAATTCTCCAACAGCAGCGCCAATCGGAAGCAAAAATTAAAGCGCTAACGGGTACAGTACCTCCAACAGGAGAGAAGGCATGGCGAACTGATGTGAGTAAATCTCCTTTCGTAGGTATCCCCTTAGGGGAAAGTTTTGCTTTTATTAGGCTCTTTGAAAAGTAAAGCAGCAAATTTTAAACTTCGAGGTAAAGAGAAATGCTCAACAGATTCAAACCAGTTCTTTTAACAGCGCTCCTCGTTGCCGTTGCCAGCCCTACTATAATTCCCCAACAGGTACAGGCGCAAAGCCTGGATCGCCGCTACTACGGGCAAATTGAGCAACTTTTAGAGCGGATAGAAACGAGAACAGATAGTTTTCGCAATCTCATCGACCAAGCGCTAGATCGCAGCCGTATGGATGGTTCCAGCAGAGAAGATAACATCAACGAGTACATCAGAAATTTTGAAGAAGCGACAAATCGGCTGCGCGATCGCTACAACAGACGACAAGTTGCTTCCAGTGATGTTCGGGAAGTGCTAAACAGGGCAGCTAGAATAGATGAATTTATGCAGCGCAGACGTTTGGGAGGTGACGCTGAACGCGAGTGGGCGAGCCTGCGTCGGGACTTGGCGCAACTAGATCGCATCGCCCCAGGAACGACCACACCAGGAGGCGATCGTCGATCCTACAATGGGCAAGTGCAGCAACTGGTAAACAACATAGAAAGAAACGCCAATCGGTTTCGCAATAGCCTCGACCAAGCACTAGACCGCACTCGTCTGGATGGTTCCAACCGCGAAGACCAAATTAACCAGTATGCCAAAAATTTTGAAAGTGCGACAAATCGGCTGCGCGATCGCTACAACGATCGTCAAGCTGCTACCTCTGATGTCCAGCAAGTGCTAACTAGCGCATATCAAATAAATACTTTCATGCAGCGCCGACGTTTGGGCGGTCAGGCGGAAAGCGACTGGGCAATGTTGCGCCGAGACTTGAATGAACTAGAGCGGGTTTATTTCAACAGAAGCGGAAGGTTTTAAAAAGGCAATTAGCTAATAGCTAATAGCTAATGGCTAATGGCTAATGGCTAATGGCTAATGGCTAATTGTTAAAAGCTAATGGCTAATTATTAAAAGCCATTAGCTATTAGCAAAAAACCTAATTAAGTATTAGTCTCCGAACGCTCCAAATCCGAGATATTTTCTCTTTGGGCAAGTTGGGCAACCATTGCGATTAATTCAGCTGGCTGCACTGGTTTAGGTAGATGCGTCTGAAAGCCAGCTTCTAGCGATCGCGATCGCTCTTCACCCTTAGCATACCCAGACAGAGCGATCGCTGGAATCGTCTCCCCATGCTCTGCCTCCAAGGATCTGACTTTGCGGATCAACCCATAACCGTCCTCCATCGGCATCCCAATATCGCTCACCAGTACATCTGGTTTCAAATGTTCAAGTGCCTGGAGTGCCTCCTGCACCGATGCCACAGCCGTCACTTGCACCTGATATTCTTCTAGCACTGTAGTCAGAAAATCGCGAGTATCAGTATCGTCATCCACCACCAGTACCTGCAACCCTGTGAGGGAGTGATGGGAGGATGGGGTTATCGGATGCTCGGAATTAGGAGTGGGGGACAAGGTAACTTCCTGTCCCAAGTCTCCCTTGTCTTCCGAAACAACTTCCTTACTTCCAGGGAGTGGCAGATTTACAATAAACGTCGCCCCCTGATCCTCTCCTTCACTCTGGGCAAATACAGTACCGCCTTGCAGTTCCACCAAGTGGCGGACAATCGCCAACCCCAGTCCCAGACCGCCATATCGCCTTGTTGTTGTGCTATCAGCCTGACGGAAGCGATCAAAAATATACGGCAGAAAGTCTGCGCTAATGCCAACGCCGGTGTCGCTTACTTTGATTTGGGCATAGCTGTCTGTTGGCGTTTCCACATTCCAACTTGACAATTTCCTGACGACTGACAGTTCAACTTCGACACGTCCTCCCGCAGGTGTGAACTTAATCGCATTTGAGAGAAGATTCCAGACAACTTGCTGCAAGCGGCTGGGATCGCCGGAGACAATCAGGGGTGTTCTCGATAAATTGTCCCCCTCCTTTAAAGAGCAATCCATTTCAAAATCTAGTTGAATCTCCTTATCAACAGCTGCCAGACGCAACGTATCTATCGCCGCCTCAATAATTGGTATCAGGTTGATTTGGCAAATATTGAGATTCAGTTTGCCTCGAATAATCCGCGAGACATCCAAAATATCCTCGATGAGTTGCGCCTGCAACTTCGCGTTGCGCTCAATCGTTTCCAAAGCACGAGCCGTAGTCTTTTCATCAAATTTCCGACTCCGGAGCAGTTGCGTCCAGCCCAGCATTGAGTTCAGGGGGGTGCGGAGTTCGTGGGAAAGGGTTGCTAAGAACTCGTCTTTTACCCGGTTTGCCGCCTCTGCTTCCTGTCGTGCCACCTGTTCGCGAATAATTTGAGCGCGTGCTTCTTCTGCGGCTTTGCGCTCGGTGATGTCTTCTACTGTGCCAACATAACCGATAAGTTCGCCTTGAGCGGAGAGCATTGGGGATGAGCGGGCATTAACCCAACGCACTATGCCGTCATGAGGCGTTTGTACGCGAAACTCGTTCGAGTATTCCCTGCCTTCATTGGCGCAGGCATACCAACTGCTAAAGACCACCTCGCGGTCATCGGGATGAATTGCGGTAGCCCAACCTTCTCCTAAGCTATCCTCAAGGGTGATGCCATAAATAGCTTGGTAGCGTGGGTTGGTGTAGGTACAGTTACCTTCGATATCTGTTAAGAAAATACCAACAGGCGAGCAAGCACTCAAAGAACGAAATTGCTCTTCACTTTGTCTCAGGTTTGCATTGACGGCTGCAAGTTGTGTAGCTTGTCGTTTTACCTCCTCTGTCTTTTTAAACAGGTCAACAAACACCGCCACCTTGGATAATAATATTTCCGGCTCTAGAGGCTTCAGCAGGTAGTCCACCGCACCAAGAGAATAACCTTTAAACACAAAATTGTCGCTGGTGCTGAATGCTGTTAGGAAAATAATGGGGGTGTAGCGCGACGCTGGGCGTTGTCTAATCAACGTCGCTGTCTCAAATCCATCCATTCCTGGCATCTGGACATCGAGCAAAATCACAGCAAAATCTTGATTTAGTAGACACCTCAAGGCTTGTTCGCCCGATGTGGCTCTTACCAAATTTTGGCCGAGGCTGCCCAGTATTGCCTCTAAAGCCAACAGATTTTCTGGATGATCGTCCACTAAAAGGACATTAACTTTATCTTTGGGCTGCATTTTATAGCGGTGCGTTAAACAAAGGCGGAATTGATAAAATCGCGGTTCTTCTGAGACTGGCAGTATTTAGCATTGGATACCACTATCCAAGGTTACAAACTTCAGGCACAGGAATCCAGAATGTAGAAATAAGAGTTTTACAGTTCTACATTTTTAAATGCAACGCCCTGATACTGTTAGGTGTAGCAAGCCTGCTATTTACTGGACTGCTGGTTGACAAAGTTTGATTAAACACGGGGCAATGTCGTGTATCTGCAAAATCCAGTCTACCTCTACAGATGCGATCGCTGCTTCTGGCATAATACGACTTTCTGCTGTTTCCGGGTCTTGAACTATAGCTAATCCGCCGTGTGCTTTGATTTTCAGCAGTCCCCAAACACCATCCCGACTTGCTCCCGTCAAAATCACCCCGATAACGCGATCGCCATAAGCATCAGCTGCTGACTCAAACAATACATCAATAGACGGTCTTGCATGGGTGACAGGAGCCTCAGTGGAGAGAGCAAAGTGACCTGCTTCCACCAGCAAATGATAATCGGCGGGAGCCAAATATACCCTTCTTGGCTGAATTTCTTGTTTATCTTCCGCCTCTGTCAGCGGCAGAGGGCTATATTGCTGTAGAACGCTGCACAAGGCGTTGTTGGGGTCTTTATGGCGGTGTTGTGCCACAACCACAGCACAGGGGAAATTTTTTGGCAGACCTGCTAGAAGGCAGCTGAGGGCATCTAAACCACCCAACGACGTACCGATGACGACAATTTCAACTGCCATAACTCTTTTCTCGTCTCTGAATTTCCAGCCTTCTAACTGGCAATGCTAAAGTTGCGGCAACTGCCGCAACTTTTATAATTTCTGTCCGCAGGGGGAGGCAGAACCTCCTATAGTTTCATTCCCAGCTAGACACTGGGAACGAGAAGTTACTTTTGCCTTTTCACCGTATCCGTCTGTAAAGCTTCTCATTGCCTTCCAACTCTTCATAGTGTCTTTCGTGAGGAGTTGCTTTGAGTGATTCTTGCCGTCCTAATCCCAAAATTCCAAATCTACCGAGGCTTTCATACAAAAGATTGTGAACCCGCTCTTGAAGCAATTGATTAAAATAAATCAGAACATTTCGGCACAATATAACATTAAATTCATTGAACGAACCATCAATAGCCAGATTATGTTGGGAAAAGATGACATTTTCCTTCAGGGACGAGTTAAAAATAGCGTTATCATAAGCGGCAGTGTAATACTCAGAAAAAGACTTTTTACCGCCAGCATTAATATATTGCTGGGTATATTCTTGCATCATTTGCAAGGGAAAGATTCCAACTTTAGCTTTTCTTAATACCATTTCGTTCATGTCGGTAGCGTAGATTCGGCACCGATGATAAAGCCCTTCTTCTTGCAGCATAATTGCCATAGAATAGACTTCTTCGCCAGTGGAACATCCTGCACACCATATCCGAATAAATGGATAGGTTCGCAATAGCGGTACAACCTTGTGCCTAAATGCTAAATAAAAAGTGGGGTCGCGAAACATAGCAGTAACATTGACGGAGAGATTGAGCAGAAATCTCTCCATACATCCTGGATTGTGGAGTACCTTTTCCTGAAGTGCGGATACGCTAGTTAACTCTTCCTCTCGAATGGTGTTCCAAATACGGCGTTTCAGTGAGGCTGGGGCATAATTTCTGAAATCAAAACCGTAGTACTGATACACACCTTCTAATAGCAACTGAATTTCTATGTCTTCTAGTTCAGTTTGTTTCATGGAGACAAGGCGATCAGCAAGTTGCATAAGGCTAGTATTCCACCTCCTTTATTTTTATAAATGCAAGGATTTCGAGAAAGTCGTTTTTAAGAAAACAACTTTCTCGAAATTATTAAAGTCTAAGTATGGCAGACTCCTAGAAAATAGGTATCTTCCTTAATCCCTAATCCCTTAGCAATAGTAGTTTGCCCACTTATATCCACTGTTCGGGCAATTAGTGGGTATGCGTGGGCAAACATAATCTAATTGCTAGTCCCTTAGAGGATGTTTGAATTATCTATGTGACGCTGAAATCTTGGAGATCCCCCCTAGTCCCCTTTTTAAGGGGTGGAAATCTTCAAAGTCCCCAATTTATCGGGGGATTTAGGGGTATCTCTAACCCATAGCGTTTGAAAAAGCACTTTTCAAACATCCTCTTAGCGATAGAGCCAAACTCGCAGCAGCGAAAGTAATTGCTCCGTATCGACAGGTTTGGTGATGTAGTCGGAGGCGCCTGCTTCGATACACTTCTCGCGATCGCCTTTCATAGCTTTGGCGGTGAGGGCGATCATCGGTAGCGATGCGAATTGGGCGATCTCGCGAATGGCTTTCATCGTCTCGTAACCGTCCATTTCCGGCATCATCACGTCCATGAGAACGATATCAATGTCGGGGGTTTCTTGCAACTTAGCGATACCATCTCTACCGTTTTCAGCATACAAAACCTGCATTTGCTGCTGCTCTAGCATACTTGTCAAGGCGAAGATGTTACGCACATCGTCGTCTACAATCAGGACTTTTTTGCCAGCAAGTACGGGATCGTTCTGATGCAACTGTTCGAGCATTTGGCGCTTGGTTTGAGGCAAGTTAGCCTGGACTCGGTGCAGGAACAAAGCTGTTTCATTAAGGAGACGTTCAGGCGATCGCACGTCTTTGATGATAATTGTATCTGCGATGCGCTTGAGTTCGGTTTCTTGCGCCCTGGTAAGCTCTCTGCCTGTATAAACAATGATTGGCAGCCGATTCATGTTTGGCTCTTGCTTAATCCGTTCAATCAGTTCAAAGCCAGTCATGTCGGGCAATCCCAAATCTAAAACGAGACAGTCAAAGTGTCCGTTTCTCAAGGTTTCCAGCGCTTCCTCACCCGTACCCACAGCAGTTGTAACAACATCACTGTTGCCGATTAACTCTACAATGCTGTGGCGTTGATTTTCGTCGTCTTCTACGACGAGCAAGTTCTTGACTGGACGCTCAACAAAACCTTTAATTTCAGTCAGCGCCTTAGTTATGGCTTCGCTGGACACAGGTTTTTTCAGATAAGCGATCGCTCCCTGTTGCAAACTGCGCTGTTGTCCTTCCTCAACGGAGAGGATATGTACCGGGATGTGCCGAGTTGCCGGATCGTGCTTCAAACGGTCTAGCACCGTCCAGCCATCCATGATTGGCAACCGGATATCCAGCATAATCGCGTCTGGCTGATAGTGTCGCACCATTGCCAGACCTGTATCGCTTCGCAAGGCTACCAGACCTTTGAAACCTTGCTCTCGTGCCATATCTAACATGATCCGCGCAAAGTTGACATCATCTTCGATGATTAGCAGGATGCGATCGCCTTGTTCAATATTCTCTCGGTCATCAGCGATCGCTGACGGCGACTGCACATAAGCCCTGCCTTCGTCAATAGGCATCGGGTTAGAGACAATAGAACCGTCCTGTTGAGACGAGGCTGGGGGAACCGGGCTTGCTGGTATGGCAGGCAATGAAATCCGACTTGGCGCTGCGTTAAGCATAATAGCTGGCGCTTGCCTACTCGTACTGCTGCCGTCTTCTGCGTTGCCGTGGTAAGTTTGGGGTAAATATAGAGTAAACGTGCTTCCCTGACCGGGACTGCTTACCAGGCGAATTTCTCCGCCCAGCAGTCGGGCAATTTCTCGGCTGATAGATAAGCCTAGTCCCGTACCGCCGTATTTGCGGCTGGTGGTGCCATCAGCTTGCTGAAACGCCTCAAAAATTATTTTCTGCTTACCCGGCTCAATGCCAATGCCCGTATCCCTGACTGCAAAAGCGATCACAGCTTGAGCGCGGTTTAATTCTACTTGGTCTTTATTCCATCCACCTGTCGCCACCTGCACTTGCAATCGTACTTCCCCTCTGTCGGTAAATTTAAAGGCATTGGAAAGCAGATTTTTCAGGACTTGTTGTAAACGTTTCGCGTCGGTATACATCGCCCTTGGCAGAGCTGACTCAAAGTCTAAGACAAAATCGAGTCCTTTGTCGTGGGCTACTTGCCCGAATGTGCGTTCCATCTGGCTTCGTAATTCGGCAAATAACATCTGGTCAACATCAACTGACATAGTTCCAGATTCAATTTTTGCCAGATCCAGAATGTCATTAATCAGACCTAATAAATCAGTACCTGCTGAATGAATTGTACGGCTGTATTCAACTTGCTTGCCTGTCAAGTTGCCGTCACTGTTATCAGAAAGCAGTCTGGCTAATATCAACAAACTATTGAGTGGTGTCCGCAGTTCGTGGGACATATTTGCCAGAAACTCTGATTTATATTTGGAAGTAAGCGCCAGTTGTTCAGCTTTCTCCTCCACAGACTGCCTTGCTTGTTCAATCTCCTGATTTTTGCGTTCAACTTCTCGGTTTTGGCGTGCCAACAAGCGCGATCGCTCTTCCAACTCCTCATTAGTTTGTTGCAACTGTTCCTGCTGTCTTTTCAGCAGTTCTTCCGATGCTTGCAGCGATTTCGCTTGTTGTTCCAGTCGCTTATTAGTATCAGTTAGTTCTTTTTGCTGAGTTTGCAGTTCTTCTGCCAGAGATTGCGATTGTTTGAGCAATTCTTCTGTTCTCATCGAAGCAGCGATCGTGTTCAACACAATGGCAATACTTTCAGTGAGTTGATCGAAGAAAGTCAGGTGAATTTCGCTAAATCTTCGGAAAGAGGCAAGTTCAATAACTGCTGTAACTTGTCCTTCAAACAAAACTGGTAAAACAACGACATTAATTGGGGTAGATTCCCCTAAGCCAGAGCTAATCTTGATGTAATTGTCTGGTACTTCGGTGAGCAGAATCCGTTCTTTTTCTATGGCGCATTGTCCCACCAAACCTTCACCCAGATGGAAACGATTTGCTAGATGCTTGCGTTCCCGGTAGGCGTAGGTACTCAGAAGTTTTAGATAAATCTGATGGTCGATAGATCCTTCCATCAAGTAAAATACGCCGTGTTGCGCGGAAACCAAAGGTGCGAGTTCCGACAAAATCAGTTTGGAGACAGTCTCCAAATCTCGCTGACCTTGTAACATTCGGGTAAACTTGGCTAAGTTGGTCTTCAACCAATCTTGCTCAGTATTTTTCTGCGTAGTCTCCCGCAGGTTAGCGATCATCTGGTTGATGTTATCTTTGAGGACTGCCACCTCGCCTTCCGCTTGGACGTTAATCGTGCGGGTCAAATCTCCCTTAGTCACGGCGGTAGCAATTTCAGCAATTGTCCGGATCTGGGTTGTCAGATTCGCCGCCAGTTCGTTCACGTTATCTGTCAGCGCCCGCCAAGTGCCAGCAGCCCCCGGAACCTTCGCCTGACCTCCCAGTTTACCTTCAATTCCCACCTCACGCGCCACGGTGGTAACTTGCTCAGCAAAGGTTGCCAGGGTGTCGATCATCTCGTTGATCGTATCAGCTAAGGTTTCAATTTCTCCCTTCGCCTCTAGCATCAGTTTTCGCTTCAAGTCGCCATTGGCTACCGCCGTCACGACTTTGGCAATACCGCGCACCTGCGCGGTTAAGTTACCCGCCATTGAGTTTACGTTGTCGGTCAAGTCTTTCCAGGTTCCAGCAACGCCGCGCACCTCTGCTTGACCGCCTAATTTCCCTTCCGTTCCCACCTCACGCGCCACTCTGGTGACTTCTGAGGCGAAGGACGAAAGCTGATCCACCATCACGTTGATCGTGTCTTTGAGATCCAAAATCTCGCCTTTGACATCAACAGTGATTTTCTTGGAAAGGTCGCCGTTAGCAACAGCTTTGGTAACTTCGGCAATATTTCGCACTTGCGCTGTCAAGTTACCCGCCATTGAGTTTACGTTGTCGGTTAAATCTTTCCAAGTTCCGGCGACACCCCGGACGTAAGCTTGTACTCCTAATTTACCTTCCGAACCGACTTCGCGGGCAACCCGCGTTACTTCACTAGCAAAAGAGTTGAGTTGATCCACCATTGTATTAATGGTGTTTTTCAACTCTAAAATTTCGCCTTTGACATCTACGGTAATTTTTTTGGAAAGGTCGCCATTAGCAACAGCTGTGGTAACTTCGGCGATATTTCGCACCTGCGCTGTCAAACTTCCCGCCATGAAGTTCACGCTGTCGGTCAAGTCCTTCCAAGTTCCGGCGACACCACGCACTTCGGCTTGTACGCCTAACTTACCTTCAGTTCCCACCTCTCGCGCCACCCGCGTTACTTCCGAGGCGAAGGAGTTGAGTTGATCCACCATCGTGTTGACGGTGTTTTTCAGTTCTAAAATTTCACCTTTGACATCTACGGTGATTTTCTTCGACAAGTCGCCGTTAGCTACCGCCGTCGTGACGGCGGCGATGTTCCGCACTTGCGCTGTCAAACTTCCCGCCATGAAGTTCACGCTGTCGGTTAAATCTTTCCAGGTTCCCGCTACACCCCGGACATCAGCTTGGACACCCAGTTTACCTTCTGAACCCACCTCACGGGCAACTCTGGTGACTTCCGAGGCAAAAGACGAAAGCTGATCCACCATGATATTAATGGTGTTTTTCAGTTCTAGAATTTCGCCTTTAACTTGGACAGTAATTTTTTTAGAGAGGTCGCCGTTAGCGATCGCAGTCGCCACTTCCGCAATATTTCGCACTTGTTCCGTCAGGTTCCCCGCCATCGAGTTCACGCTGTCGGTCAAGTCTTTCCAGGTTCCCGCTACACCGCGCACTTCTGCTTGTACGCCCAGCTTACCTTCCGAACCCACCTCACGGGCAACTCTGGTGACTTCCGAGGCAAAGGACGAAAGTTGATCCACCATGATATTAATGGTGTTTTTCAGCTCTAAAATTTCGCCTTTGACATCTACGGTAATTTTCTTCGACAAGTCGCCATTCGCCACCGCCGTCGTCACTTCGGCAATATTCCGCACCTGCGCTGTCAAGTTACCCGCCATCGAGTTAACACTGTCGGTCAAGTCCTTCCAAGTTCCCGCCACACCGCGCACTTCTGCTTGTACGCCTAACTTACCTTCCGTTCCCACCTCTCGCGCCACTCTGGTGACTTCCGAGGCGAAGGAATTGAGTTGATCCACCATCGTATTGACGGTGTTTTTTAACTCCAGAATTTCCCCGCGCACATCGACGGTAATTTTCTTGGAAAGGTCGCCATTAGCAACAGCTGTGGTAACTTCGGCAATATTTCGCACCTGCGCTGTCAAACTTCCCGCCATGAAGTTCACACTGTCGGTCAAGTCCTTCCAAGTTCCTGCTACACCCTTGACTTCAGCTTGACCTCCCAGCTTCCCGTCTGCGCCTACCTCTCGCGCCACCCGCGTTACTTCCGAGGCAAAAGACGAAAGCTGATCCACCATGATGTTAACGGTGTTTTTCAGCTCTAAAATTTCACCTTTGACATCTACAGTAATTTTCTTAGAAAGGTCGCCATTAGCAACAGCCGTGGTAACTTCGGCAATATTTCGCACCTGCGCTGTCAAGTTCCCCGCCATCAAGTTTACAGAGTCGGTAAGATCCTTCCAGGTGCCAGCAACTCCACCAACTTCGGCTTGTACGCCTAACTTACCTTCCGTTCCCACCTCTCGCGCCACTCTGGTGACTTCCGAGGCAAAGGAATTGAGTTGATCCACCATCGTATTGACGGTGTTTTTCAACTCCAAAATTTCGCCTTTGACATCTACGGTGATTTTCTTGGAAAGGTCGCCATTAGCAACAGCTGTAGTAACTTCGGCAATATTCCGCACCTGCGCTGTCAAACTTCCCGCCATGAAGTTCACGCTGTCGGTCAAGTCCTTCCAAGTTCCGGCTACACCTCTAACTTCTGCCTGACCGCCCAGTTTCCCGTCTGCACCTACCTCTCGCGCCACCCGCGTCACTTCCGAGGCAAAGGAATTCAACTGATCCACCATCACGTTGATGGTGTCTTTCAAATCCAAAATTTCGCCTTTGACATCTACGGTAATTTTCTTGGAAAGGTCGCCATTAGCAACAGCCGTGGTAACTTCGGCAATGTTCCGCACCTGCGCTGTCAAGTTACCCGCCATTAAGTTCACCGAGTCCGTCAAATCCTTCCAGGTTCCGGCTACACCTCTAACTTCTGCCTGACCGCCTAGTTTACCTTCCGTTCCTACTTCTCGCGCCACCCGCGTTACTTCACTAGCAAAGGAGTTTAGCTGATCCACCATGACGTTGACGGTGTTTTTCAGTTCTAAAATTTCCCCTTTCACATCTACGGTGATTTTCTTGGAAAGGTCGCCGTTAGCAACAGCTGTGGTAACTTCGGCAATATTCCGCACCTGCGCTGTCAAGTTACCCGCCATTAAGTTTACGTTGTCGGTTAAATCCTTCCAAGTTCCGGCAACGCCCTTAACTTCTGCTTGAACGCCCAGCTTACCTTCTGTCCCCACCTCACGCGCCACCCGCGTTACTTCCGAGGCGAAGGACGAAAGCTGATCCACCATCGTGTTGACGACTTGCGCGGTTTGCAGAAATTCACCCTTGAGGGGTCTGTTTTCAATTTCCGTCGCTATTCTCTGAGATAGGTCGCCATTGGCAACTGCCCGGATCACACGAGCAGTTTCAGCTGTAGGTTGAACTAAATCTGTAATCAGTGTATTGACCGATTCAACACTCTTCTCCCAGGAACCGCCTGCGCTTCCCAAGGAGGCACGTTCGGAGATTTTGCCTTCTTTCCCCACAATGGTGCTAATTCGCTCTAATTCGGCTGCCATCCTCTGGTTCAGCTCAATAACGTCGTTGAGGGTATCGGCTATTTTCCCGGCTATGCCAGTCTGGTCGATAGGCATCCGAACAGAAAAGTCACCTTTTTTTACAGCTGCTAGGGTTTTGAGTAGTTGTCTTTCGTCGAGATTATCTGTATCGGTGGGTGCCTGTGCAGTTGGCATAGCTTTATTCTTTAAAGGATGTTTACTAATTGCGGTAGCCGAATATTAAGTCGCAGGTGCTGTCATCTCAATGATGATTCTGCCTTATAGAGACATCTGTTGACATCTTTTCTTTTGTGTTTCCCCACAGAACTTAACCCCCAACCCCTTCCTTTGCACTTGGTGGGTTAGGAAGCCAGCGCCTTGCGGGGGTTCACCCTGGTATGGCGATTGGCGTGGAGGAGTCAGAGTGTAGTGCATCAAACTGATTTTTTATATAAGTGACGACCGCCTCACTTGTATAGCATTCCCTGCTCTGACCTGGGAACGAGAGATGGTACGATGAGCGATCGCTTAACGCTTGTGAGCTACGGGGGATTCGTACTCGACCCGAAACACGTTCGCGTAGAGGTTCGCCAAAATCTGCTTTCCCTCTTGCGTCACGTCCAAGAAATCCAACCCTGTTTGAATGTAGGGAAAAACAACATTCCAATAAAACTTTGGGTAGTTTCTCCGCAAGTCGCCTGGGTTGCAGTAGCCTAAGTCTTTGTTCACTCCTGTTTCTTCAAATTCGTAGAACAAGGCACTAATTTTTTGCAAGTAGCGCGGATCGCTCATTTGCCCGATTAAATCGGCGGCGCGAATTAATCCGGGAAAGTTTGTTGTGTCTTGATGATCTTCGTCTGCTGGCACAGGAAAACGGGTTAATTCGATATTGCGCTTAATCACTTCGGCATCAATTAGTTTGTGACCGCCAAAGCGCTCTTCAATAAACTGTTTTCCCCGATCCACATGGTAAGGTGTGAGGCTGGCATCGGTTAAACCTGGAGGTAGGGAAACCATTGTGCCGTTTACACCTGTGGCATACAGTCTTTCACTGTTTCGGTCAGCCAGACAAACGCCTTTAACGTACCCGATATCGTGGCACAACAAAGAAATGATGGCGTGCAACCAATCTTCGCAGTACACTCTACCTTCGCGAATTTGCTTCCCCCGCAAAACTTCCTGTCCCACTAATGTGACGTAAATTGTGTGTTCGACGTTGTGATAAAGGGCATCGCTGTTGGCAATGTTTTCCAGCGCCATGTTTCCAGCCCAAGCGATGATGTCGGCGTAGTCTGGTTTGAGTCCGCCGTAAGTGCGGCGGTAGCCAGCCCGCAGGCATTCAACGAAGGTATCAATCATCACTGTGGTGGGATTAAACATCTCTATTACCCTGACAAAAATTCTGCGAAGTAATAAATAAAATTAATGAAGTCAGTTGTGATAATTCTAATTTGACAATCATAATTATTTGGATAAATACATTATATTAATTATGTATTATTTCTAAAAGTAAAACCGGGTGAATTGGAAACTTATATCAGTAGTTTCACTTATGTTTCATTAGATAGCAACCAGGAAAGCTCAGAAATTTTGAGTATTTTTTCTAAGTTGAGCTGACGACAAGTAACTATGCGCGATCGCTTATTCTTGTGTGCAAAGTACGCGATCGCTCTCTAATATGCCCTTCTAGCTGCCGAAAACCCCAGTAAAGCTCAGAAAAACTCCGTAAAAATTCTCTTCTATCAGAAATGTATGATACATAGGGTACAGGGGAAACAGAAAGACAGGGACAGAGGAAGAAAAGAGATTTTTCTTCCCGGCTGGGGAGCGATACTCTTGCCTGCTATCCTAATCATGGCAAGCATTTTACCTGTCTTCCCAGACGGAATATCGGCGGACTGGAACAGTTGCATTTTGTATAATATAGGCTACTACTTAGTTAAACTTTGAAAAAATACTTGATTTTTTCAAACAAAAATTTACACAACCTATGGATGTTAAAGAGGCATTAGAGTTTACAGATAGCTTAATTTGTGCTAGTAACGGAAAATATCTAAATGACCTCGAACGGCAAGTATTTACAGGGTCTTGGGAAGGTAAAACTTATGAAGATATTTACCCTCTTCACCCTCAGTATATAGAAAAAGATGTTGGCTATAAGTTATGGAAAAAGCTGTCAAATGCCTTAGATGAAAAAGTTACAAAAAAGAACTTTAAAGGAGCAATAGAACGCGCCGTTAAGCAGCAGTCACAATCTACAGAAGCGTCAGTAATCATTAACCAAAAATCACCCTCACAAGAAGCAGCGCCTAATTTAAGAGTTTTTATTTCCTATTCGGCTGTTGAGCCTGATCGGAGCCTTGCGGCTCAGTTTTATGAAGCTATAAATGCTGCTGGACACACAGCATTTATGGCTACTGTAGACGCAAATAATTTGGGTAAGTCCTCTGATTTCCCAGAAAATTCACTAGATCGCATTGATACTGAATTGCAACACTGCGACTATTTTTTGTTGCTACTTTCTCCCCAAGCTGCGGTTAGTGAAATGGCACTCGAAGAGTTACGACGGGCTAAAGAGTTGAGTTTTATTCATCATAAGCCAGTTGTGCTACCTATTCGCGTTAATTGTCCCTTAAATTCGTCTTTAAACCACGATTTACGCGGCTATTTGCAGGGAATTGGGCAACTTGAGTGGGAATCCCCGGCTGATACTGCAATTGTGCAAGAAGTCCTGAACCTTTTAGCAAGTAAGGGGGAATGGGGAATGGGAGATTCGGGGGATGGGAGGGCAAAGTATAGAGACATTGCATACAACGTCTCTACAATCCAAAATCACGCGATGTTTTGGGAAGAATCAATCTCCCCAAAAATCGCTTCACAATCGACAATCCCCTCCCCTTTACCAGTAGCAGAACCAGAGTTACCAAGCGGTCAAGTACGTTTGGCTTCGGCTTTTTATGTGGAAAGAGTTCCCTATGAAGCTCAGTGTTACAAGGAAATTTTGCAACCAGGGGCGCTGATTAGGATTAAAGCACCGAGACAGATGGGGAAAACTTCCCTGATGGCGAGGATTTTGTATCAGGCAAAAGAGCAGGGATATCGCACAGTTCCGTTGAGTTTTCAACACGCAGATACAGCAGTTTTTACAAATTTGAATCAACTATTAAAGTGGTTTTGCGCGAGAATTTCTCGAAAGCTGCGGCTACCACATCAAGTTGATGATTATTGGTCTGATACTTATGGCAGTAAGGATAATTGTACTGCTTATTTTGAAGATTGTTTGTTGTCAGGAACCGAGAGTCCCCTGGTGTTAGGTTTGGATGAGGTAGATCGGGTTTTTCAATATCCGAAAATTGCCGATGACTTTTTTGGGTTGCTACGTGCTTGGTATGAGGAAGCTGGATATGGTGGAGGCGATAGCGATCGCTGGCAACAATTGCGCCTAGTTGTAGTACACTCAACGGAAGTTTATATCCCTCTGAATGTCAATCAATCGCCGTTTAACGTAGGATTGCCAATTGAGTTGCCAGATTTTAGCCCGGAACAGGTGCAAGATTTAACTCAGCGTCATGGACTGAATGGGAATGCAAGCCAGATTAAACAATTGATGACGCTGGTGGGCGGACATCCCTATCTAGTGCGGCTGGCTCTTTATCATATCGCGCAGCAGACGATTACGATGGAGCAATTGTTAGAAACTGCTCCCACAGAGGCGGGACTTTATGATGACCATTTGCGAAGACATTTGTGGAATTTGCAACAACATAGAGAGTTAGCTGCTGCTTTCGCTAAGGTGGTGACAGCTGATGTACCCGTAGAATTGGAGTCAGTGACAGCATTTAAGTTGCACAGTATGGGGCTAGTACAATTGCAGGGTAACTATGTCACGCCACGCTTCGATTTATATCGGCAATATTTTAGCGATCGCTTGGGAAAATTTTAGATACTAGAGAGAACTTGACACAATTGTTGCTAGAGGTCAGAAAATGCCTTCTCCATTTCCAGGGGTAGATCCATACTTAGAAAATCCTGAATTGTGGGCTGAGGTACATCATCGGTTAATTACTGCGATCGCTGATGCTATAGCACCCTCTCTCCGTCCTAAATATCGAGTAGCAATTGAAAAGCGAATTTATTTAAGCGATGTAAAAGATAGCGACTTGGTAATGATTCCTGATGTGACGGTATTCTCTAACCCAAATGCCACCCAATCTCAATCAACCGCAACGCTTACCTCCCCCCGCGAACCAATAACAGTAACAGTACCAATTCCCGAAGAAACCAGGGAAGGCTACCTAGAAATTAGAGAAGTAAAAACGGGTGACGTAATCACGGTTATAGAAATCCTTTCCCCTAAAAATAAAGGTGCAGGAGTTGGGCGAAAAGTGTATGAAGCTAAGCGACAACAAGTTTTAACAAGTGCCTCCCATTTAGTAGAAATTGATCTACTTAGAAGAGGAAAACCTATGCCTATCGAGAGTCATATTCAGGCGGATTATCGAATTTTAGTGAGTCAAGCGCATAGACGTCCTGTAGCTCATTTGTATGCCTTTAGTGTACAAGAAGAAATTCCGTCATTCCCCTTACCCTTGCAGTCTGGTGATGCAGAAGTGCAACTGGAATTACAAACTTTGTTAAGCGGCGTATATGACCGGGCGGGATTTGATTTAACAGTGGATTATACTCAGCCTGCGATACCACCTTTAAAGGGAGAGAATGCTGTTTGGGCTGATGCGTTGTTGCGAGAAAAAGGATTGCGGTGATGAAGATATGGTGAGCGAACCGACAGGTCGGCGCTAGGCTAACGCCTCGCTTCGCTAACGCTATGGCACTGCGAGCAAAAAGTATTGATCAGTTATTAACTATTTACAAAAAACTCATTTATCAGAAGCATGGTGTTTTCTACCCAATCAGAACCACTTATGAGTCAAAATCCAAGCCTAGGCTATAACTATAAGGTGGGTGGACATTTACCTCTTGATGCTCCTACTTATGTAGTGCGACAGGCAGATTTTGACCTTTATGAAGGACTCAAAGCCGGAGAGTTTTGTTATGTGCTGAATTGTCGGCAGATGGGGAAAACTAGCTTGCGGGTGCGAACGATGCACAAGCTGCAAGCGGAAGGATTTGCCTGTGCAGCGATAGACTTGACGAAAATTGGTAGCCAAGATATTACGCCGGATCAGTGGTATGCAGGAGTGATGCGGCGTTTGGTGACGAGTTTCCAGCTTTCAGACAAGATTAACTTACAGAGTTGGTTGCGCGATCGCGCTTTTCTACCTCCGGTACAGCGCTTGAGTGAATTTATTGAACAAGTGCTGCTAACATCAGTCAGCCAGAAAATTGTTATTTTTATCGACGAAATTGATAACGTCCTCAGCTTAAATTTTAAGACTGATGACTTTTTTGCATTTATCCGCGCCTGCAATGAATACGAACGTCTAACTTTTGCCTTGCTGGGGGTGGCGAGTCCCTCTGATTTGATGCAAGACAAAAATCGTACTCCTTTTAATATTGGTCGTGCAATTGAACTATATGGTTTTCAATTAGACGAAGCGCAGCTTTTAACAGGGGGGTTAGCAGGGAAAATTAGCAATCCTCAAGAAACGCTAAAAGCGGTCTTAGATTGGACGGGAGGACAGCCGTTTCTTACCCAAAAACTTTGCAAATTAGTCCTTCAACAAGCAGAGCAAAACTTATTACCCATTAACCAAATCCCAGACTGGGTTGAGAAATTAGTGCGATCGCGTATCATCGAGAGTTGGGAAGCGATGGATGAACCACCACATCTCAAGACGATACGCGATCGCATTCTCCGAATTGGACAGCGAAGCCGTGCGCTACTGGATATCTATCAGTTAATTTTGCAACGAGATGAATTAGCATTTGACCAAAGTCCAGAACAAATCGAATTGCTACTCTCAGGAGCAATTGTCAAGCGGGAAGGGAAATTAAAGGTTTGTAACCGCATTTATGCCTCTGTATTTAACGAGAGATGGGTGAACAAGGCATTAGCGGATATGCACGCCGACTTTATGCAGATTGTTGCCACCCAAGAACAAAAACTTCTATCTATGCTTAGCGTGATGGAAGGCAAAACATTTAATGATATTCTTTCAGAAATATTAGGTTCTATTACCTTTAAAATGGGCGAACTATTGAGCGTAGATCGCACGACAATTTTCTTTATAGATGAAGAAAAAAGTGAACTTTGGTCAATTATCGCTAGACATGAAGACGGAAATTATCCCGAACTTCAAATTTTGTCAAATAAAGAAACAAAAGGACGGTTAACTTATTTCAAAAAATTTGTCAGCACTCCCTTTAGCTTTTGCGACGACCCCGCTGATTTGGAAGCGGACGAGCCAGACAACAATAAGGGATATCGCACCTACAACGAGTTAATTTTACCATTATTAAATGAGCAGGGAGATTTAGTTGCAGTAGTCCAATTACTGAATAAGTTAAAGCAGCCGAATAATCCGCAAGCTCGCTTAGCAGAAAGAATTGATAAATACGGCTTCACAGAAGCCGATCAAAAACAGTTTGCTGACTATGCTCCGGCAATTCGACGAATTTTGGAAAGATGCCAATATTGTTACAAATTAGCCCAAAGACTACAAGCCTCAGAAGCACTCACAGAAGCAACGCGATCGCTATCTCAAAGCAGCCTCGATTCTGAAGAAGTCCTGGGTCGAGTTATGGATGCGGCAAAGAAACTGATGAATGCCGACCGCAGCACACTTTGGCTAATAGATCGAGAGGCAAATGAACTATGGACAAAAATTCTTTTTGAAGACGGTTCTTTTCAAGAATTGCGAGTCAAAGTAGGGCAAGGTTTTGCTGGCAAAGTTGCCGCATCGGGAGAAACTTTAAATCTTCCCTTCGATTTGTACGATCACCCTGATTCGGAGACAGCCAAAAAAACGGATCAAAAGACGGGTTATCGCACTTGTAGTTTACTCTGTATGCCCGTTTTTAGTCCTGATGGGGAATTATTAGGTGTCACACAATTAGTGAATAAAAAGAAACTAGGTGTGTTTCCAGAATATAACCCAGATAATTGGCCTGAAGCCCCCGAATGCTTCAAGGCTAGTTTTGACGGAAATAGTGAAAAATATATGCAGATTTTTAACTCTCAAGCGGGGGTTGCTCTGCAAAACGCCCAGAAATTTGCCAGCGTCAAAAAAGAGGCAGAATCTCAGCAAAAAAATGTGGTAAGTCAAACTCTGGCGATGCTAAATAGTGTCATGGATAACCAGGGTTTTGATGATATTTTGGATAGCACCTTGCGTTCGATTACTCTAAAGACGGGCAAATCATTGAGTGCCGATCGCACGAGTATTTTTTTATTAGATGAAGATAAAAATGAATTTTGGTCAATTATCGCCGAAGCAGATGGAGATGGTTCTTTAGAAATTCGGATACCTGCTAATAAAGGAATTGTGGGCGAGGTAGCAGCCCGTAAAGAAGTTATCAATATTCCCTTTGATTTCTATGACGATCCTCGCTCTGATGCAGCAAAAGAGCAAGACAAAAAAACTGGTTATCGTACTTATACAATGTTAGCGTTGCCGCTCTTAAATGAGCAGGGTAATTTAGTCGCAGTTATTCAGTTACTCAACAAATTAAAGCGGTTTGGCGACCGGACTGCATCCTTAGCAGAAAGAATCGATCAACAGGGTTTTACGGAAGCAGATGAAGAACGATTTGCGGAAAATGCCCCGATGATTCAAATGATTTTAGAAAGCTTCCGCTCTTATCATAAAACAGCTAGGGGACAACGAGTGGCAGCCGCACTAATGGCAGCAGCTCGTTCTGTGAATCAAAGCAGTTTGGAGCTGGAAGAAATTCTCAAGCGGGTGATGGAAGCAGCCAAGAAACTGATGAATGCCGACCGTAGCACTTTGTGGATTTTAGATCAAAAGGCTGGTGAATTGTGGACGCAGATTCCTTTTGACGATGGTTCGGTAAAGGAATTGCGGGTGAAAGTAGGACAAGGTTATGCTGGCAAAGTTGCCGAATCAGGAGAGGCTTTGAATATTGCTTTCGATTTATATTCTCGCCCTGATTCGGAGACAGCAAAAAAAACCGATCATCAGACGGGTTATCGCACTTGTAGCTTATTATGTATGCCAGTTTTTAGTCCCGATGGCGATTTGATTGGCGTGACTCAATTAGTTAATAAAAGGAAACTGGGCGATTTTCCCGAATATAACCCGGCGGATGGAAGGGAAGCGCCCGATTATTTCCAAGCCAGTTTTGACGAGAGCGATCAAAAATATATGCAAATATTTAATAATCAAGCTGGCGTTATTCTCCAGAATGCGGAACTTTTTGCAGCATTTAAGAAACAAGAGCGATCGCTATTGAGATAACCAGGCAACCTTGTGATACAACACGTCGAAAATCAGTCGATTAGAGGCTTTTGATAAGACACACCCTCTGTTTTTAAAGGGTATGCTACTGTATACACTTCTTGGCGCTTTCAGATTCTCAATTTCTTGCTCTAGAGATTGAATCCGCTCAAACAAAACCCGAATAACTTAAACTTCTATCTCTAGCAGACTGTCACAATTGAGCCAACTAGCTTCCTTTTTGCTGAATTGTGCAACCCCCGAAAGAAGGGGTGTAGCGAATTCCCCAAATCTTCGGGCGAGACAGAGGGGGCGGTTGGGGGGATCTTCGAGGGATGAACATACTTAACCCAACCGTATTGACACTATTACCTTCTCGGATATTCACAATCTACGGTTAACGAGTAGGATTACTTGGGTTTATTTCTTTTGGCCTATAGCTCCGGCAGAATAAGGGTTAAAGAGTTAAAAAATATGTAAAGACCTAAAAATCTATCGGGAAACCGGATATTGAGGTTAAAATACATAAAGCACAGCAGATAACCGTAGTACAGGAAAAAAGCTATTTATAGGCTCACGAGTTTTGGCACGTAGTGCAGAAAACTACGGAGCTTGCGATCGCACTCAGAGCAGATATCGGACATGAAGCTTTAAGGAGTGGAAAATGCGAATTGCTAATAATGTCACGGAATTGGTTGGGAATACGCCTCTGGTTCAGCTGAATCGACTACCCCAAGAACAAGGGTGTCTAGCGAGAATCGTCGTGAAGCTGGAGAGTATGAACCCAGCGGGTTCTGTTAAAGACCGCATTGGTGTGAGCATGATTCAAAAAGCTGAGGAAGCTGGGCTAATTCAGCCTGGTAAAACGGTTTTAATTGAACCAACTTCAGGAAATACTGGAATTGCCTTAGCGATGGTGGCGGCGGCTAAAGGCTACCCTTTGATTTTGGCAATGCCAGATACGATGAGTCTGGAACGGCAGAGAATGCTAAAAGCATATGGTGCCAAACTGGAGCTGACACCTGGAGCTGAAGGGATGAGGGGCGCGATCGCTCGTGCCGAAGAAATTGCTGCGACAACACCTAATTCTTATATGCCGCAACAGTTTCGCAACCCAGCCAATCCCCAAATCCACGCCGAAACAACAGCCGAGGAAATTTGGGCTGATACTGATGGTGAAGTGGATATTCTGGTATCTGGGGTTGGTACTGGTGGCACAATTACTGGTGTTGCTGAGGTAATTAAACAGCGAAAACCGAGTTTTCAGGCCGTTGCTGTGGAACCAATCACCAGTCGCGTTCTCTCTGGAGGTAAGCCGGGAGGTCACAAGATTCAGGGAATTGGGGCTGGGTTTATCCCAGAAGTTCTGCGAAAAGAGCTGATTGATGAAATTGTCACGGTCTCGGATGAGGAGGCGATGTATTATAGTCGGCGGCTGGCTAGGGAAGAGGGGTTGCTCTCAGGTATCTCTACAGGAGCAGCTTTAAGTGCGGCAATTCAGATTGGAAGACGTGTAGAGAATGAAGGCCGTTTGATTGTAATGGTGCAACCGAGTTATGGCGAACGTTACCTAAGTACGCCATTATTCCAAGAACTAGAACACTTGGAGACTGCCTCTGTTCGCTAAACTGGGAATCATGAATTGACAGCGATCGCGCCCAATTGAAATATAGCAATCCAATTTGAGTTGTGAATTAGGTTGGATCGCGGGAAATGGGTAATTTCCAATTACCCATTCTCTACAAATTATTTTTCCCAAATTAACTAGGCTTAATAGTATATAAATCCTAATCCATTTATAAAATTCTCTTTTTTCTGTGTTCTGGAGCGTCCTCAGCAGTTCGTTAAAAAAAGGTAGTTTTCACCAATCAAATAGAATTGCTATATAAAAAGCGAAAAGCTAATTGTTGCCATTACTCAAGCGTAAAAGAATTCGTTGGGTTAAAGGGAACTGTGAAGACGAAATATATAACCCCAGCACCCAAAAGTGTAATCGCCAGGCTGAACACAACTACCCAACGGCCTGTCGGTTCGTAGGTGTCATCATCAATGGCATCGCGGATAGTGAAATAGTGCCAAGTTGAGAGTAACACTGTCACCAAACCCACAAGGGAGAAGATTAAACCCAACTTCCAACCAGTGCCGAGATGAGGTATTTGGGGAGGTTGTAAGTAGCGTAGACGCACGATAACAACACCAAAACCCATCAGCGCGATCGCTGTCCGCATCCATGCTAGGTATGTGCGCTCATTCGCCAAATGATCCCGCACCCGCGAGGAATTCTGTCGCCCTTTGCTGTGTGTATTTGCAGCTGTATTAGTCACTGCTCACCCTAACTTTTTATCTAAACTGTCTGAAATTTAGCATTCAAAATCATACAATTTTTGGAAATAATCAATCTCCCCAAAGATCGCTTCAAAATATAAAATTCTATAAGCGAGATAGTACGAGTGAGGTACACAGATACCCGACAACTCCTGCGAAGTCGGGTATCTCTCCACATAGCCTGTACTTCATTCGACTGTAAGCCGCTGTAAACGTAAACATGGTAGATGACTTACCCCTTTTCTACGCTCCTGATTAGATTTCGTAATGCCAGAACGGTTGTTGCTCGTGCAGAAGAATGAAGTGCTGAGGCAAACGTTGAATAATACCCCGCTTCTCAAACTCATTCAGAAGTCGCGTCACGGTGACTCTGGTAGCACCGATGATTTCGGCAATTTCCTGATGAGTCAATCGTAAATCGATCAGTTGTCCTTGCTCAATTTCACGACCAAACTTTTTTGCCAGCCAACTCAAAAGGCGTAGGAGTGCGGCATCCACCGATTTACTGTGGAGAATTTCCATAAATTCTTGAAATTGTTGGATGTGCTGGATTGTCAACTGAGCAGTTTGTTGCCAATCGTTAAGGGGCAAGAGGGTTGCCTCTACAAGTGTGAGACATTCAATTTGATAAGCCTCAGCTTTTGATAAAACTTTACCAGCAATATCCCCTGTCCCCCATACACCGAGAGTGATGGGCGTATCGTCTTCGAGCCAGGTTAAGGTGCGAACCACCCCAGACTCGATTTTCCAAAGATAATCCTGCTCTAAGGGCAGTAGAGATCGGCGAGCAAATTTTCGTTGCTTGAGTTGAGCAGGACTAGAAAATAAACGCAAAGAGGCGGTCATTAGAGTAATCCAATGTTGAAATTACAGCCAACCGAGAGTTGTGGGGGTGGATTTCAGAGATTTTTACTAATATACTATATTCCGATAGACAAACTGTAGATTTAATAGCCAAAACCGGAGTATCCCTCAATTGGACAGCAAATCAACCAGCCAACCAGACAAACTCAGCTTAGTGTCTTACCTAGCTCCCAATATGTTCTGGTTCTACGAAGCAGTTGGGGCATATTTGGGGCGAGTATTGGGTGTAGAACCGCAGATTGTGCAAAGCGAGTACGATCCGCTTGCCGATCCGGTGATGCTGCAAGATAAACTGGACATTGCTTTTATTTGTGGTTTGCCTTTTGTGCAGCTTGACAGCATCGTTCCCGGTCAACTCAAGGCGTTAGTTGCGCCAGTGATGGGGGGTAGCCGCTATCAAAATCACCCAGTTTACTTCTCGGATATCATCGTCAATGCTGAGAGTAACCTGAAAAGTTTTGAGGAGCTGGCAGGAAAAATATTGTGCTACAACGAGCCGGGTTCAAACAGCGGTTACAACTTGTTGCGCTATCGACTTTTACAGGGTGGATATAGTAGCTTTTTCGGCAAGGTAATCCAATCTGGTTCGCATCAACGTTCTATTCGATTAGTTGTTGACGGACTGGCTGATTGTTCGTCGATCGACAGCACTGTGTTAGAACAAGAACTGCGCGATTCGCCGGAATTGTCCCATCATTTGCGGACAATCGAGTCAATTGGGCCATGTCCGATGCCTCCCGTAGTTGTATCGCAGCGGCTGGGTACAGCTTTGATAAATAAGCTAGAATCTGCGCTACTACACCCAGATACAGAATTGCAATCTGCGATGAATCGGGCGCAAATACAGTGCTACGTTGCTGTGCAGTCGGAAGATTATGCTCCAATTGGCAGGATGTATGATGCTGCGGTACGCGCAGGTTACGAAATAATCGGTTCAAGAGAGTGAAAAGATTTTGTAATTGCCAAGATGACTACGTGATTAAGCAACTCAGATTTATTAACATTTCTATTAGTTTAGTGTAAGCGCTAACTAATAGAAATGTTAATAGGAATGTGATGCTTTTTCAGGGCTATTTAGTGCGCGATCCACCTTAATTGTCAGCTCCAGATTGTTGACATTTAATGTCAGTTTACGCTTATCTGAGTGAAGATTATTACAGGTTGCAAGGGGTTCCACCAACTGAAGTGCCTCATGATTCTGCTCAGAACGCAGCCACGCATCGAGAAAAACTTGCTCAAATAGTTCACGTTGAGCATGGGAACCACCAATCTCATACAAGCGAGGTAAAGTTGATCCTAGTTGCGCGATCGCTCTGTGGCAATCTGTTCTAGCATGAGCGACCATGCCTCGCGCTGCTGGCAATACTACCTCATTCCACGTCCGTTTTATAAAGGGTTTAGCAGCTTTGGCGTAAGCTTGCATACTTAAGAGCATTTTTGTTACTTGGTCATTTTGACCCGCTCGTGCTAAAGCGTAAACATAATGCAAATCTTGAAAAGGTAAGGCGTGTTCGTGAATTCTGGGGGCGAGGTAAGGAGCAATATTTTGCCAGCGATCGCCCACATCTACTCCTCTTAATTCCAACCGCAACAGCAGCGAAATAGCACCCACTTGGTCTTTTGAAGACTCTTTCCACGCACGGCCCCAAATGTGAGTATCGTAGAGTTTCAATACTTTCTTTATTTCTTCTTTTTCTAGATAGTAAAGGGCAATGTGCCACCAATTATGGGTGTACAAAAGTGAGTTGCAGTTCTCCCAAGTATCAGAGAGGCTTTCCATCCAAGCAATCCCTTCATCCAGTCGCCCCTGCGTTTCCATCACATGAGCTACTGCATGATGCGCCCAAGGATCGTGACGGTTCATTTCTGTTGCCTTTCGCCCCCATTCTTCAGCTTCTTTCAGGCGATGGCACTGTTCTAAACCGAAGGCAATCATCCCGTATAAATAATGATTTTCGCGATTGCTAAAAAAAACTTTTTCAGCAATATTTAGCAGTCCTTCTTTGTCTCCCAAATAGAAGTAGTGATACTGTCCTCTCTGAACAGAAGCAATGTCGCGGGGAAACTTTTCGGCAATTTCCTCATGGTAAGCGATCGCTCGATCGATATCCCCGCTAGCCCAAGCCGAAATCCCATAAACATAAAGCTTCTCACGCTCATTCGCGTGACTCAAATACTTTTTAGCTGCTTCCAGATAGGGTGCTGCTTGATTTTTAGCTTCTGCACTTTCCAGGGAGAGGTAATGCGCTGCTGCATGAGCATTGGCGACAACGCAAGTTGGATCTGCGGCAATTCCTTGCAGAATTGCTTCCGCATCATTGCCGTAGCTGAGTGACTGATCCACAAAGTGATTGATGGCTGCGATCGCATCCGGGGAGTTGGTAGTCACTTCAAGCCCTTGAGAGTCTTTTAGCATAATCTACGGTAATCCGGTCGAGATACTGTACTTAACTTAAATTGGAGTATGTCACAGCTAACTCTAAAAAGCAAGTATGTGTCTACCTGATTTGATTGCGATCGCGTATAAGCTGTAACCAAAAATGCTTCATCTGTCTTATGGAATACTTTCTTTATACGCACTCATAGAATTGCTATTTTGATGCGCTAAATTTAATTTTCCTTGCCCCTTTTTAATTGTCTTAGCGATTTTAAAGTAGTAGATAAAGAGATTTTCGCTAAAGCAATGTAAAAAATAAAAGACGTTTTCCCGACTTCTCAAAGAGTTGAAAAAAGGGGGTTAAAAAAATTATTCTGGTTCCCAGCTAGCAGATGCACAGCGAGATTTAAGCAGATAATCTACTGCTTTATTGAAGCAGTACCGATTTAGTTAATAACTTTTTTTACCTATTTAGGATTGCTATATCTTGCTTAGATCAACTCAATCCGTTTGTTTTCAAGCTTTGCATTAGCTTTATCACTACTAAATAAATCGTAGATGACAGATAGTTCACCGTCAGACATTTGTTTGACGCGAATAATGCTGAAGTTATTCCTTGGGCATATATATAAATTCTGAAATTTATAGGGAACATTGTCTTTATTGTCCCCAAGGCAACCTTTATCTTTAACCAGGCTTTCTAAAACTTTTAACCCAAATTTGCCTAAAGCTGCATAGGCGATGCCACTGGAGGTAAGCTGGAACACTCTGGCAGCAGGAAATTGTTCATGAGATAGCCTAAAAGCTGCGCCCATATGAACATCGCCGCTTAAAAATACCACCATTTGCTTTGTTTTCTGCGACCATTCAAACACTTTGCCTAAAAGGAGATTTCGTTCCGTCCAGTTAGAGTCATGCTCCCAATGATCTCTAAAATCATCGGTATATTTCCAATAAGGTATATCTAAGCTGTTGACTATAAAACTATTAAAGTGAACTACTGGCACTGGTGACACAATAAATAAGATGCGTGATTCAGAATTATATTGTGAATTTACCCATGTTTCAAAGCGATTCCACTGTTCAAAACCTAAAAGACGAAATTCTTGACGATTGTAATCGTGATGCGCCCTCATATCTAATACATAAAAAGCAGAAAATCCGCAATTAAACTGGTAATCAAATTGGTCAATGTTGGTGTCGGTAGGCGGATTGTGAGAATGTTCGTATTCGTAATAAACTTGCTTTGCAGCTTGAAACATTTCATTCACCAGTCGCAGATGTTCGCTGGTATTTCGCAATTGCCATGAGGTGTCTAACTGCGCTGCTAATTCGTTGGGCGTATAAGAACCCCAGCCATCCATGATTTCATGGTCATCCCAAATCATGTAGATAGGGAAACTTTGAAAAAGTTGTTGGACTTGGGGTATTCCCCAGTAACCTCGGTAAATGTCTCGATACCAGGAAATCATGTCATTGCGAGAGGGTTTGTGCTGTTTTACTTTCTTCAGCCAATCCCATACATTTAATTGTTTAGCACCTTCTCCATCTACATATACTTGGTCGCCACTACCGATAATAAAACGAGCGTTAGCATCAGATAACTCTTTATAAAAAGTCTCCCACATTTCCATATTTATCAGCTTATGTTCGTCGTAGGGCATATGGCAACTGTACATCCCAAAGTTGACTTCTGTGGGATGTTCTGGGAAGGTTTGAAATGATAGTTTTTCTTCAGTTCCCAGTTCCCAAGGTTTCTCTCGGTTGGGGTGAATTAAGGCGTAGTAATAGCGGGTGTCAGGTTGGAGATTTTCTAGGTCTACTACACCCGTTAAGTCATGCTCTTGTTCTAGTTGAAGTGAGACAATCTTAGCAGTGGAAATGTCTTGGCTAAGATGTGGGGTAGTTAATTGCAACCGGAGTGAATTTTCATCGGTGATTATTTGCGGGGTGCCGTTGGTTGGTATGGGACAGGGAGAAACAACTAGCCAGTAATTTCCAGGTTCAGAAGCTCGGAACCACAGGCGGACGCTGGTGGTGGTAGTATGTCCAATTATGGTGGCACAATTGAGACGAGGATTGGGCCAGGGACGCTCATCAGGATCATAAAAATTTAGATTTTGCGGTGTCAAATTTAATCTCCAGTGAGAAGATGTTTGCGGATTTCAATGTTATCTAAAAACTCTTTAGTGCATCAAATACCAATTTTTTTCGTGATAATACACCTCAGATACCCCTAACCCCAAGGGTAAATTGTGGGGGCTAAGAAGAAGGGTGTAATGGTAAAAAAGCGAATTGGTATAATTGCACAATCACCTTGTTTGTAGCAGGGTAGAAGCCTGCGCTACGTTAAATATATTTGCACAAAGCTAGATGATTTTGGAGAAAGTGAGTAATTTGTTGACTATTGCGGAGATGACGAACCTGGTTGACGTTCTGTTGCACATTTGCATTCGCGAATGCAGACCGTCACGCAGGCGATCGCGTCCTTGTAGCTAAGAGTAATGCCAAAAGCCACATCTAGCGACAGACACGGTGACAACAGAAGCCGCAAGACCGCCAAATCCGGACTCGTCATCAGCGATCGCTTGCGGCAAACCGATAGGAGATTAAATCAGCTGGAGAGACATATAAATTTCCATTGAATAAGCCACGACAATCCGGATTTTTTGCCACATCGTAATTTTTAGGCTTTTTCGTGCCAGAATCGCAGCAAAGGTAGAAAGTTTTGGGCCTTAGATACTCAAAAACCTCATCTATATATTCTCTCGCTGATTGCATTGGTCATAGATAGAATTGTCACCGCCTGCTATCCATCCCGGCGCTAATCCGAAGAATATAGCGCAATTCTCTCGCAAAAACCAAATTAAAATTAATCAAATCGTGGAACCCTTGCAACATCTGATTGACGAACAAACCTCCCAATTAAGACAGTTTAATCAGCAACTTCAGGAAGAAATTCGCGATCGCAAACTACTTGAAGAGAAGTTGCACACATCTGAGAGTAAAATTCGGGCAATCTTTGAAGCGATGACTGACATCGTACTTGTCATCAATCTCGAAGGAGATATTGAAGTTGTGCCGACGAATACCGAGCTTTTGTACGAACCAAATTTTGACATTATCGGCTATACAATAGAACACTTTTATCAGGATGAAATAGCCCAAAGTTGGTTACGACAAATTCAGCGAGCTTTAGATATGCAGCAGACCATTGAGTTTGATTACAGCTTACCCATTGGCGATCGCGAGGTTTGGTTTGCTGCTCGCATTTCACCGATGCCAAACGATTCCGTCATCTGGGTAGCGCGAGATATAAGCGATCGCAAGGCCGCTGAAGAAGCCTTGCATCAAAAAAATGAGCAATTAGCTAACACTCTGCAAGAACTAAAACTTACCCAGCAAGAGCTGATTCAATCAGAAAAAATGGCTGCTCTCGGACAACTTATTGCTGGTATAGCTCACGAAATAAATACGCCGTTGGGGGCAATTCGGGCATCAATTGGCAATATCTCTACTGCTTTAGATAACTCAATTCGACAGTTACCTCGTCTATTCCAGCAACTTTCCCTCGAACAGCAAACTTATTTTTTTGCTTTATTAGAAGCCACCCGACAAAGCCAACCAATTCTTTCATTTAGAGAGGAACGACTGCTTAAACGCGCCCTCAAGAAAGAATTGGAAACTCAGGGTGTTGAGGATGCCGATACTATTGCTGCTACCTTAGTAAAAATAGGTATTACCCAGGACATTACCCCCTTTTTGCCGCTGTTACAATACCCAAATCACAGCTTGATTTTAGAAGCTGTCTATAACTTATCTATGCAACAAAATAACAGTGATAATATTATACTGGCTGTAGAACGAGCCTCAAAGATAGTCTTTGCTTTGAAAAGTTATGCCCGTCAGAACAACTCCAGTCAAATGACCATGACTCAGGTGACGGAAGGAATCGATGTAGTTCTGACTATCTATCAAAATATGTTAAAACAAGGTATTGAAGTGATAAAAAAGTATCAGCAAGTTCCACCCATTCTTTGTTATGCCGAAGAACTAAATCAAGTGTGGACAAATTTGCTGCATAATGCTATCCAAGCAATGAGTAATCGGGGCAGACTAGAAATAAATGTTTTTGAGGAAAATCGTCAATTAGTGGTGCAACTTACTGATTCTGGTAGCGGGATTCCTCCAGAAATCAAAGAGAGAATATTTGACCCATTCTTCACTACTAAGCCTGCCGGAGAAGGCAGCGGATTAGGGTTAGATATTGTTCGTAAGATTTTAGACAAACATCAGGGAAAAATTGAGGTAAACAGTCAGCCTGGACGAACTACGTTTAGCGTTTTGTTACCGATTAGATAGACATTACCGCGTTTTTAGCAGGGAAAGCATAGTTGATGAAAAAGCGCGATCGCGTATAGCGAACACTAACACCATCTATGTACAACTAATCCTGGCAACTATAAAAATTCAATAAACCGGAGCTGAGGTATGCCTAAAAAAGCGATTTTATGTGTAGATGATGAAAAACTTATCTTACGAAGCTTGCGCGATCAAATAATAAATCATTTTGGTAATCGTTATAGTTATGAATTTGCCGAAAGTGCAGATGAAGCTTTAGAAGTAATTGATGAGTTAAATGAAGAAGGTGTAAAAATTCTCATTGTTGTCTCCGATTGGCTAATGCCCAATATGAAAGGCGATGAGTTGCTGATTAAAGTCCATCAACAATTCCCGAACATTGTCACTGTACTGTTGACGGGACAAGCTGATGAAACGGCGATTGAACGAACTCGAAAGTACGCGAACCTGTATCGCTACTTAAGCAAACCTTGGGATAAAGCAACATTAATCGAAGTCCTTGAATCGGGATTGGAGGGAACTGATGAGTAAAGGCACGATTATCTGCGTGGATGATGAAAGGGTTGTGCTGATTAGTCTCAGAGATCAGTTAACGCATCACTTCGGAAGTGATTATGATATTGAATTGGCTGAAAGTGGTGAAGAAGCCTTAGAAATTTTTACGGAATTACTAGAAGAAAACAGGGAAGTTCTTCTACTTATATCCGACCAAATTATGCCGGGGATGAAAGGAGATGAACTTTTAATCGAAATTCATGCCCAATATCCAAAAACCTTGAAAATTCTTTTAACAGGACAGGCGAGTGTAGCGGCTGTGGGAAATGCGGTTAATTTCGCTAATCTTTATCGTTATATTGCGAAACCTTGGGACGAAACCGACTTGTGTTTGACAGTTACGGAAGCGATTCGGAGTTATGTTCAGGATAAAGAATTAGACGAAAAAAATAAATTTTTAAAAAAAATAAATTTTGAATTAGAAGAATTAAACGCATCTTTAGAGGAGAAAATCGCGTCGCGGACTTTGAAACTTCAACAAGCTAAAGAAGCAGCTGAAGTCGCCAACCAATCTAAAAGCACCTTTCTCGCAAATATGAGCCACGAATTGCGATCGCCTCTTAACGTGATTCTTGGCTATTCCCATTTAATGACCCGCAGCCCAACTCTACCTGAAGAACACAAGGAAAATATCAGCATTATTAGCCGCAGCGGGGAACACTTGCTAACTCTGATTAACGACGTACTGGATATGTCTAAAATCGAGGCAGGGCGCACCATTCTTAATGAACATAATTTTGACTTTTATAGTCTGCTTGATGACTTGGAAGATATGTTCCGTTTGAAGGCTGAGGAGAAGGGGTTGCAGTTGCTTTGTAAGCGTTCTTTTGACGTTCCTCAATATGTGCGAACTGATGAAGTCAAGTTGCGTCAAGTGTTGATTAATTTGCTCAACAATGCGGTGAAATTTACCCAACAGGGAAGCGTGTCGTTACGAGTGTCAGTTGTCACTGAATTGTTGAGTTGGGTTGAAACGACATTCAAACCTTCAAACCTTCAAACACCAACGGACAACGGACAACTGACGATTGCTTTTGAAATTTCAGATACGGGTATTGGCATTCCCCCAGATGAGTTAGACATCATCTTTGAAGCCTTTGTGCAAGCTAAAACAGGTCAAGAAGAATCACAAGAGGGGACAGGCTTAGGCTTGGCGATCAGTTCCCAATTTGTGCAACTGATGGGCGGCCAGATTACTGTCAGTAGTGAGGTAGGACGAGGCAGCGTTTTCCAGTTTGCCCTTAAAATAAGCGCGATCGCATCTACTGACATCGCACCCCAACAACCGACTCGGCGAGTTATTGCCTTAAAACCAAATCAACCTCGCTATCGTATCCTGATTGTCGATGAGAAAGCGGACAATCGCCAACTGCTTCTCCTGCTGCTTTCTCCCCTTGGCTTTGACCTGAAGGAAGCCTGTAACGGTCTGGAAGCGATCGCCATCTGGGAAAATTGGCAACCTCACTTAATCTGGATGGATATGCGGATGCCCGTTATGGATGGCATTGAAGCTACCAAACTGATCAGAACTAAGGAAAAAGAGATGGGCCGAGGCGCAGAGGCGCAGATGGGAGGAGAAAAAGCGTTGTCCTCCTTGTCCCCAATTCCCAACCCCCAATCAATAGTCCCTAATCCCACCGCCATCATCGCCTTAAGTGCCTCAGTTTTGAAAGGAGAACAAGCTGTACTTTTAGCGGCTGGTTGCGATGACTTTTTAGGCAAACCGTTCTGTGAGGCAGATATCTTTGAATTAATTAACAAACATCTTGGGGTGTTATATATCTACGACGAAAACCCAAAATCTACTTCCTTCGAGTCGGATTACCTCAATAATCCACTAACCCCAGCCGACTTAGCTGCTTTACCCGACACTTGGGTAGCCCAGTTACACCATGCGGCTGCCTTGGCAAATCCTAACTTAGCTATTAGTATTATTGAACAATTTTCAGCCGACCATACAACCTTGGCTAAGGGTTTGGCAAAATTGGTCAATGATTTTCAGTTCGACAAAATTATGGACTTAACAAACTATCAGCATGATTTTAACTGTTATAGCAATCCTATTTAAGTGAACGATTAGGGACATGGCAATGCCATGTCCTTACAGGGGGAGTTTATTGGAATTTGAGTTATTTATTCAAGATTTATACCTTAACTTTAGTAAAACTATCAGAGACAAAGTTATGAATAATACAGAATTAAATACAGTAAAGGGCAACATCTTAATTGTTGATGATAATCCAGCAAATTTGCGATTATTATCAAATATTCTAAACGATTGTGGCTATGAACTACGATGCGTAACCAACGGGCAGATGGCTCTCACGACAGCTCGGTGGTTTCCGCCTGACCTGATTTTGCTTGATATCAGAATGCCGGGAATGGATGGTTATGAAGTTTGTTCTAAGCTAAAAGCTGATGAAAAAACTCGCGATATTCCGGTAATTTTTATCAGTGTTTTGAGTGATGTATTGGATAAAGTGAAAGCTTTTTCAGTTGGTGGTGTGGACTACATTACCAAATTATTTGAGCCGGAGGAGGTTTTAGCGCGGGTTGAGAACCAATTGAGCATCCGGAGACTATCTAAGCAACTGCGAGAGCAAAATGCACGGCTACAAGAAGAAATGCGAGTGCGTCGGGAGGCAGAAGAAAAATTTACGCGCGCCTTTCGTTCATCTCCAGATGCGATCGCTATCTTAACGTTGGCAGATGGATGCTACATGGAAGTGAATGATAGCTTCTGTCGCATTTCTGGTTATTCTCCCGACGAGGCGATTGGTTCCACTTTAAAGGAACTCAATTTATGGGTAAAACCACAAGACTGCCTCAAATTAAAACATCAGTTGCAGCAAACAAAAGCAATCCGCAACTGGGAATGTGATTTTCGCACCAAGACAGGCAAGGTGAAGACAATGCTGATATCAGCAGAAATCATCGACCTGAATGGACAAGCTTGTATCCTCGCTGTTAGTAAAGACATTACAGAGCGCAAAGCTGCTCAACAAGCGCTAAAAGCCTCAGAAGCTGAGCTACGCGCTTTGTTGGCTGCCTTACCCGATGTAGTCCTAGTTATTGATGCACAGGGGCGTTATCTCAAAATCGCACCTACAAATCCATCAAATTTATACAAACCAGCCTCGGAATTATTTGGCAAAACACTCCACGAAGTTTTTGAAAAAGAGCAAGCTGATACCTTTCTTAGCTACGTTTGCAAAGCCTTAGAAAGTCAGCAGACACTCAACGTTGAATACAGCTTAAACATTAGAGAGCAAGAAGTTTGGTTTGCTGTCAGTATTTCGCCCATGTCGTCAAACTCAGTCGTCTGGGTAGCACGCGACATCACACAGCGCAAACAACGAGAAGAGACGCTGCGAGAAAGCCAGCGTTTTATTCAACAAATTGCCGAGTCTAGTCCCAATATTTTATATCTCCACGACCTTAGCAAGCAGCGCAATGTCTATACGAATCGGCAAATTGCTGCGATTCTGGGCTATACGCCAGAAGAGATTCAACAAATGGGAGCAGCAGTTCCCCAAAATCTGATGCACCCTGACGATTTCGCACGGCTCCCTGAATATTGCCAACAATTCCAGAACGCCTCTGACGGTGAAATTTTTGAGTTTGAGTACCGGATGAGGCACCGGAACGGAGAATGGCGGACTTTGGAGAGCCGGGATACCTTGTTTAGCAGAACTGATAATGGCAAGGCGAGGCAAATTCTCGGCACAGCTACTGATATCACGCAGAGAAAGCAGGCAGAAGTTGAAATTCGTCTTTTGCTGGAAACAACCCAAGCTATTAATCACTCGGTTGACGTTGAGAGTGCTTTAGCAGTGATTCTGCGGTTAATTTGTACGACAATCGGTTGGGATTTTGCCGAAGCTTGGATTCCTGCGAATGATGGTACGGTTTTGGAACATAGTCTGGGTTGGTACGAATGCGATAACTCCCTAGAAGAATTCCGCCGCTATAGCGAAACACTCATATTTGCACCCAATACAGGCTTACCAGGGCGAGTTTGGTCATCTGGTTGCCCAGAATGGTTAGAAGATGTTTCCCAAGCTGAACCGACAGCCTTCCCTAGATCGCAAATCGCCACCCAAGTTGGATTAAAAGCTGGTTTTGGTGTACCAATCCTCGCCAATAACCAAGTTTTGGCTGTCTTAGTCTTCTTTAAACGTACTAAAAGTACAGAATATCGGCATTTATTTGAGCTAGTTAGTGCTGTTGCGGCTCAGTTAGGTTGGCTGATTGCACGCAAAAAAGCCCAAGCTGCTTTGTGCAAAAGCGAAGAACGTTTGCATCTAGCCTTACAAGGCAGTGGCTTGGGTTTGTGGGATTGGAATATTGCCACAGGAGAAACCTATTTCGACCCCCAGTGGAAGAAAATGTTGGGGTATGAAGTAGAAGAAATTGGAAACAATTACCAGTCTTGGGAGCGGCTGCTGCATCCAGAGGATCTGCCAAAGGTTATGGAAGCTCTAAACGCTTATCTGGAAGGTGCCACCCCTGTTTATAGTGCTGAGTTTCGGATGCTCTGTTCATCCGGTGAGTGGAAGTGGATTCGGGGTTCCGGCAAGGTTTTTGAACACGATGAATCAGGCGTACCCCTGCGAATGACCGGGACGAATAAAGACATTAGCGATCGCATCCACGCCGAAAGAGCGCTGACTCTGGCAACCGAACGCCTGCAACATCTGCTCACTTCTAGCCCAGCAGTTATTTATAGCTCCAAAATATCAGGAGATTATGCAGCTACTTTTGTCAGCGAGAACGTCAGCGCTGTTGTTGGCTACCAAGCGCGAGAATTTATAGAAGATTCAAATTTCTGGGCTAGAAATATCCACCCAGAAGATGCGAAATGGGTCTTTGCCGAATTACCACGCCTATTTAAAAAAGGATATTACAACCACGAGTACCGCTTCTTGCATAAAGACGGAACTTATCGCTGGGTATACGACCAGATAAAGTTAGTCAAAGACGAAGCTGGCAACCCCATTGAGTGCGTTGGTTATTGGGTAGACATTACAGAACGCAAACAGACAGAAGAACGTTTGCGACTGCTAGAACGAGCGATCGCAGCCTCCAGCAACGGCATTGTCCTTAGCGATGCCCAACTTCCCGACTGTCCAGTTATTTTCGTTAATCCAGCCTTTGAGTCTATAACAGGTTATTCGGCAGCAGAAACAATTGGCAAAAACTGCCGATTTTTACAAGGAACTGACAAAAAGCAACCTGCTCTTGAGGAACTGCGGGCGGCAATCCGCCAAGAAAGAGAATGTCGCGTGGTTCTGCGTAATTATCACAAGGATGGTACGCTTTTTTGGAATGAATTTTCCGTTTCCCCAGTGCGAGACGCAACCGGACGCTTGACTCACTATGTGGGAATTCAGTCTGACATTACCCAAGAGCGTACAGCAATAGAAGCTCTGACTAAACAATTTAGCCGGACTTTAATGCTCAAGCAAATCACTGAGGAAATCCGCTCTAGTTTAGATCCTTCTCAAATCTTTGCCACCGCCGCCAATCAAATTTCTCATTTATTGACAGTCGATCGCTGTCTAATTCATACCTACGTCGCCGATCCGGAACCGAGAATCCCCATAGTAGCTGAGTTTGTAGCGACCGGGGTGCCATCAATGCTGTATGAGAATATTCCCATAGTCGGCAACCCTCACGGCGAGCTGATGTTAGCACAAGATGCCGCCATCTCTTCGCCGGATGTTTATGCTGACCCTCTGTTACAAGCTGCTGAGCCATTTTGCCGCCAGGCTGGTTTGAAGTCAATGCTTGTAGTCCGGACTTCTTACCAGGGAGAACCTAACGGCGTGATTGGCTTACATCAGTGCGATCGCTTTCGCGTTTGGACACTTGGGGATATATCCCTCCTCGAATCAGTTGCGGCACAACTGGGGATTGCGATCGCTCAAGCTTCCCTCCTAGAACAAGAAAAACAACAACGCACCTACCTTGACTGCCAAAATCAACAGCTACAGCAACAAATCCGGGAACGCCAACTTGCAGAAGTGGCACTGCGCCAAAGCGAAGCCAAAAATCGCGCTATCCTTTGGGCTATTCCCGATTTGATGTTTCGGATGAGTAACGATGCCATTTACCTAGACTTCATCTGTAACAGCGAAGTGAAAAATCTGTGGCAATCAGAAAACGCGACCCTTTGCCAGAATATGAACTTCAAAGATTTGCCCCCAGAAGTTGCTAGTCGTTATGTACAACATATGCAACTAGCTCTGGATACAGGGAAACCCCAAATTTATGAACAGCAAGTTTTGATCGAAGGCAAACTGCAATACGAAGAAGTCCGGGTTGTAACCAGTGGAGAAGAGGAAGTGCTGTTCATAGTCCGGGATATTAGCGATCGCAAACAAGCAGAAATTGCCTTAAAGCAACAAATCTCGCGGGAACGCCTGGTAATGGCTATGCAAGAGCGAATTCGCGAGTCTCTTAACCTGGAAGAAGTCCTAAAAACAGCAGTCGAAGAAGTGCGACAGTTTTTGTCCACTGACCGGACAATTATCTACCGCTTTAACCCAGGCTGGAGTGGCGTTGTCGCTGTCGAGTCAGTGGGAGAAGATTGGATGGCTATAATGGGCAGCGATATTAACGATCCCTGCTTTGGGGAAAGCTATGTCGCCCCTTACCAGCAAGGTCGCATTCTCGCAATCGAGGATATTCATGCGGCTGGTTTAAAACAGTGCCAGATTAATTTCCTCAGTCAGTTTCAAGTTAGAGCTAACCTGGTAGTTCCCATTTTGCAAGGAAATAAGTTATGGGGACTGCTCATTGCCCATCACTGTAGGGGTTCTAGGGCGTGGCACTCTTCTGAGATAGAATCTCTCAGACAATTATCCGTGCAACTAGCGATCGCCATCCAGCAATCCACCCTCTTTGAACAAGCCAAAACTGAAATCATCGAGCGCAAGCAAGCTGAAGAGAAGCTGCGGCAAAGCGAACAGCGTTTTCGCGATGTGTCAGAAGCAGTTGGAGAATACCTCTGGGAAATAGATTCTGAAGGTATCTACACCTTCATCACTGACCGGGTGAAATCCGTTAAAGGATATCCACCCTCACAATTAATCGGGCATAAGCTGATTGATTTCGTTGCACACGAAGATATCAAAAAAGTTGAACAAATATTGCGCGATGCTTCTAGGACAAAAAGCACCTTTAAACTAGAACATCGTAACATTACCCCCACAAAGGAAATTATTTGGGAGGAAGTCAATGCCATTCCACTTTTGGACAATAACGGTAATATTATCGGTTTCCGGGGAACTGGGCTAAACATCACACAACGCAAGCAAGCAGAAGCTGCACTGCAACAGGCTGCCTATGCTGCCGATGCAGCTAATCGCGCCAAGAGCGAATTCCTCGCCTCTATGAGCCACGAACTGAGAACGCCACTAAACGCCATCCTGGGATTTACTCAAATAATGACCCGCGACTCATCCCTATCCGGCGAACAACAGGAATATATAGGAATTATTAATCGCAGTGGGGAACATCTACTAGAATTAATCAACGACATTCTAGAAATGTCCAAAATCGAGGCAGGCAGAATTACTTTTAATGAAAGTAGCTTTGACTTAGTTAATCTGCTAGAAAATCTGGAAGAAATGTTCCGGTTAAAAGTCAAATCTAAAGGCTTGAAACTGGAAATAAACTACGCCTCAAACATTCCCCAATACGTGCGGTCTGACGAGAGTAAATTGCGGCAAGTCTTGATAAACCTCCTGGGAAATGCCATCAAGTTTACTGAACAAGGTAGCGTAGTGCTGCGGGTGTCAGTTGTCAGTGAATTGTCAAGTTCTAACCTGGCAACCTTCCAACCTGACAACATTCAAACGCCAACAAGCGATAAACAACAGACAATTCGCTTTGAAGTCGAAGACACTGGACTCGGCATTGCCCCAGAAGAAATAAACAAGTTATTTGAAGCTTTTGGGCAAACAGAAGCTGGTCGAAAATCTCAGCAAGGAACTGGATTAGGTTTACCTATTAGCCGCAAATTTGTGCAACTTATGGGCGGAGATATCACCGTCAGCAGTTCTATAGGTAAAGGAACAGTATTTGCATTTGATATTCACATCAGCCTTGCTGATGCTACTGAAATTCAGACAAAACAGCTACAACCTAAAGTAATTGGTTTAGCGCCTGACCAACCTGAATATCGCATTTTGGTCGTTGAAGATCGTCTGGAAAATCGCATTCTGCTAGTCAAACTTCTCACATCGATTGGCTTTGATGTCCGCGAAGCGGAAAATGGTCAAGATGCCATTACTTTATGGGAGAGTTGGGAACCACACCTGATCTGGATGGATATGCGGATGCCTGTAATGGACGGGTATGAAGCCATTAAACGGATTAAAGGTCATGTGAAGGGCCATGCAACGGTGATTATTGCCTTAACCGCAAGCGCCTTTGAAGAACAGCGAAACCTGATTTTGTCAGCAGGTTGCAATGACTTCATCCGCAAGCCTTTCCGGGATGCCGTAATTTTTGAAAAAATGGCTCAACATTTAGGGGTGCGTTACATCTATGAATCATTAGAAACGGTTCACCAGCAGAACCCAGAAGGCACAACAGCAGATTCATGCTTTATTCTTCATACTTCATCTTTCCAAGAGATGCCTACCGAGTGGGTCGAAGCTTTATATCAGGCAGCAATTGAGGCAGATGCGGAGTTAATTTTAAGCCTTACCGAGCAAATATCTGCTACAAATACTCCTTTGTCAAGCGCTCTTTCCAATTTGGTTGATAACTTTCAGTTTGAACAAATTACTAATTTAATTGAAGAATTTAATAAATAATAGAATGAATAGCGATCAAGAATTTACAAATAAAGGTAACATTTTACTTGTTGACGATACACCAAATAATTTACGCCTTTTGTCTGACTTGTTGAGCGAACAGGGATATAAAGTTCGCAGTGTGACTAATGGACAAACAGCATTAAAGGCAGCGTTGGCTAAACTTCCGGATATAATTTTGCTTGACATCAATATGCCGGTGATGAATGGCTATGAGGTCTGCGAAAAACTGAAATCTGACGAGATTACTCGCGTAATTCCGGTAATTTTTTTAAGCGCACTTGATGAAACAATTGATAAGGTAAAAGCTTTTTCTGTTGGTGGAGTAGATTACATTACTAAGCCGTTTCAGATAGAAGAAGTTTTAATTCGCGTCGAGAATCAATTGGCTTTAAGGGCGGCACAAGTAAAAATTCTCCAATTGAATGCAGAACTTGAAATGAGGGTTAAAGAACGCACCTGTCAGCTAGAAGTAGCAAATCAAGAACTCAAGCAGGAAATCATTGAACGCAAGCGAGTGCAGAATCAATTGCTGCATATGGCTTTGCACGATCCTCTGACTGGCTTGCCGAACCGAGCTTTGTTCATGGAGCGTCTAGAACAGGCGCTCAGTCGTAGTAAACAACAACCAGATTATCAGTTTGCGGTGCTGTTTCTCGATTGCGATCGCTTCAAAATTGTCAACGATTCTCTCGGTCATCTCGTGGGAGACGAACTGCTCACTAGCCTCGCTCGTCGTCTCGAATCTTTCTTGAGCATGGTTGATACTCTAGCACACTTAGGCGGCGACGAGTTTGCTATTCTCCTAGAAGAACTCAAAGATATCAACATTGCTTCACTGCTTGCTGACCGAATTCTTAAAGAACTTTCCCACTCTTTTCAACTCTCCAGACATGAAGTATTCATTAGCGCCAGTATTGGCATTGCTCTAGGCAATAGTGACTACGAAAAGCCAGAATATCTGCTGCGGGATGCAGATACAGCCATGTATCGTGCCAAAGCATTAGGGAAAGCTCGCTATCACGTCTTTGATCCAGCCATGCACCAAGGAGCAATCCAGCTTTTACAGTTAGAAACCGACCTACGAAAGGCGATCAATCAGCAAGAATTTTTAGTTTATTATCAGCCCATTGTAGCCCTTTCCAGAAGCAAAATTATTGGATTTGAAGCGCTAGTCCGCTGGCATCATCCCCAACGAGGGTTAGTTTCTCCAGCCGAGTTTATTCCTGTTGCAGAAGAAACAGGTTTAATTACCCCTATCGGCGCTTGGGTGTTGCGGGAAGCTTGCCAGCAGCTACGCATCTGGCAAGAACAAAAACTCACTCAAGAACCCTTAACTATCAGCGTAAACCTTTCGGTACGCCAGTTTTCCCAACCTAACTTAATTGAGCAAATTGACGAAATATTGGAGGAAACTAAACTTAATCCTTTTAGCTTAAAGCTTGAAATTACAGAAAGTGCAATTATGGATAATAGCGAATCAGCAAAAGCGATTATCCACGAACTCAAAAAGAGGAAAATTCAGTTAAGTATTGATGACTTTGGCACGGGCTATTCTTCCCTGAGCTACTTGCATCTGTTTCCCATAAATACCCTGAAAATAGATAAGTCTTTTGTCAATCGCCTGGATAAAAATCAAGAAGATATGGGGCTGATTCCAGCGATTATGAGTATGGCTCATACGATGGGTATGGATGTGGTTGCCGAAGGAATAGAAACTCCTGAACAGTTAGCTAAACTGAAAGCGCTAAACTGTGATTTTGGTCAAGGATATATATTTTCTAAACCTTTAGAAAGTAAATTAGCTGTACAACTTATTACAGACCTGCTGACGTAGGGTTGAGGTGCGGGTTGCCCAACGCCTAAAAGTATAGCAATCCAATCCAGAGTTATGAGATACCAACCCTTCAGATACCCGACTTCTTAAAGAAGTCGGGTATCTCGCATTCTGCTATATTTGTTGGGTTTCGCTTCACCCCATAGCCCGCGTCTAACCTACAATTATTCTAAAAGAGGCTCCAGCCTCATAGCACGCCTATTAAGGTGCTTTCACGCCCACCAGTAAGGATGGGACAATTTCAGGCACTTTCGCTGGAGTTGACAATTGTCCAAGAGGGTGTTCACTCCAAGCATCTGACTAAATCGGGAAAATTTCCTCGGCTCTCCTGTACTTATGGGTATAAGTAAATTTTATTTAAATAAGCAAGCTAGCAGCTTCTCTCGTAAAGATTCAAAGCTCTTAAAACCATAGCTCTGCCGAATAATTAACTT
>NZ_JACJOK010000024.1:0-30599 GCF_014695505.1 Trichocoleus sp. FACHB-90
GTTTCTGATTACTTTAGCCCGTCGTTTAGGCTGTCGCACTGTTCCCGATTGTATCCGCGATCTTGCCAATCAGGTTCACCAGGTTTTTCTCTGGCTAACATGAAACCACCCTGTTTCGCTTAAAGGGAAAGGGAGGTTAACAATTGTGAGGTATTGGCTTTGGCGTAACCGGTAGCTGGATCTACTGTCCAAACAAAACTACCCATAGAGGAATCATCAGCAGCATCAATCCTGTACTTACGACAATACTGCTGGCGATTAAATCTCGGTTAAGGTTGTACTCCTCTGCCAGGATCAGACCAGCAAATGCTGTAGGCATACCCGACATCAGCACCATTGCTAAGCGCGGTTCACCCGACAAGCCGCAAAGTGTTGTCACAATTCCGATCAGTGTTGGCAGAACCACTACTTTTAAAATGGCAGGTAGCACAGCCGTCTGAAAACTCTTCCATCCCTGAATCTGAGCCAGTCGCATACCCATCAGCACAAAGGCTCCAGAAATGACAAACCCTACAGAACTTTGTAGTCCTGATTCAATTGAGGAAGGCAGTTTAATTGAGTGAGTGACACATCCTGTTATGAAAGCCCACAGGGAAGGAACAGTTAAAACGTCTCGAATTTGAATCCACCAACTATTACCTACAGATAGTCGCCCAAAGTAGCTGGCTAAGAATACGCCTAGCCCGTAAGTCCCAAAGATGTTTTGAGTGACGCTGTAGAAGACAGCCAGACCAACAGCCTGAGTGCCAACCAGAGTGGGAGCGATCGCCAACCCCACAAAACTTGTATTTCCTAACATTGCCGCTAGGATAAAACTGCCCTGAGTAGACCGATCTAAATCAGGTAAAAAATATTTTTTACTTTCGCTTTCTGGTGCAACAAATTTTTTCCAAACCCGCAAACTCAGCCCTGCTAAAGTGAAGCCAAGTATTAAAGCTCCCACTGTAATACTTGGTGCCAGTCCAACATTTTGAGAAAAATTGGTGCGACGAACCAGCGCTAGAATTTCTAACGGCACCCCAACCCAGTAGAGAGTACGACCCAGAAACCAAGGCAAAGCGCTGGGAAGAAATCTAAATAAGATTAGGCCCAGCCCTGTCCACAGGATTAAAGGTGTATAAGCGTGAAGCAGGGTTTCCGTCATTAGTTATTAATCACGACTTAATAGCTAATGGTTTTTGAACAATTAGCCAGTTTCGCCTTAGCAGTTAACAATCCTTCAACGGACAAGTGACTATCTCAGCACAGTCATATCCTTAATCAGCCACTGACCATCTTTGCGTACCAAGTCATAACGGACACGCAGACTTTCATCGGAAGAATTGACTTTATTTTGCTCATCACCGTCTCGATAACTATCTACGGCTTCATTCACCTGTGCATCTACGCTGGCTTGATCTGGGTTGGTATTCCCTGTCTGAACAGATGTTACTTCGACCTTGTGCTGGTACTTCCGATAGGAGTTGCTGTTTTTGACGGTTTGGGCGTTCCTCTGCCAGCGAGACAAAGCTGGATCAACTAAGATTTGCTGTAACTTATCAACGTTATGCTCTGAACCGAAAGCATCTGCTTTACTTGATAGCCAAATCTGAATTACTTGTCGAGCAGTTTCCTCGTTTAGAGGGCCACTTGGAGCGATTAATTGACTACCAGGTTCCGGAATTGGTATAGGAGGTGCAGCCAGCTGTACCCAAGGTTGCTCTCCCTCTAATTGGGGTTCCGAGAAACTGCCGAGGGTTTTTTGTAGCCAATTGAAAGTAGCGATTAAGAGCATTAATAAAACTCCCGCGCCCAAGATTCCGGCAATTAAGAGTAAAATCAACCGTCCCGATTTTGGCGATCGCAACTTCGATGTTCTGCTGGCGCGACGAGTCGATAAATCTCCCCCACTTGGCGATGCTTTTGAGCTAGAATCGTTTCTGCGTAAGCGACTGGCGAACGTGGCGTTTCTGGCTTCTGCTTTGCCATTCTTGCGCCGCACTGAAGAATCGCCAACCAAGCCTATATCTTTCCCCTCGGTTTCCGGCGACGGTATAACTATTCGCTCTGCCGTCGGTAGAGGAGAAGCACCATTTGCCTGCGGACGATCGATTGTAGCAGTCATACTTGCCAGTCGAGAGGCAGTAGTAGGTTCCAAGGGAGGTGATACATAAGAATCTTCGGCATTTTCTCTTGTCTCTTCCCTCGAAGCTCCGTTATTGGAACTTTCTGCCCCCACAGGTTTCCGGAATCCTGGCGGATCGCTCACACTCCGTCCAGGTGGAGCAGCCGCATAAGATACCTGCTGAGTCGGCATTACCGCCCACTCATTTGTCACATCTTCTTCTACTGGCAACTCTTCTAAATAAGCCTGAACCTGGTCATCTGCAAAATAATCCTTCAAAGAAGCCCGCACTGAAGCCAAGTCTCGGAAGTGGGGGAACACTTCCGTTTGCAACCAGCGCTCTCCGTAGAGACACAATCCTGGTAATAAATCTGGCGCACCCTGAGAATGTTCTCGAATAAAGGCCAGAGGTTCGTACTCTTGGCTGAGTTCCAGAGCGCGACTGGCTTCTTCTGTTTGACCTAGTAGCAGCGCACACACTGCCTGTTCCAGATGCACATCCTGACGCTTGCCCAAACGCATCAGCATCTGCTTGGCTTGTCTAATCAGGGCGGGCTGTCGTTCGGCAAACCCCCGCCCTAATAGGGCATAAACTGCTAAATAAGTGGCAACTGCCGAGGGACGACGAGCTTCTGCTTCAAATAGGTTCTGCTGTTCAGATGCAGTTAAGTAACTACGCAGCTGCTGGATGAAGCGGAGAAAGTCATCAATACTTAGCCCAGATTGATCTTCGCCTGTGCCATCAATTCCGCCGCGTTCTTGCAGCATTTCTTGCAGATGCTGCAATCCTTTGCGGCGTTCGGCAACCTTTTCCTCACTAGCCGAGAGTAATTCCAAGATGCGATAGGGACGCAACTTATAGAGATCCGCTTGAATTTCACCTCTCACGCTGGCAAATAACCCCTCTCGCAACAGTAATTCTTGACCAGTTTCCAGAGATGTAGCAGCATTTTCATATTGACCTTGCTGCCATTGCTCTCTACCTAGTTCCAGACAAGCCAGCGCCAGAGTCAAAACAATATCTGGCTGCACCAGTTCCGGGTCGCCCAAACGACCTTTTTCCAAACTGATGCTGGCGCGGCTGAGAAAGGGTCGTCCCAACTTCAGCACCAGTTCGTATTCTCCCAGCTCTTGCAAAATCAGCAGCGCCCCAACAAACTGCTCGCTTTGAATTTCGACGCTGGGGGTATAGGGGTCAACATCAGCTTTTGCTGGTGCTTCGTTTATTTCGGTACGAGGCTCCACATTGCCAAGAAAGGTGGCATCGTAGGCGGCACGCTGTTCTGGATCGCAAAGAACAGTGTAAGCTTCGTCTAAAAGTTGTTTCCTGGCGGCGATCGTAATCTCGGAATACTCGCGCCGAGGAAGTTGCAGAGCGCGATCGCGATAAGCTTGCTGCAACTGTTCAGCTGTAGCCTGAATTGGCAGGCCCAGAATCCGGTAGTAATCGAGCGGAATTCTCACAGTCTACTTCCTCAGCCCCAAGCGACTAAATTAATATCTATAATCAAACATAAACTATAGAATAGTGCGATAATTATACCCCTTAGCTTCTATAGTAGAAGCGTATCTTGGTACATAAAAACCGCCCTTCAACCAATCAAGTTAAGTTTATCCCTAAAATCAATGGTTCAGGAACGCATTTTACCCGTCTTTGATACCGCTCAAACTCAAATCACCAAAGAGGAAGGATTGCTCCTTTACGAGGATATGGTCTTGGGGCGGTCGTTTGAGGACAAGTGCGCCGAGATGTACTACCGGGGCAAAATGTTCGGGTTTGTCCATCTATATAACGGTCAAGAGGCTGTGTCAACTGGTGTTATCCAGGCGATGCGTCCCGGTGAGGACTATGTTTCAAGCACCTATCGCGACCACGTTCACGCCTTGAGTGCTGGCGTTCCAGCAAAAGAGGTGATGGCTGAGTTATTCGGTAAAGCTACTGGTTGTAGCAAGGGGCGCGGCGGCTCGATGCATATGTTCTCATCGGAGCATAAGCTACTGGGAGGTTATGCCTTTGTTGCCGAAGGAATTCCTGTTGCTACTGGTGCGGCTTTTGCCAGCAAATACCGTCGCGAAGCCTTGGGCGATGCTAGTTCAGATCAAGTAACTGCTTGCTTTTTCGGCGATGGTGCTGCAAATAACGGGCAGTTTTTTGAATGTTTGAACATGGCAGCACTGTGGAAATTGCCGATTTTGTTTGTTGTGGAAAACAACAAGTGGGCAATTGGTATGGCGCACGACCGGGCGACCTCTGTACCAGAAATTTACAAGAAAGCTCATGCTTTTGGCATGGCGGGTGTCGAGGTTGATGGAATGGATGTGTTAGCGGTGCGGGCTGTTGCCAAAGAAGCAGTCGCTCGTGCGCGTGCTGGTGAAGGGCCAACCCTAATTGAAGCTCTCACCTACCGTTTTCGCGGTCACTCTCTCGCCGACCCCGACGAACTCCGTTCCAAAAATGAGAAGGAATTCTGGTTCGCCCGCGACCCAATTAAAAAGTTGGCGGCGCATCTCACAGAGCAAAACTTGGCAACTCAAGAAGAACTCAAAGAAATTGATCGGAAAATCCAAGCTGTCATCGACGATGCGGTTAAATTTGCCGAAAGTAGCCCCGAACCCGACCCCAGCGAGTTGTACCGCTACATTTTTGCCGAAGATTAACACGTGAGTTAACAACTTTAATTAAAAATAAGGTAGGCAATGCCTACCTTATTTTTTTCTAATAATTGCTGTTTTCACCTAATAGCCAATAATCATTAGATTGTCTTAATTAGTGCTAAAACAATATTTGTAAAAATTCTCACAAGAATCGAATACTGCGAGAAGAGATAGAATTTTCTATCAACTCTTTCAAAGCTGACCTATTCTCTTATTTGAACTTATCGGGGAGCCGCCAACCCAAGCTCAAAACTACCAATTTTCCTCAAAATAAATCAAAGGACTGTCTCGCACCTTCGATGGTGTATGTCTCCCCCCAAGCTTCCACCAAGTAAAATCCACCCTTGATATCGCCGCATTTAATCCAGTTGAAACTGACTTTAGCTCTTAGCCAAAACTTTAGTTCAGCGCCATCCGCGTATAGAGTAGCGAACCTAGAGCAAAAGTAATGGGAAAATATCGATACAATTAAGCGTGTTACGCCTTTCATGGGTTCTATGTCTACAATCTCCTCTGCTCCCTTTTCCCCTGAAGAAATCGCCGCTGAAGGTATAAAGCCGGAAGAATACACAGAAATTGTCCAGCGGTTAGGTCGTCATCCTAATAAAGCTGAGTTGGGAATGTTCGGTGTAATGTGGTCAGAACATTGCTGCTATAAGAACTCACGACCGCTATTAAAGCAATTTCCCACAGAAGGCGATCGCATTCTCGTGGGGCCAGGAGAAAATGCTGGTGTTGTAGACTTGGGCGACGGGCTGCAACTAGCGTTTAAAATAGAATCCCACAATCACCCCTCAGCTATTGAACCATTTCAAGGAGCAGCAACGGGAGTAGGTGGTATCCTCCGGGATATCTTTACAATGGGTGCGCGTCCCATTGCTTTGTTAAACTCTCTCCGCTTCGGTTCCCTAGAAGATGCCAAAACGCGACGACTCTTCAGCGGCGTGGTATCGGGAATCTCACATTATGGTAATTGTGTCGGAGTTCCCACAATTGGCGGCGAAGTTTACTTTGACCCAGCTTACAGCGAGAATCCCTTAGTCAATGTTATGGCTCTGGGGTTGATGGAAACTCCGGAAATTGTGATGTCTGGTGCTGCTGGAATAGGTAATCCGGTGCTTTATGTCGGTTCTACCACTGGACGCGATGGTATGGGAGGCGCGAGTTTTGCAAGTGCGGAACTCAGCGATGAATCGATGGATGACCGTCCAGCAGTGCAGGTGGGCGATCCTTTTTTAGAAAAATCCCTGATTGAAGCTTGTTTGGAGGCGTTCAAAACTGGCGCAGTGGTAGCAGCACAAGATATGGGCGCTGCTGGGATCACCTGTTCTACCTCAGAAATGGCAGCTAAAGGCGGCGTTGGGATTGAACTTGATTTAGATAAGATTCCAGTGCGGGAAACTGGGATGGTGCCTTATGAGTATCTCCTGTCAGAATCTCAAGAACGGATGCTGTTTGTATCTCACAAGGGACGGGAACAAGAGTTAATTGATATTTTCCACCGTTGGGGGTTGCAAGCTGTAGTCGCCGGAACAGTGATTGAGAAGCCGATTGTGCGGATTCTCTTCCGAGGTGAGGTAGCGGCTGAAATCCCAGCAACGGCATTGGCTGATAATACGCCAATTTATCATCGCGAGTTATTGACAGAAGCACCAGAGTATGTGCAGAAAGCTTGGAAGTGGACAAGCGAATCTTTGCCCACTTGCACACCAGATGGCATTGAAATCCAAGGCAACTTCAAAACTTGGAATGATATCTTGCTTCAGTTGTTGGATACACCTAGCATTGCCTCTAAGCGTTGGGTTTATCGCCAGTATGACCATCAAGTGCAGAATAATACTGTGATTGTGCCTGGTGGTGCTGATGCAGCAGTGGTGCGAGTGCGCCCGGTGGAAGCTAACAAAGGGAGCAATATAGGTGTTGCTGCAACGGTAGATTGTAATGCCCGTTATGTGTATCTCGACCCCTACGAAGGCGCTAAGGCAGTGGTGGCGGAAGCTGCCCGTAATCTTAGCTGTGTGGGAGCAGAACCGCTGGCGGTAACAGATAATCTGAATTTCCCTAGTCCCGAAAAGCCGATAGGTTACTGGCAATTGGCGGAAGCTTGTCGGGGAATAGCAGAAGCTTGTCGGGAGTTGCAAACGCCTGTCACTGGCGGCAACGTGTCTCTTTACAATGAAACTTTGGATAGCCAGGGCAAACCTAAGCCTATTTACCCGACTCCGGTTGTGGGGATGGTGGGGTTGATTCCGGATATTACCCATATATGTGGGCAAGGTTGGCAAGAGTCGGGAGATTTAATTTATATTATCGGACGGCGTTTGGATTCATCAGAGAGTGTAATGCTGGGCGGTTCGGAGTATTTGGCGACAGTTCACGGTATTGTTGCTGGAAAACCACCAGTAGTAGATTTTGAGTTGGAACGTAGGGTGCAAGCTGCTTGTCGCGAGGGAATTCGTCGCGGTTGGGTTCGTTCGGCGCATGATTCTGCTGAGGGAGGGGTGGCGATCGCTCTCTCGGAATCCTGCATTACCAGCAATCTAGGAGCCGAGATTAATCTTACTTCGGAATATTCCTTACGTTGGGATGAAATTCTTTTTGGCGAAGGGGGAGCAAGAATTTTAATCTCTGTATCGCAACAACAGCAAGCAATTTGGGAATCCTATTTACAGGAGCATCTGGAAGATAACTGGCAACAACTTGGTCAGGTTGGAAATCCATACTCCTCTTTACGGGTTTTTACGACCTCAAGCCAAACCTTAATAGAAGTTAGCATGAAAGATATGAGCGATCGCACTCACAATGCTATTCAACGCCGTCTGGCAATCTAACACAAGTTGTCCTTTGCTTACTTCGATGCACCGCTCACCTGATAACTATAGTTATAGGTGAGCGACATTAGGTTAAGGTTATGCGATTATTAAGGATTATTAAGCCTGGTTAGTCTTTCTGTGCTGCAATTAGGAGCCAACTTCTCAAATGATTCCCAACCATCCCCTCGATAGTAATGCTTATCCCGCCCAGTCGGACTCAGATAGACAGCGCCCGGATAAGCCAGAGGAAGCCTGTGGTGTTTTTGGCGTATACGCACCCGGACAAGATGTTGCCAAATTGACCTACTTTGGTCTATACGCCTTACAACACCGAGGACAGGAATCGGCAGGAATTGCCACATTTGAAGGCAACCAGGTGCATCTACACAAAGAAATGGGATTGGTGTCCCAGGTATTTAATGAAACAATCTTGAATCAATTGCCTGGAGATTTGGCGGTTGGTCATACTCGTTATTCCACCACTGGCTCTAGTCGCGTCGTGAACGCTCAGCCTGCGGTTGTGGAAACTCGCTTAGGAAAACTAGCTCTTGCACATAATGGTAATTTAGTCAATACAACTCAACTGCGCGAAGAGTTGTTGCGGCGTAAATGGGACTTAATTACCACAACAGATTCAGAAGCGATCGCTTTGTCTATTGCCACAGAAATTAATGGCGGCAAAGACTGGTTAGAAGGAGCCATCTGCGCCTTTCGCCAGTGCGAAGGCGCTTTTAGTCTAGCAATCGGGACACCAGATGGCTTGATGGGGGTACGCGATCCTAATGGCATTCGCCCCCTGGTAATTGGCAGCATGGGTACCAGCCCCCAACGTTACGTACTTGCTTCTGAGACTTGTGGGTTAGATATTATTGGTGCGGAATACGTGCGGGATGTTGAACCGGGCGAATTAGTTTGGATCACCGAAGAAGGCTTAGCTTCATTTTTCTGGGCGGAACAACCCAAGCGGAAGCTGTGCATCTTTGAAATGATTTACTTTGCCCGCCCTGATAGCATTATGCACGACGAAACGCTGTATAGCTACCGTCTGCGGCTCGGTCGTCAGCTGGCAAAAGAATCCCCCGCTGATGTCGATGTAATCATTGGCGTACCAGATTCCGGCATTCCAGCTGCCATTGGCTTTTCCCAAGCATCAGGCATTCCCTACGCCGAGGGTTTGATTAAGAATCGTTACGTTGGACGCACTTTCATCCAGCCGACTCAGACAATGCGCGAGTCTGGCATCAAGATGAAGCTTAACCCTCTTAAAGATGTCCTAACTGGTAAACGAATCATAATTGTTGATGACTCCATCGTGCGGGGAACCACCAGCCGCAAACTTGTTAAAGCCCTCCGAGATGCTGGTGCGACTGAAGTTCATATGCGAATTTCTTCCCCGCCAGTAACTCACCCCTGTTTCTACGGCATTGACACCGACAACCAGGATCAGCTGATTGCTGCAACAAAGTCAGTAGCAGAAATTGCCGAACAAATTGGGGTAGACTCACTGGCTTATCTCAGCCGGGATGGAATGCTGAAAACGACAGGCGAAGATACTAATAGCTTCTGTTCTGCTTGCTTCACTGGTGACTATCCGATAACCGTTCCGGAGCAAGTAAAGCGTTCTAAGTTGATGCTGGAAAAATCTGCCAGTTGTTAATCATTAGTCATTAGTCATTTTTTACTGATGACTAATGACTATTAATTAAATGGGCTGCGACAATCCCAAGTATTTCGTCAAATAAGGGGAAAAAACTTCGTAAATTAGGGTTAAGGGCTTTCCGTGGTGCCAAAATAGGTAATGGCGACCCCAAAACGGCCCCGCTTGTTCAAAAGCAGACTCTAACGCAGGTGATTGACCGCAATAAATCCCTTGGACATCCCGATACAACTCAGTCCGCAACCGCGCCAGACTTGCCCAAATTGGCAAAGACCGATTTTGTAAATATTCATCTACATGGCTGGCTTCCCACCAGGAGGTAGCATAAGCCAATCGTTGCCCGGAAGCGGTACGCAGCCACACTTGCCGCCGCAACCTTGGCCCCGGAACCGCTTGGATTTGGTCTGGTGCGCCATCGGCATCCATGCCAACTAGGGACATATCAATTACGTCAACTTCTGTTGGTTCGCCAGTCAGAAGTTGTAGGTGCCGGGTAGGAGATCCGTCGCCCAGCAAAAGCATTTGCCATGCTGGTGCTAGCTGAGTGTGGGGCAATCCTTGCTGCACTACTTCTTCCCCACCCTGCCAAATCGGGTTTAGAGAGTACCAACCTGTCGGCAGCGCAACACTATTTGTAGGTCTAACAGTAGAAGTCAATTTTATTTACAAAACTTCATTATCTATATGAAATGATACAGAATTCTGCTCAGGAGCGCATCCCCATAAAAATTATGAGTGCTGAGTTTAATCAAAACTCAACACTCAACAGTCACAAATAATGCGGATGGCGAGACTCGAACTCGCAAGGCAAAGCCACACGCCCCTCAAACGTGCGCGTATACCAATTCCGCCACATCCGCTCGGAGATTTACCTATAGTAGCATCTTCTATGCTAATTTCATTCTTCTTAGAGCAAAGGAGAGTTTTACGCCCAAGAATGCAAAGTTAAAGAAGCGATCGCTATATTCTACTGAGATTAAAGGCGACATCCTGAAATAATTAGGATCGTAGGTTATGAAGCTCTCCCCATTTCTATAAAAAGTTAGAAGATGCGTTTTTCCAAAATTTTGATTGCCAACCGAGGGGAAATTGCTCTCCGTATTCTCCGTACCTGTGAAGAGATGGGGATTGCTACTGTTGCGGTTCACTCAACGATTGACCGCCACGCCCTCCATGTCCAGTTGGCGGACGAAGCCGTTTGCATTGGCGAACCCGCCAGTAGCAAAAGTTATCTGAATATTCCCAATATCATTGCGGCGGCTTTAACGCGCAATGCGATCGCGATTCACCCAGGCTACGGTTTTTTGGCAGAAAACGCCAGATTTGCCGAAATTTGTGCCGCCCATCAGATTTCTTTCATCGGCCCTACGCCGGAAGCAATTCGGGCAATGGGCGATAAATCCACCGCCAAAGAAACTATGATTCGGGCTGGGGTTCCCACTGTACCGGGAAGTGATGGACTGTTGCTTTCGGAAAAAGAAGCACTAGCGATCGCCGATAAAATTGGATATCCGGTTATGATCAAAGCCACCGCTGGAGGTGGCGGACGAGGAATGCGCCTGGTACGCGAACAAAGCGAACTTGTCAAACTCTTCCTAGCTGCACAGGGAGAAGCGGAAGCAGCGTTTGGCAATGCAGGTGTCTATATGGAAAAATTTATTGAGCGTCCTCGCCACATTGAATTTCAAATTTTAGCCGATAGCCACGGTAACGTCATTCACCTGGGGGAACGCGACTGCTCCATCCAACGCCGCCATCAGAAGTTATTGGAAGAAGCTCCTAGCCCAGTTCTAGACCAACAAATGCGCGAAAAAATGGGTAATGCGGCTGTTATGGCTGCTAAGTCTATTAACTACACCGGAGCTGGTACAGTAGAGTTCCTTCTCGCGCCTTCCGGGGAATTTTACTTCATGGAAATGAATACCCGGATTCAAGTCGAACATCCAGTTACCGAAATGATTACGGGATTAGACTTGATTGCAGAACAAATTCGCATTGCTCAGGGTGAGAAATTGCAGCTTACCCAAGACCAGGTAGTTCTCCGGGGTCATTCTATCGAATGCCGGATTAACGCGGAAGACCCGGATCACAATTTCCGCCCTCATCCGGGGCGGATCAGTGGTTACTTACCTCCCGGTGGCCCTGGTGTGCGGATGGATTCCCACGTCTATACTGATTATGAAATTCCGGCCTATTATGACTCGCTGATTGGTAAGTTAATTGTTTGGGGAAGCGATCGCCCGACAGCCATTAAGCGCATGAAGCGGGCTTTGCGGGAGTGCGCCATCACAGGTCTGCCAACAACTATCGCCTTCCATCAAAAAATTATGGAAACCCCAGAGTTTTTAGAGGGAGAGGTTTACACCAATTTTGTTGAGCAGTTAATGCAGAGGCAATAAATAACATTAGTAGTAGTAGGGTGGGCAAAAAGCCCACTCTACTCTAGACCTAATGCAGCATTGTAAGTAGCCCCTGTTGCCCCAAGAATATTTCTCGGATCAGGCTAAAAATCCCCACCCATATAATCGGGGTAATATCTACTCCCCCAATCGGCGGTACAATTTTACGCAACGGCACTAAAAAAGGTTCCGTAGGCCAAGCAATCAAATTGAAGGGAAGGCGATTCAAGTCTACCTGGGGATACCAGGTAAGGACAATCCGGAAGATAAACAAAAAGGTCATTAAGCCCACAAGCGGGCCAAGTATCCAGCTAGCAAGCGTGACAGCGTCCATTGGCTCTTAATCTTTGGAAATTTCCGACGGTAAAAATTTCTATCTTGTTAGCTACCTGTCGTGCAATCGGTACGACAAGACAGATAATTTAAACTTTTGTAACTAAGTCTCTCATTATTCTAACGCAGCACTGCCCTCTGGTGCTGCGTTAGATTCCCAAAGGGCTGTAAACGACCTTCAAGAAAATCAAGTGACCAAAAGGGTTCTCAAGGTCATAACATATCGTTAAAATTGATCAAAAGAAATCGTTGTAAAAGAGAGCGAAGAATAATGACACCTTCATTAGCGAATTTTTTGTACAGTCTGCTCTGGGGTGCTGTAATTGTGGTTATTCCGGCAACAGTAGCCCTGATCTTTATTAGCCAAAAGGATAAAATTCAACGTTCCTAGCTTTTGGGAGCAACCTGAAACCTCAGTTTAGCGAAAATTATTATTGTAGAGAGGCTTTTTGGAAAGTCTCTCTACATATAAAAAAACTGAGATGTTATATGTTAAAGGGAAGCTAATGCTGCCCTTGGAGACAAGTTAATCTCTGCGCGATCGCTCTCCTGCTGACCCAGGATACTAAAAATTAGAATTCCCAACCCGCGTAGCAATTTTTTCGGTGAACTAGCTAACATAGATTTGTCTTGGGAAAACACCAATGGTAAACTTCGGGCTTAATTCAGCCAGTATTCTGGGTATTTTTCTGGCAGTGGCAGGAGCAGCACTGTACTTCCTGCGCTCCGTGCGCCCAGAGCTAGCGCGAGACCACGATATCTTTTTTGCAGCCGTCGGTCTGTTATGCGGCTTTATTCTCCTGTTTCAGGGATGGCGACTAGATCCGATTTTGCAATTCGGTCAGTTTCTGTTGACTGGCTCAGCCATCTTCTTCGGATTTGAAAGCGTTCGGATGCGGGGAATAGCTACGGAGCAAGCAAAGCGGGATACGCCGATTGTGGAAGACGATCGACCAGTTAGCCGCGTGTATAGAGCCGAGTTCGATGAAATCGAACCGATGGAAGAGCGACCTGTAACTCGCCGCATCAGAGGAACGCAAGATTCTCGCAGCAGCCGCGAAACCTATGAGGATGAACCGCGTCGTCGTCCCAGCAGCCGGGGAACGCAAAGACCGAGTTCAACAGAGCGAGCTAGTGAAACCGGAACTGGAATATCGTCCAGAACGCGCAAAACGCCGCGTCGTCCCCGTCCAGAAAGTCGCCCAACCGAACAGCCTAGTGGTTGGGAAGTGACAGACACCTGGGAGGACAAGCCAAGTCGTCCTAGCCGTCCAGAAGGTCGTCCGACAGAAAGGATTGATGATTGGCAAGCAACAGATACTTGGGAAGAAGATAAACCAATCCGTACCAGTCGTCCGGAAAGTCGTCCGACAGAAGAAACTGATGATTGGCAATCAACAGATACCTGGGAAGAAGATAAACCAATCCGTACCAGTCGTCCCAGCTCAACGCGATCGCCACGTCGCGATCCTGAGAGTTCAACTAAGCCAAAAAGAACTCGTCCGCCAAGAGAATCATCACGACCGCCTTCTGGCGATGTAGAAGCGACACCAACTGACTATGTGGAATACAAACCCATAGACTTTCCGGATGATGAAGGCGACAACTCAGGAAACTTTGCCTAAGAATGACTTAGTAAGGGCGATCGCTAGTAGATCGCCCAAATTCCTGAGAATATTCCCGTGTGACTACATTTGCCAGCAACTAGGCAAAGTTCAAGTGAAAAGATTGATGTGCCGCCTGAAAATCCATACCTGGGTAAGGCGGGGTATTTGGTTAAGTATGCCTTTGTTAGCGGTAGCCTGTAGCCCAGTCAATCGCACGCTAACGCCAGTTACCCTCAACAGTCGTTATACAGATGAGCAACCGACATTAAGTGGCAATGGTCGGTTTCTGGCGTTTGTGTCTAACCGCGATGGTGGGCGGCAAATTTGGATGTACGACTTGCAAGTTCGGCAATTTATAGATTTGCCGAACTTGAATAAAAGGGATGCGATCGCAGAAAATCCCAGCCTCAGCCATAACGGTCGTTATATAGCCTACATTGCCAGCGATCAAGGTCGCCCGGAACTAGAACTCTACGACCGCAGCACCAGATCGTCACAAATCTTATCCATTGGCTATCGCAGCTGGGTAAGAAATCCTAGTATTAGTCCAGATGGTCGCTACATTGCCTTTGAAAGTAGCAGTCGCGGTCAGTGGGACGTTGAGGTGCTAGACCGGGGATCTAATATTGAATTAGATATCCCCGATGGCAGCCCATCTACCTCGCCTTGACACATTCACCCGGCGATTAAAATCGTGGCTATATAAAACTAAGTCCGGATGGCGCGCGGACTTAAATTAAGACTTGTGAAACCTTTGTAGGTAGGTTTCCTTTGTGTAGCGGCGACTGGAAGTCGCTATGTGCAAAATGTCAATGAAATGTTGCATTTTTATATCAGCAATTATCACCTTACCAGGTTTGCTGAGCAGCTGTAGTGGCTCAGGTCGTTTGATGAGCTTTCCTTTCGATTCAGCAGGGCGAAGTTTAAATAGTCCGGCTTCAGAGTTAACACCCCAAGTTGCCAGTCGCTACATTGTCTTTATTTCCGATCGGCGTAGCACTCAGGACGTTTATCTTTTTGATACGGTGGATCGGCGTTTGATTGATTTACCGGGTTTAAATGCCTTGGATGCGATCGCTTCCCACCCCTCTATATCTGCTGACGGCCGTTACATTGTTTTTGCTGCCAGTCGTCAAGGTCGTTCGGGAATCTACCTCTACGATCGCGACACTCGGCAGCTACGCAATCTTACAGAAAACTTACAAGCAGAAGTGCGAAACCCTACAATTAGCGCCGATGGCGGTATTATCGCCTTTGAATCTAGTGAAAATGGTCAGTGGGATATTGCAGTTTACGGCCGTTCTGGGGAACCCCTGATTCCACCATCTCCATGATGATGCAGGACTTAGGCAAATACCTCCGACGAATAAACTCGCCCGCTAGACCAACGAAATCGCGACTAGCAGGTTTAGAAAATGTGAATATATTTATAGCCTGCCCAGGCAGGCTTTGTTTGTTCGCCTTTGGTAGTCGTTCGCTACTTTGGTTAATAATTTTGTTAGGCTTAAGCTTGACTGGTTGCCTTGACACCCAGCTATTCAACCAGCCGCAAATACTCACGGGTGGCATTAACAGCCAAACGCCAGATGAACATCCCGCCTACAGCAGCGACGGGCGTTATCTTGCTTTTGCCTCTGACCGCAATAACAATCGAGACATCTTTCTCTACGACTTGCAGGAACGCCGTCTCGTTTCTATCCCAAATCTAAATCGCCGCGACTCCAGACAGGATCAACCTGCTCTTAGCGCTGATGGTAGATTTATCGCCTATGTTTCTAGCGAACGAGGTAAAACTGATATCTTTGTTTACGATCGCCAAATCCAAAGATCGCGATTGCTCACCAGCAACATCCGAGGGTCAGTGCGCCATCCCACCATCACCGGAGATGGGCGTTATGTGGCTTTTGAAAGTAGTCAGTTGGGTCAATGGCATATTGCGATTGTCGATCGGGGTACTCAGGCGGCATCCGGATTTCAACAACAATAGAAGATGATTGAAATAAACCAGAAGCCGCTAGCGATACACGCGATCGCTATCAAATATGTTAGAACAATCAAAAAAGCTTAAAAAAACTAACGAATGAGTACCAAACTCCTGCGTAATGCAACTTCGGGAATCGTCGCTGCCGCAGTTGCCATTGGTGCTAATGCGATGGAAGCGATCGCTCCCTTTGACTTTATTGCCCCAAATAGCGCCTTTGCTCAAGACGTTGACGAAAGAACTAATATTCAGGTTTATAAAAAAGCCAGTCCCGCTGTAGTTTCCATTGATGCGGGTGATGGCACTGGCAGCGGCAGCATCATTAGCCGAGACGGCTTGGTTTTAACCAATGCCCACGTCGTGGCACAAGCTCGTCGTCGCACCTTGAACATCATTCTTGCAGATGGTAGGAGACTTCCAGCAGATATTGTTGCTTTTGGTAACAATGGTCTAGATTTAGCCGTTCTAAAAATTCGCGGACAGAATAATCTGCCTACAGTCGCCTTAGCTCGTCCCGGCTCAGTCCAGGTAGGACAACGAGCGTATGCTATTGGTAATCCCTTTGGGCAATTTCAGGGAACCTTCACTGTCGGGATTGTCAGCCGCATCGACAAACAGCGAGGATTAATTCAAACAGATGCAGCCATAAATCCTGGTAATTCCGGAGGGCCACTCCTGAATAGTCAGGGACAGCTGATTGGAGTGAATACTGCTATTTTCACTAGCGGTCGGACTGCTGGCAACATTGGCATTGGTTTTGCTATTCCTGTAGACCAAGTGCAACCTTTTCTGGCCGCAGTTCGCCAAGGACGCGCCTCCACTACTTCAACTCGCCAACGACCAACTTCCCCTGTTAAACAGCCTCAGCAGATTTCATTAAATGGTACTTTCGTCAATGCTGCACTCAGTAAAGGTGACAATGTTTTACCAGTAGATAACAGCTTTTTTGATCTCTACATTTTTCAGGGAAGGGCTGGAGCGCGGATTAGGATTGACATGATCAGCCAGCAGCTAGACTCATACTTGATTCTCCTCGACCCTAATGGCAATGAGCTTGCTCAGGACGATGATGGCGGCGGAAACCAAAATGCTACTATTATGGCGACACTGCCAGCAAATGGTACTTACTTGGTGATTGCCAATTCCTCTGGGGGAGGGGAAGCTGGGGCTTATCGCTTACGAGCCTTAGCCGCTTCCGGTAGGTCTTATCAGCCCCCTGTCCGGCGACGGGGAATTATCATTATCCCCTAAAGCGTTGATTTAATATTAAGATATTAAAAATTAAAAATATCAAACTAAAGGGGATAAATTTATTTTATTGCCCTATTTTTTTTGAGTATACTACGCGATCCTTCCTTAGAATTTTGTCCCCTAGTATTCTCTATATAGGCACAACATTTTACCCGCTTGGTGTAAAAATTTTGAATTTTAAGTATTGTTTTTTGTTTTTTACTATAAGTTCCGTTGTATTACTTTTATGATCAAGCCTTATATTTTAACAAAACCGGAAAAAAATAATCATAAAACAAGTTCTATCTGAAGAATGATTTTTTATAAGAAAAGGATTAATCTAATAGTAGACGATGGGTTAAAGAGTAAGCGATCGCATCTTTTATGGAGGATTTTTTAAATACGCTTTAGTGAATAAACTATGTAAATAGGTAAATAGCCTATTCGAGGGGGAGGGAAATGAATTTAGCCCCTTTACCTTGCTGATATACATAGTTATTTATGTAAAGAAAGCCGACCATTTGATTACATTTCGATTAATTTCAAAAATAAGGTACTCAATGGCTCAAAATAAGGGAAATTTGGGGCTGTTTTCCTCTGGCTTGGTAGGAAAAGCCCGTCGTTTTAAAGTCTTCATCAGTTTCCGGTTTCAAGCAACGCGCTGGGACAGCATTTGGGGCAAAACCAGGGTAAGCGCCAGATTAAGTTGCTTGAATTGTAGAAATTGAAACAAGGCCAAGAAAATGAGTACCATCGAAGCAAAATTTGAAGCAAATGAAACTGAATTTCGCGTAGAAGGCTACGAAAAAATCGAGTTCAGTTTTACGTTAATAGACCAAGTATTCGATGTAAAGAATGCGGAACTAGCCGAGAGTTATAAGAGCTTCGGGCGAACTCTTGCGGTTGTAGACCATAACGTAAATCAGCTTTACGGTTCCCAAATCGAAGAATACTTTAAACACTACAACATCGATTTGACAATATTTCCTGTAGTAATTAAGGAAAACGACAAAACAGTAGATACGTTTTTGTCGATCGTCGATGCTTTTTCGCAATTTGATTTAGTTCGCAAAGAGCCAGTTTTGGTTGTAGGTGGGGGATTAGTTTCAGATGTTGTCGGCTTTGCTTGCGCGGCTTACCGTCGCAGCACGAATTACATCCGCATCCCGACAACTTTGATTGGTTTAATTGATGCGGGGATAGCAATTAAAGTAGCGGTAAATCATGGAAAACTGAAAAACCGTTTGGGTGCTTACCACGCGCCAAAAAAAGTGTTTTTGGATTTCTCTTTTTTACAAACGCTTCCGACAGACCAAATACGGAATGGAATGGCAGAATTGGTGAAAATTGCCGTTGTCGCCAACGCCGAAGTATTTGAGTTGCTGTATGAGTATGGAGAAGATTTACTATACACGCACTTCGGCTACGTTGATGGCAGTCCAAAGCTGAAAGAAGTCTCCAAAAAGCTGAATTATGAAGCGATAAAGACGATGCTAGAGTTGGAAACGCCCAACTTGCATGAGTTGATGTTGGATCGGGTAATTGCCTACGGACACACCTGGAGTCCTACACTAGAATTAGCTCCGTCAGTGCCGCTGTTGCACGGTCATGCAGTTAATATTGACATGGCACTGTCAGCGACAATTGCCGAACAACGCGGCTATATTTCAACGGAAGATCGCGATCGCATCCTCGGTTTGATGAGTCGCATCGGTCTTTCCCTAGATCATCCCATGCTCGATAGCGATCTGGCGTGGTATGCAACCAAGTCTATCACCCTGACGCGAGACGGTTTGCTCAGAGCCGCGATGCCAAAACCTATTGGCGAATGCGTCTTCGTCAACGACCTTACTAGAGAAGAACTAGACGCAGCACTCATCGAACACAAGCGTATTTGCGCCACCTACCCGCGTGCAGGTGCAGGAATAGATGCTTACATTAGCAGTGTAGAATCAGAAATCGATGGCTACCTGACCAACGACGAACAAAGTTACATCGAAAGCGTCGCGCAGAACTTGGTCGGGAGTGCAAACAATGTCTAGCTTGAACGAGTTAAAAGCTCGTCCGGTCACGCCGCTGGGTATTGCTGTAGAATACCTGGAAACCGCCATGCGTTATTTGGTTTCAAATGCAAGCGTATCATCTCAGGTGACAGAAAACCTGGAAAAAGCGCTGCGTTTGGTGGCAGGATTAGATCCGTACCTGGAACACTGTACCAACCTTGAGTCAGAAGCGCTAGAAGCGATCGCTGATGCTACCCGCCAAGAGCATTGGAACAAGAAATTTTCCGACGGTTCTACAGTGCGTGCTTTGGAACAAGAAATGCTTTCCGGACACGTCGAAGGACAAACGCTGAAAATGTTTGTCCGCATGACACGAGCCAAAAATGTCTTGGACATCGGGATGTTTACAGGTTACTCAGCACTGGCGATGGCGGAAGCTTTGCCGAGTGATGGACGTTTGGTGGCGTGCGAGGTAGATGCTTATGTAGCTAACTTTGCACAGTCTTTGTTTCGCAAATCCCCCCACGGCGATAAAATTCATGTGGAATTGGGGTCAGCCTTGGAGACGCTTGGCAAGTTAGCTGCTGCTGGCGAGTCCTTCGACTTCGCATTCATCGATGCAGATAAGAAGGAATACGTGCAGTATTACCAAATGCTGCTGGACTTTAACTTGCTTTCTCCCGACGGGTTTATTTGCGTTGATAACACCTTATTGCAAGGACAGCCTTATCTTCCGGCGCAAGAACGTTCGGCAAATGGAGATGCGATCGCTATCTTCAACGATATCGTCAAGAACGATCCTCGCGTTGAGCAGGTATTGTTGCCTTTGCGCGACGGTTTGACCATCATCAGACGGCTACCAGCGGCCTAACGACTAAAGTCGCGGCTTTTGCATACAAAGACCGGATGCTGCGCGGTCTTTAAAGGCCATTTGTTATAGCCTGCTTTTAGCAGGCTATGGCTCCTGTAGTCGCGACTTTAGCCGTCGGTAGTACCTAAGTCAAAACTATCACCATACTTTTAACCTCCGTTGTTATGGCGCAACAACAATCTATACAGGCGAAGATTTTGGCATTGTTTCAAAATCTCGGTACTTTGCTGTTACTTGCGATCGCATTTCCCTTCAACTGCACCCTCGTCTTAGCATTACTGTTGTGGAACTTTGTCAGCCGACCATTTCAAAAGCAAGTATTAACCGAAAATCCCAAGAATATCTTGCTTACGGGCGGTAAAATGACCAAAGCCCTGCAACTTGCGCGATCGTTTCATGCAGCCGGACATCGGGTTATTTTAGTTGAAACTCACAAATATTGGTTAGTTGGTCATAGATTTTCCAACGCAATAGATCGCTTTTATACCGTACCTGCACCGTACAAAGATCCAAAAGGCTACATTCAAGCTTTACTTTCTATTGCTAAACAAGAAAGTATTGACATTTACGTTCCAGTATGCAGTCCCGTACAAAGCTATTACGACTCTTTAGCAAAGCCAGAGTTATCCGGTTGTTGCGAGGTGTTTCACTTTGATGCAGAAGTGACAAAAATGCTAGACGATAAGTTTGCCTTTGCAGAAGTTGCGCGAAGTCTTTCCTTATCAGTCCCCAAATCATTCAAAATTACCCACCCCGAACAAGTCCTAAACTTTGACTTTTCCAACGAGAAACGCAAATACATTCTCAAAAGCATTCCCTACGACTCAGTGCTGCGCTTGAATCTCACCAAGCTACCATGCGAAACGCGATCGCAAACAGAGGCATTTGTGAATAGTTTGCCTATCAGCGACGAGAAACCTTGGATTATGCAGGAATTCATCCCCGGAAAAGAATACTGCACTCATAGTACGGTGCGAGATGGAGAATTAAAACTGCACTGCTGCTGCGAATCATCGGCTTTTCAAGTTAACTACGAAAACGTTGATAAGCCGGAAATTATGCAGTGGGTGAGTTATTTTGTTAAAGAACAAAAATTTACCGGACAAGTTTCCTTTGACTTCATTCAAGCTGAAGACGGGACTGTTTATGCCATCGAATGCAACCCCCGCACGCATTCCGCCATTACAATGTTTTACAACCATCCAGGTGTAGCAGAGGCATATCTTGGTAAAGAACCTTTAGCTAAACCTTTGCAACCTCTTCTCGATAGTAAGCCTACTTATTGGCTGTATCACGAAGTTTGGAGACTTAATGAAATTAGATCCTTCAAACAACTGCAAACCTGGGTTAGAAACATTTTGCACGGAAAAGATGCCATTTTTGAGGTTAATGACCCTCTGCCATTTTTAATGGTACACCACTGGCAAATTCCCTTACTCCTCTTTGACAATTTACGCAGACTTCAGGGCTGGATACGAATAGATTTCAACATTGGGAAGTTAGTGGAATTAGGTGGCGATTAGCGAAGAGAAAGAATTTTCCCTACTGTTTAATATCAACAACTGACAAACAACCAATGACAACCACACCAGTTAAGAAAACTGCATCAATGGAAGCCAAGAAAAAACTTTTTGATATGGTTTTGGCTTTCGTAAAAAGTCAGTGTATGTATGTTGCTACCCGCCTAGGCATATTTAACTTGTTACAAGACGAGGGGGAGCAAAGTCTTGAAAATTTAGCCCAAAAAACGGACACAAAACCAGAAAGGCTCTATTTTATCCTCCGAGCTTTAGCTCATTTAGATGTGTTAGAGGAAAAGCCAGGACGAATTTTTGCTCCTACGGAAGTATCCTCCCTCCTTGTGACTAATCATGGCCCGTCGATGGGACATCTTGCGATGCACCTTACCGAACCCGCACAATGGGACGCCTGGAAGGTACTTGAAGATGCTTTGCATACAGGTGAAGTCCCATTTGAGAAGGCAAACGGTAAGAGCGTTTATCAGTTTTGCCAGGACAACGAATGGAGTGGCGATGTCTTCATCAATGCAATGAGTTTTTTGACGAATCACGCCGTTGATGCGTTGCTGGATGTTTATGACTTCAGCCGCTTTGATACAGTGATGGACGTTGGCGGCGGACAAGGTGGACTAATTGCCAATATTGTCAAGCGATTTGGCTGTAAAGGAATATTGTTTGATGTGCCTTATGTAGCCGAAACTGCACCTGCTTATCTAGAAAAGCAAGGAGTTGATAAAGATGCGGTGAAAATCATCTCCGGCGATGTGTTTGAATCAGTGCCAAAAGGTGCGGATGCGATCGCTATGAAGTATTTCATCTCGGCTTGGAATGACGAAGACGCAATGAAAATTTTACACAACTGCAAGCAGGCGCTACCACCGCACGGAAAAATTATTCTTTTGCAAGCTTTTGTCCCAGATTTAGACGAACCAAAAGTCGCGCCTGATGGCATTATGCCGGGAATTTTTGCCGTCCAAATTAATGTAGCTGTACCTGGAGGTGGATGGCGCACGAAGAAGCAATTCAAGGATTTGTTTGAAAAGTGCGGTTTTCAGTTAGAGAAAGTTGTTGACACTCAAACCAACCTTTCTGCAATGGAATTTGGTTTGGTATCTTAAAGCAATAATTCAAGTTTTAATGGCAGGTTTGCCTTGGGAAAAGGAGTCAGCTAACTTGATCATTGATGGTTTCTATGGAGGAAAGCTTGTAAACCCGGAAACAGAGGAAAACCCAGTTTTCTATGGTTTCCAGCTTGTAGATGAAGGCGGACATTTTGTGGATGGGTTGTCAGATCCGCAGTGGGCGATTTTCGTTGAGGATGGCACAATTCGCTTATCTAATACCAAATAGTTGAGGTCGCGTTACCCAACAAGTAGTTATGGGTGTTGGGTAACGCGATCGCTCTACCATTCCCTACTTTTGACCCTCGAATATCCTCCAACAGAGCATAAATCAGGCGTAGTGGGGGATCAACTCTTATCTAAACCTTACTGACTTATCTAATACCAAGTTACATGACAATTTCCAATGAAACTCAATCCTCTACACAAAAAAATTCTCAGCGGTATTGAACCGCTACCTTTAAGAAATTCGATTGTGTCTTCAACAAACTTAACTGAACGGGGCCTCATCAGAATAGGTGAAACTGTCACAGGAATTTTACGCTATTTTCGCCCCGGTGAACCGATGAACTGGGACCCGTGGATTTTGAAGGATGATGATGTTTACCGAATGTTCTACTTAAGAGGGTTAGAAGGACAAAATCCCTGGTGGACAGTTAGTAACATCTGTAGTGCTATTTCCACCGATCTCCAGCAATGGCAGGATTTGGGAACCATTCTTGAGCCTGAGCCTGCCAATGGTTGGGAATCTGGTAGGATATGTGCTGGTTGTACCTATAAGGAAGATGATATTTATTACCTTTTTTATTCAGCTGGTGGTAAAGAAGGGGAACACCAGAAAAACGAAGCAATTGGTTTAGCAACTTCCCGCGATGGTTTGCATTTTAAACGCTACTCTAACAATTATTTAGTGAAGCCAGATGAGCGCGATCCTTGGTACGGTCGAAGTAACTGGACAAAGCATTATCACTGGCGCGATCCTTATATTTTTAAGGATGATAAAACTGGCAATTATTATATGTTTATTTGTGCATCTTCTCAAGTTGCTGGTGACTTTCAAGGATGTATTGGTTTAGCTGTAGCCGATAAAATTTATGGTTCTTACAAGTTGTTACCACCTGTTGTGGAAGCACCTATGGATGCAGTCGATTGGCCTTATTATCACATGGAACGTCCCCAAGTTATTTACAAAAACGGCAAATATAATTTATTTTTTTCGTGCTTCAAAATGCTGATGAATCCAAAATGGGTGCAAAAGGTGAAGCGCATGAAAATCACCAGTTCCTCGCTTTATTGGTATATTTCAGATGAAATTACCGGGCCATATAAGCCAGTAAATAATGACAATTTTGTTGTTAGGGGTAGCGAGAAAACAGGAATCTATGGCACTAATTTTTTGCAAACATCAACTAATCCAGATGAATATATTGCTTATGGCTGGTATCACCGACTCCACGCCTTAGAAGTACAGGGTGCGTTTCGAGTGCTTTGGCAGGATATCAGCGATTCTCAAAATCAAAATGCTCCGGTTTTGCCCTCTTACTCAGATACGCTTAGTATTTGCCTTTCTAGGGCTTTCTCTGGGCTGAGCTATAAAAATTAGTAATTTAAGATTAAATAGTCATAAATAAACCGAAAATACAGAAACCCGGTTAGAAAACCGGGTTTCTATAGCTTAGGCGATTTTTACGTTTAATTAACGTCACCTACTGTTAGACGCGAAGCTGGACTGGCATTACTAAATAAGTCATTTTCAAACCCCCAAGAGGTGTCAGAATCACAGGACTATTACCTGTATTCATGTGTATTTGAATTTCTGAGGATTGCAGCGCCTTGAGTCCATCTCTGAGATAAGCGACATTAAAGGCAATTTCTAAACTATTACCCGCTATCTGTGCAGCTAGAGACTCGCGCCCACTACCGACATCCTGGGCTTCGACAGATAGGGAAATTTTCTGGTTGCTGCTGTCTATGGTGAACTTGACAATATTATTTTTTTGGTCGGCTAGCACTGCAATTCGCTCCAATGAATTGAGCAACTGACGACGATCGATGGTTATTTGTCGCTCGAATTTTTGTGGGATTAGCTGACGATAAGCGGGGAATTGTCCCTCTAAAGTTCGGCTGGTTATACGCTGATCTGCTAACTCAAAAACGACCTGTCCTTGGTCAAGATGGAGAGCGATCGCGCTATCCTTACCGCTAGAGTCTGCTTCCGCCGACTGGCGCATCCCTAACATCCGTTCCAATTCCCGCAATGCTCTGGCTGGAATGGTTATCTCTCTCTTGTTCGCCTCAGCAGCTGATACTGTTGTTTCCTCATCCAGTTCACTCTGGTTAGTCGTCTGCACAACTGATAAACGATGACCATCTGTGGCAGCAAATTCAATTTCTTCTTGCTGGAATGTTAGGTGAACTCCTGTCAATACCTGTTTCGTTTCGTCGGGACTGGTAGCGAACAACGAACCTCGCAATCCCTCAATTAAGGCTGCGGCTGGTAAATAAGCCGTTTCGCCATTTTCAATTACTGGCAGTTCTGGAAACTCTTCTGCTCCCATCCCCCGGACTTTATAGCTTCCAGAGGTAGAAGTTAGGGTGGCGATAATGCCTTCGCTGTTCGTTTCTCCGGCCCCTTCATCTTCTAGAGTAATCGTTCCGTCGGGCAAACGGGAAACAATATCGTTTAACAGCTTTGCGGGTAGGGTGAGTATCCCCGCCTCTTCCACTTGTGCCGGAAAGCTTGTTTGGATGCCAAGGCTGAGATCGAATGCCGTCAGGGATACACGCTGAGTCTCTTGATTGGCTTCCAGCTTGACATTTGCTAAGACAGGATGTGTCGGGCGTGATGGCACTACTCGACCGACGATAGAAAGATTGGTACTGAGATCGTTTTGGGAGCAAACCAGTTTCATAGAAGTTCGATTTTGGAGTTGTTGGGTCAAACACAACAACTCGCTTACTCTTGGCACAGATGCAGATCGTAGCATTCCTGCCCTAAGCAATCCAGTTGAAACTGCAAAAACAGCGATCGCGAATACTAATCCTAAATTAAATTAATTTTAGAAGAGTAGTAGTAGGAGCTGTGGAAAATGTGGAAAAACTTGCTAATTCTTTTGTCTGTATTTGTTTGAGCTATGTCTAGCTTGTGGAAAATTTGTGGAAAAGTAGCAGGGGTTTTCCACAAAGTATTTATACTCATTTGAAGTTTTCCCCTACAGTTACGGATTTTTCACTGCTTTACCACAGAGTTTTCCACAGAAAATAGGAGTTTTTCCACAGGCAAATTTTAACTTAATAAATCTTTACATTTTTTAGAAAAAAAATTAAGTTAAGTAAGGGGGTAACGTCAACTAGATAGTTAAGATTGATTTTGGTTTCTGCACAGCATATTGATGCGATCGCTTAGTTGACGTAGTGTCTTCGCCACATCCGGATCGGTATTTTGCAACTGAATAATTTTGTCGCAGCTATACATTACCGTTGTGTGATCTTTACCCCCAAACTCCTCACCAATTCTGGGTAAACTAAGATTCGTGTGGTGGCGCATCAGGTACATCCCAAGTTGTCGCGCCCAGCTAATTTCTCGACGACGAGAATTGCCCTTTAAGTCTTCAATAGAAACATTAAAAGTTTCTGCGATCGCTATCATCACCGCTTCAGGAGAAACTGCTACTTTTTCAGCAGGTGGATTCAAAACTGGCGCAATATTTTCAACCGTCATTGGCAACCCAGAAATTGAAATATAAGCCACAGCCCGAATTAAAGCGCCTTCTAATTCTCGGATATTTGAAGTATAATTTGTGGCAATATATTCAATTACTACTCTAGGCAGACGCATATTTTCATACTCTGCCTTTTTCTGCAAAATTGCCATTCTAGTTTCTAAATCTGGGCGTTGAATATCTGCAATTAAGCCCATAGAAAAACGAGAACAAAGGCGTTCTTGCAACCGGGGAATTTGATTTGGAGGACGATCTGAAGCTATGACTACTTGCTTTCCAGCTTCGTGTAAAGTGTTAAAAGTATGGAAAAATTCTTCCTGAGTATATTCTTTGCCTTCAATAAATTGAATATCATCAACTAATATTACATCCGCAGCTCTGTAATGTTCTCGAAAGCTTTGCATACTGTCTTTACGGATAGCTGCAATCAGGTCATTAGTAAACTGTTCTGTAGATACATAAAATATTTTAGAATCCGGACAGATTTCCAAACGGTAATGACCAATAGCCTGCATTAAGTGAGTTTTACCTAGCCCAACACCGCCGCACAAAAACAGAGGATTAAATTCACGCCCTGGAGATTCAGCTACTGCTAAAGAAGCAGCGTGAGCCATACGATTATTGGAGCCAACAACAAAGCGTGAAAAAACATACTTGGGATTTAATTGTATCGGTCTAGGGCGGTTGCCGGGTAAAATCTCTGGAATACTGGTTTCAATGGGCAAAGACCACGAAATCTCAGAATCCCCAGTGTTAGAAGTTTGATTTCCTGGGTTCACTGTGATATGAATTTCCACAGGCTTACCCAAAATATCTTGCACGACATCAGCAATGGTTTTGATGTAATATTTCTGCAACCAATTCCGAGCAAAGGGATTAGGAGTGCAAATCACCAAGCAGTTATTTTCCAGCTCCTGGGCGCTGGCGGTTTTGATCCAAGTTTCAAAGGTAGGACGGCTCAGTTGTAGCTGTAGACGCTCCAGTACCTGACTCCAGAGCTGTTCAAGAGAAATATCCACGGCTCACCTCTACCGCTTTGTGCAGAATAGTATTATCCATTCTTGTTGTAGCGATCGCTATTTTCAACCAACAAAAGCCATGACTGAAATCCTGCAAATCGCTCAGCTAGGCAATCCCATCCTCCGCCAACAAGCCCAAAATATTGAAAATGTTCGTGATGAGCGGATTCAAAAGCTGATTGACAATCTAATTTCAACCGTTGCTCAAGCTAATGGGGTTGGGATTGCAGCACCCCAGGTAGCTCAATCTTATCGCTTGTTCATTGTGGCGTCTCGTCCTAATCCTAGGTATCCTAATGCTCCGGAGATGGAGCCAACTGCTATCCTCAATCCTAGAGTTATTGGTCGTTCAGATGAGGTTGCGAAAGGCTGGGAAGGCTGTCTGAGCATTCCGGGGATTCGTGGGTTAGTTCCCAGATATCGGGCGATAGAGGTAGAGTACACCAGCCAGAATGGCAAATTGCAGCGGCGAGAATTTACAGATTTTGTCGCCCGCATCTTTCAACATGAAAACGATCATCTCGATGGAATTGTATTTTTAGATCGGCTGGAAAGTACGCGAGATATCATGACTGAGCAGGAGTATCAACAGCAAATTGTCCAACAACCGAGTTAATTTCGGCTGTTGATTTTAAGTGTGCGCGATCGCTTCCTCCTACATTCTTTCTAACACTGGAATGCCCAGCAACGATAATCCCAGCTTCAGAGTTCTAGCAGTTAAATCGCACAGCAATAACCGAGATGTCCGTAGAGGTTCCTCCGCTTTTAGCACGTTACACTGATCGTAAAATTGATTGAACTTCTGGCTTAGTTCAAATAAGTATTGACAAAGACGATTAGGTAGCAAATCTTGCTCAACATCACTGACGACTTCGCTCAACTGTAATAAATGTTTTGCTAAAGTCAATTCTGCTTCTTCCTGCAAAAGAATTTTGGCATCTGCTCCCAACTGTTGGAAGTCAATATTACCTTTACGGCTAATCCCCTGAATTCTGACATAGGCATAAAGCATATAAGGAGCCGTGTTACCTTGGAGAGCCAGCATTTTGTCGTAACTAAAGACATAATTACTGGTGCGGTTTTGGCTCAAGTCAGCATATTTGACAGCACTGATCCCAACAACTTTGGCAGTGTGGGTAATGAATTCTTCGGTTTCTGAGCGTCCTTCTTCCCTGACTCTAGCTTCGAGATCGGTACGAGTACGCGCGATCGCTTCATCCAGCAAATCCCGTAACCGCACTGTTTCCCCAGAACGTGTTTTTAGCTTCTTGTTATCTTCCCCCAGCACCAAACCAAAGGGAACGTGGACGATCTTAATATTTTCCGGAATCCACCCCGCTCGACGAGCCACTTGAAACACTTGAGCAAAGTGATTTGCCTGTCCAGCATCAGTAACGTAGATAATCCGTTCAGCCCGATCCTGCTCAATCCGATAGCGTAAAGCCGCCAAGTCCGTTGTAGCGTAATTGTAGCCGCCATCAGTCTTTTGCACAATCAACGGTAGCGGCTCACCCTCTTTATTAGTAAAACCTTCTAAGAACACACATTTAGCCCCATTGTCTTCGACTAGCAAATCCAATTTGGTGAGGTCTTCTACTATTGAAGGTAACAACGGGTTATAGAAAGATTCACCCCGTTCCTTCAACTGAACATCCAGCAGCTTGTAAATAACTTCAAACTCTCGCCGCGACTGTTCGCACAGCAAATTCCATGCTCTTAGAGAGTCTTCAGCACCACCCTGCAACTTTACTACTTCTTGCCGCGCCGTTTCCTGAAACTCTTTATCTTCATCAAACCGCTGTTTTGCTTTCCGGTAAAAAGCTACTAAATCCCCCAAATCCACTGCATTAGCAGTAGTTAAAGCTTCTGGACAAACTTCCCGCAAATAGGCAATGAGCATCCCGAACTGAGTTCCCCAGTCGCCTACATGGTTCAACCGCAGAACGTCGTGACCCCGAAATTCTAAAATCCGGGCGATACAGTCCCCAATAATAGTGGAGCGCAAGTGGCCAACGTGCATTTCTTTAGCAATATTGGGGGCGGAAAAATCCACGACTGTTGGCTGAGGATTTTTTGCCTTGCTGACACCCAGCCGAGCATCTGCCTGAATGTCACGCAATTGCGCTTCCAAGTATTCTGGTTTCAGAGTGAAATTGATAAAGCCAGGCCCAGCTACGACTGGAGGCTCAGAGAAATCGCTTACATCTAGATTCTGAACAATTTTTTCTGCGATCGCTCGTGGTGGCTGACCTAACTTTTTAGTTAGAGATAAAGGCGCATTCGATTGATAATCGCCAAACTTGGGATTGCTAGCACTTACCAGCATTGGGTCTACTCCAGCATAGTCAGTCCCAAAGGCGACGACTAAAGCCTGCTCAAATTTAGTTTTCAGTTGTTCAAGAGTCGAGTTCATTGGGTTTTGCCGAAACCTCAGGCAGTATGCTTGTTTCCTCCATCGTACTAACGTCTATGTTCATACTCAAATCCAACCAAGTTGAGCGAGTAATGGGGGCGCTGCTGGAAATGTAATCTACTCCAGTTTCAGCGACAGCCCTAATGGTTTCTATAGTAATGTTGCCCGAAGCTTCAATCTTGATCCGCTTGTTGTTCTGGCGAATCATCTGTACTGCTTGCTGCATCATATCCAGGGGCATATTGTCCAGCATGATGATATCCGCACCGTGCTGTAATGCTTCTTGTACTTGTTCTAGAGTTTCAGTTTCAACTTCGATGGTGAGCGGATAGGGGATTCTGGAACTAATTTGAGCGATCGCTTCTGCAATGCCCCCAGCCACAGCGATGTGATTATCCTTAATCATCACACCGTCATCTAGCCCCATGCGGTGGTTAATCGCTCCTCCCACCTGCGTTGCGTACTTTTCTAGTATTCTCAGCCCTGGAGTCGTTTTGCGAGTATCCACCAGTCGCGCTGGCAAATCTGCAATTTGGTCAACGTATTTACGAGTAAGCGTAGCAATCCCACTCAGACGCATTCCCAAGTTTAGGGCAACTCGTTCTCCTATAAGTAACGCTTCTAGTTGACCCTGAAGGCGGGCCACCACTTGCCCTCTATGGCATTGCTCCCCCTCTGCAACAATAGGGACAAAGCTTACATCGTCGCTCAAGTGCTGGAATACCCGTGCTGCAATAGGTAATCCTGCAATAATTCCCGACTCCTTAGCAGTCCATTCTGCTTGCCCGACGCGCACTTCGCCGCTTAACAAGCCTTGGGTCGTGCGATCGCCCCGACCGATATCCTCTAATAGCCAGCCGCGTATCAGCGGGTCTAAAACTATTGATGTAGGTAAAGTAGCGATCGCGCTCACAACCCTTTTTTCCTTAACTTCTAGAGCCTTCCAAAAATAATTTAGCCCAAATACCTCTCTAGGAGCGACTTCTGAACCACAAAAAATAAATTTTCCCAAACAGTTGACAGATTGGGGAGAGAGTAGCTATATTAATAAAGCGGTCGGGAGAGACAAGCGAAAGCGACACTCCACCGAGCGACGAGAACCTAGAAAAAATAATAGTTTGAAAGCCAGAGTAACACAATAACCTCGTCAA
>NZ_JACJOK010000025.1:0-1964 GCF_014695505.1 Trichocoleus sp. FACHB-90
CTCACCGTTCGCTCATTTGGATGACCCAGTAGCCAAATAACCAGCCTCAAGTGTAGTCTGACTAAGCAATTACAGGATTTGGCAGACGCTTTAGGGGGCGGAGATTGAAGAGAACAAGTTCAGAACGAGTAGATGATGTGCCAGTAGTGATCAAATGGTTAAGCCAGATGCAGATTGAGGCGCTAATTAACCAAGAAGTACCACCACCACACGGCAACCGTCAGGGATTAAGCTACGGTCAACTAGCGGTGTTGCTGTTAAGTTATACGATCACCCAAGCAGATCATCGACTGTGTGCAGTAGAAACCTGGGTCAAGCAACATCATCAAACTTTAGAATTAGCAACCGGCTGGAAGATAGCAGACAAAGACGCAACCGATGACCGACTGGCAGATTTGTTGAGTGTATTGGGTGGATCGGAACACCAGGCAAGAGAGGCAATTGAAACCTTCTTAGGACAACACTTAATTCGAGCCTATGAATTACCGACTCAAGTTGCCCGCAGTGACACCACCAGCTTTTCGGTCTATCATCAAGCCAATCAAGAAGTGTCCGAACCAGACCAAGCATCTGCCCCATTACTAAACTTTGGTTATAGCAAAGATCGCCGCCCCGATTTACTCCAATACCGTCAGATGTTAGCGACTTTAGATCCATTGGGGGTGCCCTTACTAAGTGCAACACTAGAAGGCAACGGAGCAGATGACCCCACCTACGTTCCTACATGGAAACGTCTAGCTCAAATCATTGGTCATCATGATTTTCTCTTCTTAGCGGACTGCAAAGCTTCAAGTTGGTCAAATCGAGGGCAAATTGACCGAGAGCAAGGAATTTACTGCTTTCCCGTTGGCATGAGTGGGCATCGTCCTCAACTTTTAAGGGATTGGGTATTGAATCCGCCGACTCCTATTACTGATATCTGGTTGCCTAATCAGGAAAAGAGTGAAACTGCCATCGGTGAAGGATTTGAAGTTCCTTTGGGCAGCCTGTGGCTAGACCCGGATACCCGACAGTGGCATCGGTGGTCAGAGCGATGGTTAGTGATTCGTTCTCATGCCCTAGCACAGCGCCAAATTAAGGGATTAGAGCAACGTCTTCAAAAAGCGGAAAAAGCTTTGGTATCGTTGGCTGCCAAACCGGGACAAGATGCCAAGATTTTACAGGAAAAAGTTGAGCAAATTCTCCAGCGTCATCGGGTTGAGGAGCATCTGCTAGTAACTGTTAACAAGAAAATACAGTATCCCAAGGTTTATGAGAGTGTCGGTCGTCCCAGCCTGGAACGCCCTTTTCGTCGAGTCAGAAAAACTACACTCACTTTAAGTTATCAACGCCTAGAAACAGCCATTGCACTCTTCACAACTTTGGCAGGTTGGCGATTGTATGTCACTAATGCTCCTGCTGAGCGGTTGAGCTTAGAACAGGCAGTGTTTTACTATCGAGAACAATGGCAACCCGAACGAGGCTTCCATCGTTTTAAACGAGGTCGTCTTCCCGCTTTACCTATTTACTTCCAAGATGAAAACCGTATTCAAGGGTTGATGTTTCTACTAACAATTGCTCTGCGGGTTTTCACGTTAATGGAGTTTGTAGTACGTCGTCAATTGCAAGAACAGCAAACAGCTTTGGCTGGTTTGTATGATGGTAATCCCAGGCGCGCAACAGTTCGTCCTACTGCTGAACGCTTGCTGGCAGCTTTTTGTGGCATTACCCTATATTTTCATCCTGATGAAAGTTGGGAAATTAGTCCTCTCAATCCTCTGCAAACACAGATTTTACAATTAATGGGAATCGATCAATCTATCTATAGTCTACCTGAGCGGTGTAACTCAACCAAGCCAGTGCCTCTGTGAAGATGCCGTTAAGTCTGTAGTTGGTGCATCTTCTCCATAGCCGAATTGCCCAGTACGGCTACACTTGAAGCTATTTATTTGGTTACTGGGTCATCCAAATGAGCGAACGGTGAG
>NZ_JACJOK010000026.1:0-142673 GCF_014695505.1 Trichocoleus sp. FACHB-90
ATTTACGCCAACATCAACTCAATCGCATTGAACAACAACGATTTCGTCGAAATCCTGAAGTTTTCTTAGCAAATCTTGAGAAACTACTTCTCTAGCAAACTTTGCGGTTCTAGTTTTTTTTCGAGCCTTTAATCTGGCGCTAGATAAATGTGATTATTGCCGACCTAAACCAGATATTGAAGAATCAACGTCCAAAAATCTCCCTAAAACTCGCTCTTGTTGGGGAGAAGCGATTGATGTCTCGGTTTTTTACGGACGCGAGGATGAACTTGCAAAACTAGAATACTGGATTTTGAGCCAGCACTGCCGACTTGTCACCATCCTGGGAATGGGGGGAGTTGGTAAAACTGCGGTTTCGGTGAAATTAGCCGAACAAATTCAGGATAGTTTCGAGTATGTCATTTGGCGATCGCTTCGTAATGCTCCACCCCTCAAAGAAATTCTTTCCCACCTGATTGAGTTTTTCTCCAACCATCAAGAAACCCATTTACCAGAAAATATTAGCGCTTTAATTTCTCGCCTAATTGATGATTTACGTTCTTCACGTTGCTTGTTAGTTCTAGATAATGTGGAATCTCTTTTATGCAGCGGTAATTGTGCTGGATACTATCGAGAAGGATATGAAGATTACGGTGAATTATTCCGACGAGTAGGTGAAGCCGCTCATCAGAGTTGTTTAATTCTTACCAGCCGGGAAAAACCTAGAGAAGTTGCCGCCCTAGAAGGAGGATTATCCGTTCGCTCTTTGCAATTACCCGGTTTAAATGAAGTTGCCGGACGAGATATATTCAAAGCTAATAATTTCTTTATCGGCTCAGAATCTGAATGGCAAGAACTTATTAACCGCTACGCAGGCAATCCCTTAGCTTTAAAAATTATTGCCACCACAGTCCAAGAATTATTTAATAGCAATATATCACAATTTCTCGCTCAAGGCACAACCGTTTTTGGCGATATTCGAGATTTATTAGACCAACAGATTAACCGCCTGTCTGATTTAGAAAAGCAAATAATGTACTGGCTGGCAATCAATCGCGAACCCGTTTCACTTGCCGAGTTACGAGAGGATATTGTTGCGCCTTTATCCCCAGCAAAGTTACTAGAAGCGTTAGAATCGCTTTTCAGGCGATCGCTTGTCGAGAAAAGCAACTCCCTCTTCACTCTGCAACCAGTGGTAATGGAGTATCTGACTGAGCAATTCATCGAACAAGTTGTTGAGGAAATTGTTACTCAGGAACTTTTATTTTTTCAAACCCATGCTCTCATCAGAGCTACAGCAAAAGACTATGTAAGGGATACTCAAGTTCGCCTTATTCTGAAACCGATTAGCGATAAATTGCTTTATCTCATCGGCAGCAGCAACAATATTAAAAATCAACTCGTTAAAGTTTTATCAAACCTGCGCGGAAAATCTCCAAGAGAAACAGGCTATGCCGGAGGTAATGCCCTAAATTTAATGATTCAAATGCAGATTGATCTAAGCCAACTTGATTTTTCTCATCTAACAGTTTGGCAAGCTTATCTTACCAAAGTCAATTTGCATCAAGTCAATTTTGCCCACTGCGAATTATCCAAATCTGTTTTTGCTGAAACCTTAGATAGCATCATGTCGGTAGCATTTAGTTTGGATGGAATTTTGGCTACTGGGGATGCAAATGGTGATATTCGCCTGTGGCAAGTTGCGGATGGTCAACAACTTTTAGCTTGTCATGGGCATACTGGTTCTGTACAATCAGTTGCCTTCAGTCCTCATAAGATACTAGCCAGTGGCAGTCACGACCATACTGTAAGGTTATGGGATGTCGCTAGAGGTCAATGCCTGAAGGTTTTAGAGGGACATACCAGTTGGGTTTGGACAGTTGCTTTTAGTCCAGATGGGCAGATTTTAGCTAGTGCCAGTGTAGACAAAACAGTGAAACTTTGGGATGTCACCACAGGTTTAGAGTTAAGAACTTTGCAGGAAGATAGTGACGCGGTATTGTCAGTTGCTTTCAGTCCGGATGGCAAAATTTTGGCGAGTGGCAGCATAGACAAAAAGGTGCGTTGCTGGGATGTGGAAACAGGTCGCTGCGTCAGAATTTTGCAGGGACATACCTGGTGGATATGGTCAGTTGCTTTTAGTTCGGATGGTTGCACCTTAGCTAGTGGCAGTGAAGACTGTACAGTACGTTTGTGGGATGTTGCCACAGGTCGAGAGTTAAGAACTTTGGCAGGTCATGGGAACCGAGTATGGTCAGTTGCCTTTAGTCCATCTGATGCCACAGGGAAAATGCCTGTGTTAGTGGCTAGTGGCAGTTGCGATCGCACAGTGAAGTTCTGGGATATTAACACTGGCGAGTGTGTCCGAACTTTACAGGGACACACCAGTTGGGTATGGTCAGTCGCCTTTTCTCCACATGGTTACACCCTTGCCAGTGGTGGTTTAGACCAAACTGTAAAACTGTGGGATGTCTCCACAGGTCGCTGCATCAAAACTTTGCAAGGACGTATTAGTTGGATAAAGTCAATTAGCTTCAGTCGGGATGGTCAAATTTTGGCTAGTGGCGGTTATGACCAAAAGGTACGTCTTTGGGATGTCGCCACAGGTCGCTGCATCAAAACTTTGCTGGGACACAGTAATGGAATTTTGGCAGTTAGTTTCAGCCCTGATGGTCAAATTGTGGTCAGCGCTAGTTATGACCAAACGGTACGTTTCTGGGATGTAGCCACAGGTCGCTGCATCAGAGTTTCCCAAGGGCATATTGATGGAGTATGGTCTGTTGCTTTCAGTCCAGATGGAAAAACTTTGGCTGTTAGTTCGTACCGCGAGGTGAAGCTTTGGGATGTTGCGACAGGTGCCGAGTTAAAAACTTTGCAGGGGCATTCTGATGTAGTCTATGCAGTTAGCTTTAGCCCGGACGGTTCTATACTTGCCAGTGGTTCTCAAGATTTTACGGTAAGGCTATGGGATGTGAAAACAGGCAAATGTCTGCACGTATGCCAACAACATATCAGTTGGGTACACTCAGTTGCTTTCAGCCCGGATGGTAAGATTCTGGCTAGTAGCAGCAGTGACGAAACTATCAAGCTATGGGATGCGGTGACAGGTAGCTGCTTAAAAACTTTGCCAGAAGGTAGTCATGGAATATGGTCGCTGGCTTTCAGCCCTGATGGTGTTCTAGCCTGTGGTAGCACTGACCCCAAGGTGAAACTCTGGGATGTGGCAACAGGTAAGTGTGTCAAATCTTTGCCGGGACATAGTTTGGCGGTATATTCAGTTGCTTTCAGTCCCAATGGGCAGATTTTAGCCAGCGGCAGCAAAGATGAGACGATTAAGCTTTGGGATATGCAGACTGGTGAGTGTTTGCAGACGCTAAGAAGCGATCGCCCTTATGAAAAAATGAATATTACTGGTGTTAGGGGTTTAACTGAGGCGACTATTGCCACTTTGAAAGCTTTAGGGGCGGTTGAGTCTCCTGTATCCCCAGAATAATATTTCAATCCCTAATAGGAATTAAGACCTACGTCTCACCTATATCCTATAGGTAAGTGTAAACGTTACTCAGTCCAGCCCTAAATAAATGCCGGGGCTGGATTCAATTTGTTTGCTTGGAGAAAAAGGTCATAAATTATCGCTTTCTTACCTAAATTTGTTCTGATTTGGCAAGGAAAATCTCCTTGTGCTGGTTACAACCCACATTAGAAGCAAAAGCTGGAGTTGCCACGGTGAGAAGAGCAAACACACAACCAGACTAACAATCGCTGCTGATGCAGCAAGTTTGGCGATTTCGTCATGGGAGTTTTCCAAAACTAGGTAGGCTAAACCTAGCGAGATCACCAAGGGGATCAGAAAAAGTAAGGACATTACCTGTCACCTCTTGAACTAGAAGATACACGCTACTCCGTTTAAAAAGTACGCTTTTTTAGAGTCATTACTGACGGTTATTACTCATTTTTCTCTAGCCGCCTCCTGTTGTCATCACCCGATTGGATAAGGTTTATCAGTTAATGACTTAGATACACTGAGGAATCAGTATAGATCAGATTTTAAAATTATGCTTGATAGTGCTTGGCGAATAGGAATAGGCGTGAATGAGAACGATAATGACTGACCTGAACAGAAACAGAAAAAACTTCAGCCAAAGAATTAAACGCTCTTATAACGCAAAGATAGTAGTAGAGTTTGATTTTTTTTGCTTCTATCTAGCGTTTAAAAGCGATCGCGTTATCAGCGGAAATTTAGATAAAGGATGGTTTCCCTAGCCGCTAGATACCACAATGCCTATAGCGTTGCTATACCAGACGGAAATCTTACCATCGGCAGCCACTATCTGCGATATATTAAGTTTTGTTACAAATATAGTGGGGTGGGGGGTCACACCCCTCAGAGAGGTTATAGTTAATTTAGTAGATGCACCCTGATGATCGACGCCCTCAAGTTCTTGTTGGGCGTTTTTATTTTTGGGGGTACGCCACCTGGACTAGAGTGGCGAACAGATTTATATTTATAAGCAAGTTCAGCGAGGGAGGGGATAAGCGATCGCTATCCCCTCCCTCGCCTACACCTTAATTTTTGCCTTTTGCTGCCCCAACTCCCCGCCAGTGGCGGACAAATCGGGAAAAACTTTTATTGCTGCGGACATGAGGGGATTTTAAAGACAACTAGCCGCTAAAGCCTACCAGTATGACTGCTAAAGCACCTATCACCGCCAAGATAGTCAGTACAAATCCGGCATTTGGGCTACCTTTCCAAGAATAATCTTTGTCTTTCATTAGAACTCAGCTTTTTTAAACGACTTTTGCTTTAATTGTTACATTTTTTAATGATTAGAATAGCAATCTCGCTAGGAATTGCTCTGTTAACCCGCTAAAATTCCATCAAACTCACCCCGCATCTACCTATGAAAATCCTCCACGGCACATGGATTCCCAAGGCAGAAGCTAGCTTCATCCAAACTGGTGCATTTTACCTGTGGGTAGAAACTCCCGTTGTCACAAAACGTCGCAACGCCAAACACCCAATTCATCCCTATCATCTTCGCGAATCCGACTTGGAAGCCTTCCTCAGTAATGAACTAGGCATCACAGCAGCATCCAGACATAAGATTAGCGAAAATATTTCTCCCCAATATTTTGCCTTTCCCACCGCCAATAACCAACCTTTACCATCTCCTGAATTAACGAAATATTTAGAAGCTGACGTTGAAGAAGACTATGAAGGCTTTCTCTATTGGGAAGTTGATGCTTATGAAGTGAATACCATATTGAAAAATGGCACTTCTAGCTATGATAGGGTAAGTAATGTTATCAAAATAATAAATGATATTCACTTTTTAGCTTTACATAATTCTTCAGAAATCATTATCGGATCAGACCTGTTATTTTGGTATCACTACACCCAATCATTTAAAGAAATTATCCTCAAAGACCAATATATTCCCGCACTTAAATATCGTGAGCTGCCTGCCGCAACCAAAGGAAAGCGGAAACAAGCAAATACTTTTGAAATTTATTCAGGTTGGGAAATTATATCGGAAAAATACGAGTTATTAATCCAAAAATTTGTAGACTATATGCCTTTGGTCTGCGCTGCTGGTTCTGCCACCTTCAGCACAACAGTTGAATTTTATTCAAAAGAAACTTTCCTCCGCAACTTTTCCGAATGTCTGCTAAATGAAATTGTCACCCATACACCCTCCACTGCCAAATTCGATCAACAGATTACAGACACCATCCTCTACGGTTGCGTTTATCCAGACAGAAAAAACCCGCAAACTACCGACCAAGCACTAGAAGAATACAAACAATGGTACGCTTGGAAAGACAAATTAACCCGCAGCCAAAACCCAGGTAATTTTTACCTCTGCTTCCAGTTAAAAGAAGCCACTGCTGATAATGTAGATAACTGGCAAATTGAATTTTTGGCTACAGCTAAACAAGACCCCTCCTTAAAACTTTCCTTAGCTGAATATTGGCAACTGGGTCAGAAACAAAAAAAAGACCTACAAAAATATTTTGGCAAGGATTTTGAAAATAACCTGTTGTTGAATCTGGGATATGCAGCGCGGATGTATCCCAAACTTTGGCAGGGATTGGAAACTGACCAACCTATAGGTTTACCACTAAATTTAGTAGAAGCCTTTGAATTTCTCAAAGAAAGCGCCTGGGTATTAGAAGATTCCGGTTACAAAGTCATCGTTCCCGCTTGGTGGACACCAGAAGGCCGTCGCAAAGCTAAAATTCGCCTGAAAGCTTCCTCTCGTCCCAAAGGTCAAACTAAAGCTGCTAGTAAAGGATACTTCAGTTTAGACTCGATTGTGCAATATCAATACGAACTAGCAATCGGCGGTCAAACTGTTACAGAAAAAGAATGGCAGCAACTTGTAAACGCCAAAAGTCCCCTGGTGCAATTTCGCGGTCAGTGGATAGAGTTAGACCAAGAAAAAATGCAGCAAATGCTGGAATTCTGGCAAAATAATGCCAAAGATCAGCCAGAAATGACGCTGACAGATTTGATGAAACTAGCCGCAGAATCAGAAAATGAATTAGAAGTAGAACATGACCAGACTTTGGCGGAAATGATGGCAAAGTTGCAGGATAAAAGCAAACTGGAACCAATTGAAAATCCGCCGCAGTTGCAGGGAAATTTACGGGAATATCAAAAGCGAGGCGTGTCCTGGTTGCAATATCTGGAAAACCTGGGTTTAAATGGTTGTCTTGCAGATGATATGGGACTGGGAAAGTCGGTTCAGGTGATTGCTAGATTGGTGAATGAAAAAGAATCGACACCATCAATTTTACCAACTTTATTAATTGCGCCTACGTCAGTTGTCGGAAACTGGCAAAAAGAAATTGAAAAGTTTGCTCCGCATCTTCAAGCAATGGTGCATCATGGTAGTAGCCGTATTCAGCAAGTAGCGGAGTTTAAAGCCGCTTCTTTGAAGCACGATGTTGTCATAACTTCCTTTACTTTGGCTCGCAAAGATGAAAAACTTCTGGAAAGTGTGAAGTGGCATCGATTGGTGTTGGATGAGGCGCAAAATATTAAAAATCCTAAAGCTGCTCAAACTAAGGCAATTTTAAAGTTGCCAGCTACACATCGATTAGCTTTGACGGGAACGCCAGTAGAAAACCGATTGCTAGATTTGTGGTCGATTTTTAACTTTCTTAATCCTGGTTATTTGGGTAAAGAAGCACAGTTTCGCAAGTCTTTTGAAATTCCAATTCAAAAAGATAATAATAAGGTGAAGTCTACGACCTTGAAGAAGTTAGTAGAACCTTTTATTTTACGCCGGGTGAAGACTGACCAATCAATTATTAACGATTTGCCGGACAAAGTTGAACAAAAACTGTATTGCAATTTGACTAAAGAACAAGCTTCGCTGTACGAGGCGGTCGTTAAAGATGTAAGCGAAAAAATTAATGATTCTGAAGGAATTCAGCGCAAAGGGTTAATTTTGTCAACCTTACTGAGGCTGAAACAAATATGCAATCATCCGGCGCAATTTTTACAGGATGGAAGCGAGTTTTCAGTTGAGCGATCGCATAAACTCGGTCGTCTGGCAGAAATGGTCGAAGAAGCCATTTCTGAAGGCGAAAGTATGTTAATCTTTAGCCAATTTAAAGAAGTTTGCGACTCCTTAGAGAAATATCTGAAAAACACTTGTCACTACAACACCTATTACATTCATGGAGGAACAAACCGCAACAAGCGGGAGCAAATGATAGCTGAGTTTCAAAACCCAGAAACTGAACCTTCGGTATTTATTCTCTCCTTAAAAGCTGGTGGCGTTGGTATTACCCTCACCAAAGCTAATCACGTTTTTCATTTTGACCGTTGGTGGAACCCCGCAGTCGAAGACCAAGCCACAGATCGAGCTTTCCGTATTGGTCAAAAGAAAAATGTGTTTGTTCACAAATTCGTTGCTATCGGCACCTTAGAAGAACGCATCGACAAAATGATAGAAGATAAGAAAAAGTTGTCATCTGCTGTCGTTGGTGCTGATGAAGCTTGGCTTACAGAACTTGATAATGAAGCTTTTAAACAACTGATTTCACTCAATAAAGCCGCAATTTTGGAGTAAACTATCATGGCGCAATTTAGCCGTACCTGGTGGGGTAAACGCTTTATTCTAGCCTTAGAATCTTTCAGCGATTCAGCTAGATTAGGACGCGGACGTTCCTATGCGAGTAATGGAAAAGTTCTCAAATACAACATTGACCAAAACGAAATAACTGCTACTGTCAGAGGTTCAGTTAATCCCTATTTTGGAGTATATAAAGAGCCAAAATATAGCATTAATATCGAAATTAAACCAATTGATAAAACTAACTGGTCGAAAGCAATTAAATATATTTCATCAAAAGCCAGCTTTGTTTCTAAGCTGCTGATGAATGAGGTTCCTGATAATATTGAAGAGGCATTTGCTGATTTGGGGTTGAATCTCTTACCCCACAGCCAAAAAGACTTTAAAACCAGTTGTTCGTGTCCAGATTACGCCAATCCTTGTAAACACATTGCTGGGGTTTACTACGTGGTAGCGTCCCAATTAGACTACAATCCGTTTCTATTATTTGAACTCAGGGGTTTATCTAAAGAAGCCTTGCAAGCAGAACTGGCAAAATCTCCTTTAGGACAAGTTTTATCCACCGAACTTACGGCAAAAGAAATTCCTTTAGAATCCACAGCGTCTTACTATACTCCCCTAGAAAAAGTACAAATTACTGAAAAGATAAATCCCAGAGAGTTTTGGCTAGGAAGTAAGAGATTGCCGCAAACTGTTGAAGCAGTATCGCCAGCAAGTTTGCCAGCTATTTTGATTAAAAAACAGGGAGATTTCCCGCCTTTTTGGAAGAAAGATAGTTCTTTTATTGAAACGATGGAAGAGTTATATCAGCGAGTAAGAACCAAAAATAAGGAAGTTATGTAATCATCTCTAGCCTCGTTCCCAGGCTCAGTTTGGGAACAAGGCTAGAGATTATAATATTAAGCGATCGCTTCACAAGTCTTGACAGAAAAATGAACAGGGGCAGATTTTAAACCCGCCCCTATTTCAGATATATTACGCCCGACAGCCGCTGCTACAGGTCTTAAGCTGTGAACCAGACTCACCATATCTTCTAAGGAAAGCGCCTGACGGGCATCGGAAACCGATTTTTCGGGTTCTGGGTGACATTCAATAATTAACCCATCTGCACCACAGGCGATCGCAGCCTTCGCCAAAGGTGCCACCAATTCCCGCTTACCTACCGCATGAGAAGGATCTACAATTACTGGCAAGTGCGTTATCTGCTTCAAAGCCACTACTGCGCCTAAATCCAGCACATTGCGCGTATAGTTATCGAAACTGCGGATACCCCGTTCGCACAGCACTACATCCGGATTGCCGTGGCTTAAAATATATTCTGCCGCCATGACAAATTCTTCAATAGTAGAAGCTAACCCACGCTTGAGTAGTATTGGTTTACCAGCTTCTCCCAAAGCTTTCAGCAAATCGAAGTTTTGCATATTGCGACTACCAATTTGCAGCATATCAGCATGGGTTGCAACAGCTTCTATTTGCCCAATTGACATGACTTCTGTGACGACGGGGATCGAGTAACGCGATCGCACCGAAGCCAGAATCTGCAATCCTTCCACTCCCATTCCTTGAAAAGCATAGGGAGAGGTGCGGGGTTTGTAAACACCGCCACGCAAAGCCTGAACGGGTGCGGCGGCGAGATGACTAGCAACAGTTTCCATCTGATCCAAGCTTTCCACTGTACAGGGGCCGCCGATGATAACCACGTCTTCTCCACCAAAGCTGACTTTTTCGGAAAGTCTGACAATGGTTTGGTGATTAGAGTGAGATTGTGAGGCAAGTTTAGCGTTGATCATGGTTCGATTCTCCTTACAAAAAAATGTGACGTTGACAAAACAAAAAGCCCGGAACCTGATTGCAAGTTCCGGGCGCTGGACGATTTATCGACATGACGCTATTTACCCGGAATTTGCTCTGGGCCAAAAGTAAAAGCCATAAAACCAGCTACTGAAATAGGTCATCACGATTAAAATCCAATCCTTGAAAAAAACAAAAAAACCGCAGAGTTTGCTCTGCGGTTCACCAGGCGGTTCCAATGGGGACATTGGATTCACTCCCGGTGAACCGCCTTAAACCAATAAAAGTAAAAACTGCTGCTGAACATTTGTAAGAGCTATAAATCTGAAAATTTATTACATACCTTCAACCATTGACGTTAGCAGAGGGATCGGGCGGTGTCAAGAGGTTATGAGAGTAGGTTAGGTTTGCCCGATCCCACATTGACCCTACAACTACTTTTTGGAATCAGCCCAAGCCAGTAGAAGCTAGACAGTGCAGTTCTCTTCTAAATGATGAGATGATATTAAATTGACCATTATAAAAATTTAGTCGTACCATTATGGCGGAAATTCAGTTTGCCAGAGGACTCAAAGAAGAAGTCATACCGGATGTAAAGCTAACTCGTTCGCGGGATGGCAATCAAGGTACTGCCACGTTTTATTTTCAAACTCCCAACGCTTTCAACAGTGAAAACGCGGAAGAAATCACCGGGATGTACATGATTGACGAAGAAGGCGAAATAGTGACCAGAGAAGTCAAGGGCATATTTGTCAATGGTCAAGCTAAAGATTTACAAGCGGTTTACCTGATGAAGTCAGAAGATGAATGGAATCGCTTTATGCGCTTCATGCAGCGGTATGCCGAAGAGAATGGTTTAGAATTTAGCAAATCCTAAATAGATTTTGAGTTTTGAGTTAGGGTTAGAAATTAAAAACTCATAACTTAAAACTCTTGCTTGTATGACTAACCTGCCTCACCCTGATATAAAGGGGATGACAGTAACTTGCGCTGTCATTACCGTTAGCGATACGCGATCGCCCGAAACAGATACTAGCGGTCAGTTAATTAGGCAGTTACTCCAAAATGCAGGTCACGCGATTGGGGAGTACGCCATTCTCAAAGACGAACCTACGCAAATTCGGGCGCTGCTAGCAACGCTAGGTCAACGCCCTGATCTGGATGCTTTAATTTTCAATGGCGGCACTGGGATCGCACCGAGAGACACCACCTACGATGCTCTAGAGAAGGAACTCTCAAAAACTTTGCCTGGTTTTGGCGAGTTGTTTCGCTTTCTGAGTTATCAAGAAATTGGTTCGCGGGCGATCGCATCTCGCGCTGTTGCTGGCGTTTATAAAAGCAAGCTGGTCTTCTCTGTTCCCGGTTCCAGCAACGCCGTTAAACTTGCAATTGAGAAGCTTATTATACCAGAACTTGTCCATTTGGTCAAGCAAATTAAAAGCTAAAAAGCAAAATGTAGAGAGATTAAATTTAACCTCTCTACATTTTGCCTTTTAACATTTTGCCTTTTAGATGATTGCCTAATTTACCGGATGCTGAGCGATCGCGGTAATTGCGGTTTACCCGGCTGGGCGAGTTTAGTATTTTCCAACTCAGCGATCGCGCGGGCATATTGCGGATCTTCCTGAGTTCCAAGTAACGTCGGATTACTGCCAAGACGCTTGCGCTGGTCGTCGTTCAAGTCAATCTTGACATCAGGAGTAACCCCCTTCTGGCTGATATCCGTTCCCTTTGGCGTGTAGTAGTGAGCAATCGTCACAGCTAAACCAGAACCATCACTCAGAGAATGCACCGACTGAACTAGCGCCTTCCCAAAAGTTTGAGAGCCGATAATCTTCGCACGACCATTATCCTTCAGCGCCCCAGAGAGAATTTCGCTAGCCGATGCCGAATTGCCATCTACTAGCACCGCAAGAGGCAACTGAGTCAACGACTTGCCATTTGTCTTAAATTCTTCATTTGCTCCCTTGCGGTCTACTGTCCGGACGATGGCACCTTTATCCATCCACATCTGGGCAATTTCTACGCTGGAGTGCAATAACCCACCCGGATTACCCCGCAAATCCAATACAAAAGCATCCACCTTGTCGTTATTGAGAGTCTTAATCGAGCGACGCATTTGGTCTGCGGCGTGGGCGCTAAACTCATTCAAGCGGATATAGCCGACGCGGATTTTACCTTCCTGCTTGACCGAAGAACGGACAGCAGCCAGTTCAATCTGCGCCCTAGTCAATGCCACATCCTTATCCCTGCCTTCGCTGGATATCTTGAGGGTGACTTTCGTCCCAACTTCGCCCCGGATCAAGTTAGCGGCAGCTTCCACACTCATCCCCTTTGTGGTTTTGCCATTAATTGCCAAAATCTTATCTCCCGGCTTGATACCCGCTTTGAGAGCTGGGGAATTCTCAATCGGTTCCACAACGGTCAGATCCTTGGTTTTTTCGTCCAGTTCCAGCTTCAAACCTACGCCAGACAGTTCTCCGGAAGTTTGGCTAGTCAATGCTTGATACTGTTTGGGATCAAGAAAACGAGTGTAAGGATCCTCTAATTTTTCCAGCGCCACCCGGATAGCCTTGTAGGCTTCTTCGCGGGTAGTGTAGTTTTTGGAGAGCAGCTCTTGTCGGGTCGCTTGCCAATCCACCTGATTAAAGGTGCCATCAACATATTCCCGGTTGACAATTTGCCATGCTTCATCGACAACCGATTTTGGACTTTCTTGCAGGGCAGCTCGGACAGAGGGACCGAAGAAAGACAAAGCTGCCGTGGTTGCGATCGCTCCACCAAACAGAGCAACGTGGAGCCGAGAGAAGTTTTTTGGGGATGGATTCATGAAGAGTGGCTTGGGAGGGGTTTAATCTGTAGATACCGTGTGACGCCTGAAACGAACTATTTCCAAGATACTCAGGTTTATTATCTAGGCTGCATCAATTTTGTGCCAGTTCGCCCAGTGTCCTCATTATTCATATTAGTAGCCAGGATAACAGCCTTGTTTGACTCGACTTTCCTGCTAATTTTTTACTTACCTCAGTTTAATAGGCACCAGCCTAAAAGAACAACAAAATGGTCTTAATAGCTAAAGTAGTGTAAAGCATTACTAGATTTCATCCGAACAAATACTCAAATAAATTGTGAACCGCTCAGTTAGATTTACTTACCAGCCGCCCCACCGTGCCGCAGTTCATCAGTTTGCCTTCAGAAGCGCTCGACGGCTTTTAGTGTTCATTATCGCTATTCTAGGCGTTATCTTGGGCGGATGGCTATTAATCGTTATGCTTTCTTTGTACTCTGCCTCACAAGCTAAAGTGGATGCCTATTTTGTCTTAGGCGGAAGTATTACCAGGGAAATATACGTAGCCCAGCAAGTAAAAAAAGACCCAGAAATACGGGTTTTAATTTCTCAAGGCTCTAAAGACCCCTGCATCTGGCTAATTTTTCAAAGAGAAAATGCTTCTATTGAGCAAATTTGGCTAGAAAAGTGTGCAAAATCTACTTTTAGCAATTTCTATTTTGGGATACCAATTCTGCGCTCTTGGGGAGTTCGTAAAATTAAGTTAATCACGTCCGCCAGCCATCTGCCAAGGGCGCAGTGGCTCTCCCAAATTCTATGCGGCGCTCATGGGATTTGGGTAGAGACTGAAATCGTACCAGAACAGGGTATTCCTGCCAATCGAGAGTCGTTTCTCAAGACAGGATTAGACGTAACTCGTAGCTTAGTATGGGCGGTGTTGAGCCAGGTAATCCAACCAAAATGCAACCAAGTAACTCGGCTTGCGGATGTGGATATAGAACAGTGGCGGGAGCAGAGTTTTAAGTGCGAACATCAGGGAAATGTAAAGTGAGCGTGCGTTAGAAACTATGGAATTTTGGGAACACTGAATATAAACCCAATCAGCCGCTTTCTTGCTGTACACCAAGCTCACAGCACAAATAACTTAGATGAATAATATTAATCGGTCTTACGAAATTCTTGGGCTGAAACCCGGTGCATCGCACTCAGAGATTAAGCAGGCTTACCGACACCTGGCTAAGACTTCGCATCCAGATCGCTTTTCTCACGATACTCAGCTAAAACAAAAGGCAGAGGAGGAAATTAAAAAAATTAACCAAGCTTACGAACAGCTAAAGTTTTATTTAGAGAATTCGGTTGATAAAACTTCTACTACCGGGATTTATAAAAATAATTTATCTAATGCCGAAATATACTATAGCCAGGGATTGGAAAATATTAAAAAAGAAAAATATGAGGAAGCAATCGAAGACTTTACTCGCGCAATCCGGAGCAATTCATACTATATAGAAGCATATAAATCCAGAGGGTTTGCCTGCTCCCAAGTTGGATATAACAACAGAGCCAACTCAGATTTAAAGAAAGTGGCAGAGCTTGAGCTGAAACAAAAAGCGGCAAAGCCTTCACCCGCACCGCCGCCACCCTCGCCACCGCCACCGTCTGCATCTGTATTGCCACAATGGAAATGCGATCGCACCCTCACCAGCCATTCAGAATTAGTTGCTACTGTTGTCATCAGTTGGGATGGAAAAACCCTTATCAGTGGCAGCTTTGACAAAACTATCAAGCTATGGAATCTGGCTACAGGGAAGCTAATCCACACCCTCACAGGCCATTCAGACAGGGTGCGTTGCCTTGCCTTTAGTAAAGATAGAAGAACTTTTGCCACTGGCAGTGTTGACAAAACCATCAAGTTGTGGGATTTTGCTACAGGGAAAGTAATTCGCACCCTTGGCGGTTTTTTTTCTGGGCATTCAGACGAAGTTTCGGCTGTCACCTTCAACCTAGATGGGCAAATTATAGTTAGTGCTAGTAATGACAAAACTATCAAGTTTTGGCAGACAGCTACAGGAAAAGAACTCAACACTATTAAAGGACAGTCAGCCCAAGTTTTGTCTATTGCTATCAGTCGGGATGGAAAGATTCTTGCTAGTGGCGGTTTGGAAAAGCCGCTCAGAATTCGGCAAATGGGCGACGGTCAACTAATTCGTTCAATTGTCGGAAATTCTGGCTATGTTTTGTCTGTCGCCTTCAGCCCAGATGGACAGACTCTAGCCAGTGGGAGTTTTAAGCAAATCAAACTGTGGCAGACAGCTACAGGCAGAGAACTCTGTACTCTCACAGGGCATACAGGTGCGGTTTATTCTGTCACTTTCAGCCCAGATGGAAAGACTTTCGTGAGTGGCAGCGAGGACGGCACTATCAAGCTGTGGCAGATAGCTACAGGCAGAGAACTCTGTACTCTGGCGGGGCATTTAGGTGTAATTTATTCTGTTGCTATCAGTCCAGATGGAAAGACTATCGTGAGTGGGAGTCATGATAAGACTATCAAGATTTGGCGATTTAGTTGATGGTAATTAGCGCACTTTTGGCTCCCCTATAAAATATGAAGATGCTACAAAATATTTTGCTATTTCCACCTGCTTAAAGCTGGAAAACGAAAATAGGGTAAGTTTTTGCCTACCCTATTTTTTTTCTACTTTTCTATTCCGACTCGTCGGGAGTGGCTAAAACTACCGCAGGATCTTGAGCTTGAAGGGGTACAGGTGTCGAGGTTTGTAAAGTTTCCTCGTCAAGCGCCGTCCATTCGGTGTGGAAGAAGCCTTCTTTGTCAATACGCTCGTAGGTGTGAGCGCCGAAGTAATCGCGCTGAGCTTGGGTGAGGTTTTGTGGCAAGCGATCGCGTCGATAACTATCAAAATAATCCAGCGACGCACTGAACGCCGGAACCGGAATCCCCAGCTTCGCTGACTGCGACAAAACTTCCCGCCAAGCGTCCTGACGATCCAGAATTGTCTGCTTAAACTCAGGAGCCAAAAGCAAATTAGGCAACTCTGGATTTTCCTTGAAAGCAGATTTAATCTTATTCAAGAACCCAGCTCGAATAATACAACCACCCTTCCAAATCCGGGCAGTTTCGCTCAAATTCAGTTCATAGGAATAAGCCTTTGACGCTGCACTCAATAGCGCCATACCCTGAGCGTAAGAGCAAATCTTCGAGCAATAGAGAGCATCACGGATTTGGTTAATGAAGGTTTTGGTGTCCCCCTGATACTTCCCACTAGGGCCCGTTAAAATCTCCGAAGCAGCCACCCGCTCCTTCTTGAAGGAAGACATGATCCGGGCATTAACCGCCGCCGTCATCGTCGGAATACAGATCCCCAACTCTAGCGCACTCTGCACCGTCCAACGTCCCGTACCTTTTTGCCCAGCCGCATCGAGAATCTTATCAACCAGAGGCTGATAAATATCTGGATCGATGTAAGTAAAGATATCCGCCGTAATCTCAATTAGGTAGGAATTGAGTTCATCGGTGGTGTTCCATTCGGCAAAAATCTCGTGCAGTTGCTGGTGATCCAACCCCAAAGCATTCTTGAGCAAGTCGTATGCTTCTGCAATCAGCTGCATATCGCCATACTCAATGCCATTGTGTACCATCTTGACGTAGTGACCAGCACCACTAGGGCCAATATAGGTCACACAGGGGCCATCATCCACCTGAGCCGCAATCTTCGTCAAAATTGGCTCCAGATACTCGTAGGAGCTTTTCGTGCCTCCTGGCATCAAGCTAGGGCCATTCAGCGCCCCTTCTTCACCCCCACTGACACCCATCCCGATAAACCTGAAACCCTCCGGCTCTAATTCGCGAGTGCGACGAGCGGTATCGTCAAACAGGGAGTTTCCACCGTCGATAATAATATCGCCCTCATCCAGCAGGGGTTTGAGCTGGTTAATCACCGCATCCACTGGCGCTCCAGCTTTTACCATGATCAAGATTTTGCGGGGACGTTCCAGAGATTTAACAAAATCCTCAATTGAATAGGCGGCGTGGACATTTTTTCCCTGCGCCCGCTGGGCCATAAAGGCATCCGTTTTTTCTGGCGTGCGGTTATAGACGGAGATGGGGAACCCATTGCGCTCTACATTTAGCGCCAAGTTTTCGCCCATGACGGCTAAACCAATTACACCAAAGCTCTGCTGTGTCATAAGATTCAATGTTCAACTCTGCAATGCTTTTGAACAGTTGCGTTCCTTTCAGGGTATCCCGATATTTTATGGGTTTCCCGTAAAGAAGATATTAAGAGTCGCCAAAACTAGAGCGCCCTTAGTACAAAAGACATCAAATTGAAACAGCTAATTTAATTTCAATTTGTATCTAGGTCAACAGTTCTCTTGCAAAATTGGATCGTAGACACAAGTTTTGGAGCATCCATAAAATGCTGGCATATATCCTGGCGATCGCTGTTGCTGTTAGTAGCCTCGCCCTTTACTTAGCAGCTTTCTTTTTCCCTGAAGTCCATCGCAAGAATGACTTTATCTGGAGTGGTGTGGGATTATTCTACGCCTTGGTTTTGTGGGTGTGTGCAGGACGCATCACAGGCGGTGTACTGCTGGGACAATTAGCTAGCGTGGCGCTACTCGGTTGGTTGGGTTGGGAAACGCTGACATTACGGCGCTCCCTCACCCCAGCAGCACAGCAGACTGCGATACCTAGCCCAGAGGCGTTACAGGAACTGACAAAAATATCCCCACAGCAGCGAGTCACTAATCTGTTCGCAAATCTTAAAGAAACTGTGGGTAAAGTGACAGGGGGTAAAAGCAAATCAGACACCCAAACCACCCCACCCCCAGCACCCACTGACTCAGCCAAATCACCCGTTACGGTGGTGGACAACCGAGTAGCTGATAACAATCAACCGCCCGTACCACCAGCGCCCCCCCAGTCTCAACTGCTAGATTCCATCTCAGGGCAAGAAGTAGTTGATGAAGCCACTGTAGAAGAACTGGCTCAAGAAACTGCACCCCAAACCGATTTGGATGACTTGGAACCCCAAGCAGCTGTAGAAGCAACTGAATCAGCCACAACCGCATCAGAGGCTCCTGAACCCGTTCTTCCCAACCCACCCGCTCCTGTGGTGGAAACCGATTTGGATGATCTGGAACCCAAAGCAGCTGTAGAAGTGACTGAATCAGCCACAACCGAAGCTGAGACTCTTGAACCCGTTCGTCCGCACCCACCCGATCCTGAATTGGTGGAAGCGGCTCTAGAAGATGCCCAAGAGAAGCATATCCCCGCTTCACCTCCACCTACCTCAGAAGAAACTTCAGCGTCAGAAGCTAATCAACCCTTAGAAAATCCACCCAACCCAACTTAAAAATAGGGATTGGGGGCTGGGGACTGGGGACAAGGGAGATTTGCTTGCTTGTCCCCAGTCCCTCCTATCGTTAAGAGAGGCACGAAACCCAACATCCATAAGCATTCGTTGGGTTTCACTATCGTTCAACTCAACCTACTAGCGCTGTGTTAGTGAAGCGGCGCGTAAGTGCGGTGGTCGCCTCACTTGTGTAGTTTTATTAGCGATTGGCGGAGGCGGTCGCCTTTCTAAGCGCGTTCCCAGGATGAGACTGGGAACGAGAAAAAGTTGAAGACCTTGGGACTTGTAACCGATAATGAAGAAATATGACTCTACCATTCATCGGTATTGAACTGTGACAGCAACAGGGAACTATAAGGACACCGTTAATCTGCCCAAAACCCAGTTTGATATGCGGGCGAACGCCATCAAACGGGAACCCGAACTGCAAAAGTTTTGGGCAGAACAGCAAATTTACGAGCGCTTGTCGCAGAACAATCCCGGCGAGTTATTTATTCTGCACGACGGCCCGCCCTACGCTAATGGGTCGTTGCATATTGGTCATGCCCTAAATAAAATTCTCAAGGATATCATCAACAAATACCAACTGCTGCAAGGGCGCAAAGTTCGCTACGTCCCTGGTTGGGATTGTCACGGCTTGCCTATTGAGCTGAAAGTCCTTCAGAATATGAAACAAGCTGAGAGGCAAAATCTCACTACTCTGGAACTTCGCCACAAAGCCAGAGACTTTGCTCTCAAGACTGTGGATGAGCAGTCCCAAAGCTTCAAGCGCTACGGTATTTGGGGCGACTGGGAAAACCCTTATCTGACACTAAAGCCGGAATATGAAGCGGCTCAGATTGGCGTTTTCGGTCAGATGATGCTAAAAGGTTACATCTATCGAGGCTTGAAACCCGTTCACTGGAGTCCCAGTTCTAAAACGGCGTTGGCTGAGGCAGAGTTGGAATATCCGGAAGGTCACACTTCGCGCAGTCTATATGCGGCGTTCCGGATGACGAATCTTTCGGAGACAGTGAAACCTGCGCTGGGAGAGTTTTTGCCGGATTTAGGTGTAGCTATCTGGACGACGACACCTTGGACGATTCCCGCTAACTTGGCTGTCAGTTTAAACCCAGACTTAACTTATGCGGTGGTTGAAGTTGAGTCGCAATCTGCTATTGGCTGGAAATACTTGATCGTCGCTGCTGATTTGGTTGAGCGATTATCTGCTACGTTTGGTACTCAGCTGACCGTGAAAGCGACAGTGATGGGCAAGGATTTGGAGTATTCCACCTACCGCCATCCCCTATTTGACCGCGAAAGCCCGGTTGTAATTGGGGGGGATTACGTCACAACTGAGTCTGGAACTGGTTTGGTACACACTGCCCCTGGTCATGGTCAAGATGACTACCTGGTGGGTCAGCGTTATAATTTGCCCATTTTATCTCCGGTTGATGCCGATGGGAAATTTACCGAGGAGGCGGGACAGTTTGCGGGATTAAATGTGCTGGGTGATGCCAATCAAGCCGTCATTGATGCTCTAGTGGGAGTGGGTTCGTTGCTGAAGGAGGAACCCTATGTCCACAAGTATCCTTACGATTGGCGGACGCAAAAGCCGACGATTTTCCGGGCAACAGAACAGTGGTTTGCTTCTGTGGAGGGATTTCGGGAGGATGCGCTCAAAGCGATCGCATCCGTAAGATGGATTCCCGCTGTTGGTCAAAACCGCATCACGCCAATGGTTGCAGATCGTTCCGATTGGTGCATCTCCCGTCAGCGTAGCTGGGGTGTCCCAATTCCCGTCTTCTACGACGAGGAAACGGGCGAACCCCTGCTAAACGAAGAATCTATCGCCCACGTTCAGGCAATTATCGCTCAGAAGGGTTCTGATGCTTGGTGGGAAATGTCGGTAGAGGAGTTGTTGCCAGAAACATATCGCAATAATGGCAAGTCTTACCGCAAAGGCACCGATACAATGGATGTCTGGTTTGACTCCGGTTCTTCTTGGGCAGCTGTACTAAGTCAACGCCCGGAATTACCCTATCCAGCGGATATGTATTTGGAAGGTTCGGATCAGCATCGCGGTTGGTTCCAGTCCAGCCTCTTAACCAGTGTGGCAACTAACGGCATCGCACCCTACAAAACCGTATTAACCCACGGTTTTACTCTGGATGAAAAGGGTATGAAGATGAGCAAATCGCTGGGTAATGTTGTCGATCCAGCAATGGTCATCGAAGGCGGAAAAAATCAAAAAGATGATCCTCCCTATGGTGCTGATGTGTTACGTCTGTGGGTGTCGTCGGTAGACTACACCTCAGATGTCCCGATCAGTAAAAGCATCCTCAAGCAGTTGGGGGATGTGAGAAACAAGATTCGCAATACGGCGCGTTTCTTATTGGGGAATTTGCACGATTTCGACCCTGCGAAGGATGCGGTTCCTTACGAACAGTTGCCGGAACTCGACCGCTATATGCTGCACCGAATGACGGAAGTATTCGCGGAGGTGACGCAAGCGTTTGAGAGTTTCCAGTTTTTCCGCTTTTTCCAAACTGTGCAGAATTTCTGCGTAGTTGACTTGTCTAACTTCTATCTGGATATTGCCAAAGATAGGCTTTATATCAGCGCCCCGGATTCTTTCCGCCGTCGCAGCACTCAGACAGTGCTGGCTGTGGCTGTAGAGAATTTAGCACGCGCGATCGCGCCCGTTCTCTGTCACATGGCAGAAGATATCTGGCAATATATCCCCTATCCCACGCCTTACAATTCTGTGTTTGAAGCAGGTTGGGTAAAATTAGACGAGCAATGGAACAAGCCAGAAATGGCACCATTCTGGCTACAGTTGCGGCAAATTCGCACCGAAGTTAACAAGGTGATGGAACAAGCACGCGCCGAAAAGATGATTGGTTCTTCCTTGGAAGCCAAAGTTTTACTCTACATCCCGAATGCTGAATTTCGCTCTTTACTGCAAGATTTGAATCCTAACTCAGTCCCCAGCGCACACAATGGTGTGGATGAGTTGCGTTACCTGTTTATTACTTCTCAGGTAGAACTGCTGGATTCTCCAGACGCTTTGCAGGGTTTAAAGTACAGTTTGCAGTCAGATGGGATAGGAATTGGCGTGGTTAAAGCAGACGGGGAAAAATGCGATCGCTGTTGGAATTACTCCCTCCACGTCGGCGAATCAACTGAACATCCCCTACTTTGCGAACGGTGCATTCCAGCCTTAGCAGGTCAATTTTAACTGCTGCGACGATACATCTGTAGGGACATGGCAATGCCATGTCCCTACTAAGGTAGCCCGAAGGTCAGAACTGCGATATATTCCACTCAACTGAGAAAGGCTATATAGAGGAATGGCACTGACACAAACAGAGGCGGAAATTTATTTCTAGTTTAGGGAAATTAAATGGCATTCCCCGTATAGAGCGATATTTTAAGGGTATTGGTCAATATCGTTCACTTTCAGCCGCTTTTGTCCGTTTAGCTGCGCCTTTGAGGTTGAAAGAGAACTATTGAGATTACTCCAATTGGTTACTCAAAGATTACCAATTTTCCCCAAAATTGGTACTTTTTTGGCATTTAGTTGTAACATCCCATACCAAAGAACATAACAATTAATTCAGCCAAATTGCTGATAAAACATTGTACAAAATCAGCAATTTGGCTGAATTTTAGTAAATTAGGCTATTGTTATCTTGAGGCGCAAGTTACCTGAAAATAAATCTTAATTTTAAAATCCAATATCTAACTCTCTGGATAGATGATAATATTTTATCCCGTCTGTTTGGTTCTCAATCGCAGCGGTGGTTACTATTACAGTGGGTAAAAAGTTTGCCACCAATTGCAATTATGGTGTATTAGTACCTAAGTATGTACTTACCGGAGGTTGATGTCCGTCATGCTACGCTAAAAGCTTCATTGGTGTTATAGCCTTCCGTAGGGATAAAGCGATCGCTTTCTACCTTGTTATTGAATCTGCTGCCATCAAGACAGCCGAATGAAAACAAGGCACAGGTTCTTATAACTGTTGAAAGTACGAAATTTAACTCAAAGCAGAAGCAATAACTTTAGTGTAAAATTTTAAACGGCTCAGAAAATCCTCTTGCGGAGCAAATAAATTCCAGATATATTGTCGTAGCAACCTGGTCATGTTAAACTTTCACTTCATCGGGGTTCTATTGTTATAAATCATCAGGTAATCTACGCCTCAAATTCTTGAACAGTCCAGCAATGGGGTGTTTTATTTAGTTATATTTGCTGATGAAATACCTGTTAAATCTGTTAGAGCGTATTTACCTACCTCTAACAGTCATATTGACTTGTTCGGTTGCCTATCAGCCGTTACCTGTTAGCTCAGTTGAAATCTTAAATTCAGCTTCAGCTAATGGTGACAATCTGCCACCAGGCGGCGTGCAATCGAATCAAACAACGCTTACAGCAGGACAAGCTGTACTAGAGTTAATTAAAACAGGCGATCGCGCCGCAGCTGAACCGGGCGATACCGTTATCTACCGCCTCGCGCTGAAAAACACTGGTACAGCAGCCGCCAGCAACATCGTCATCACAGACAAACTGCCTGTCGGGTTGCAATATTTGCCTAAAGCTTTGCAAGGCTCTCTCTCCACTGGCACCTCAACTACTCCAGTAACATTACAGCCAGCTAGCACCTCTAACCGGACAATTACTTTTATTTATCCCAGATTGGCTCCCAATGAGACATTGAACATTGTCTATGCCGCCGTAGTAACACCAGACGCAGTGCGGGGTGACGGGAAAAATCAAGCTCAGGAAGCCAGGAGCAACATCGCCACGCATCAGCTACGCATTAGACCCGGAATTTTATCAGACTGCGGCACCCTAATTGGGCGGGTATTTGTCGATAAAAACTTTGACGGCGAACAGCAGCCAGGAGAGCCTGGAGTGCCAAATGCCGTAATTTTTATGGATGACGGCAACCGCATCACCACCGATCCGAATGGGCTGTTTTCTCTAGCCAATGTGCTATCCGGTTATCGTACAGGCACTCTGGACTTAACCAGTCTGCCGGGATACACGCTGGCTCCAAACAAACGCTTTATTGAGCGCAATAGTCAGTCTCGCTTGGTGCAACTGCAACCAGGAGGACTGGTAAGAATGAATTTCGGAGTGACACCCGCGTATGGCGAGGGGCAGCCATGAATAAGGCAAAAGGCAATCATGCCAAAGCAAAAGAAAAAATCTTTTCTTCCTTTTCTTTGTTTTTAGTTTTTACAGTTTATTTTCTGCTTCCCCGATCTGTTAAGGCTGATGAACTACCTGTACAATCTTCGGACGGAGCCAAGAAAGATTCAGAGTTTGAGATTCAGGATTCAGATATCTCTCCCATTGCTGAGGAGACGGCTACCGAAGAAACGACAACAGAGAATTTAGAAGTCTTACCAGCAGAGAATTTACCCCAAACGTTGCCTCTTTACGGACTTCAGCAAGCGATTGGGGAGGGGTCAGGCACAGCAGCGCTACCGCTAAACTTGCTATTGCAAAGTGAATCTCTACCTCAACAAACGCAGGCTGAAACACCAGCGGCTTTACCCGAATTTTTGCAGGAAGCGTCTTTATCTTCCCCGCGTTTTGAGGGGAAACAGGGAAATCAAACAGAAGTTAAAAAGTTAGCTCAATCCGAATCGCCCAGCAACCCAATACCCCAGAAAACACAGGATTCTACAAAGGAAGCGCCAGCTAATAGTGAACTGAGGGAATCTGTATCGCCAACTAATGCTCAAGCTGAAGAATCCGGTAATGAAAGCACTTTATCACCCACAGAAGTCCGGATTCTGGCTCCCAAGAGTAAAGAAATAGGAGCGCGTTCCACTAACCTTGTAGTTCAGTACAATTCCCAATCTCAAATACAAGTCACCGTCAATAACAAGCCTCTCGATCCTAAAATTCGCTCTAGTGTTGAGCGAAACGAGGCACAGAATATTACTACTCAGGTTTGGTATAACATTCCTTTGGAGAAAGGCGAGAACGCGATCGCAATCCAAGCTGCACAAGGCACGCCAGTTACTCTCCAATTAAATGTTAAAGACACAACCGAGCGCATAGAAATATCTCCAGTGGGAGATGCCCGCGTTCGCGCTGATGGTCGCTCCACAATTAAGCTGGAAGGCAAAATCACCGATGAAAACGGAGAATTAATCCGCCAAGATGCGGTAGTAACTTTAACTGCCAGTGCGGGTAAATTTATCGGTGCTGACGACGACAAAGACTTACCCGGATTTCAGGTCGTTGCCAAGGAAGGACAATTTGCCGCCGAACTGCAATCCAGTTTGGAAGCTCAAAAAGTCCGCATTCGTGCTGCCACAACTACCACAGAGAAACGAGAGCAGATCGAGGAAATCAATCGGACGCAAGAAAATAGCTCCACACCAACAGCATTGCCGCCTTTGACTGAAAATCGAGCCATCAGTCCTGAAGTTGGTGGATTACCTAGACAAAGCGATCGCCCAATCAATCCTCAAGTAGGATTACCTACCCAAAGCGACTACTTACTACCCACTAAACAGGCAAACTACACCAATGAATTAGAAACTTTTACCCAGGTAGAATTTATTACCAACCTGCGCCCCTCCATAGCTTCGGGCGTGATAAATTTACGGATTGGCTCAAGAGGTACAAATTACTGGGGTTCTCGTCGTGATTTCCTCGATCCCGACACCATCGACGAAGGCATGGGCATTGATTTGAGCGCCGCTGTCTTCGCCACAGGGAAAGTAGGGGAATGGCTATTTACAGGAGCATATAATAGCGCCCGCAACCTCAACGAAACCTGCGATGGCATCACTCGCCTATTCCGAGGCCCCCAATTCTGCGAACAACAATATCCCGTCTACGGCGATAGCTCCAGCGTCGATTATCTAACCCCCTCCACAGATAGCGTTTATCTGCGGATGGAACGTACTTCTCCAGTTCCGGGTTCCGAACCAGACTATGGGATGTGGGGCGACTACAACACCACAGAATTCGCCCGCGCCTCCCAACTATATAGCGCCACTAATCGTCAACTGCACGGTTTCAAGGGCAACTACAACCTGGGCAATTTACAAATTACTGCCCTGTATAGCCCGGATGTCGAAGGTTTCCAGCGAGACACCATTGCTCCTAGCGGCACCAGCGGCTATTACTTTCTCTCCCGCCGCCTGCTGATTCCTGGCAGCGAAAATGTTTTTGTAGAAACAGAGGAAATTAATCGCCCCGGAACCGTTACATCGCGCAAACAACTATTTCGCGGTGCAGACTACGAAATTGACTATGACCGGGGGACACTACTGTTCCGCCGTCCCGTCTTCGCTACAGAGTTTGACCCCTTTGGTGTCACTCAGGTGCGGCGAATTGTGGTGACTTACCAGCATGAAGCTACACCAGGCGACAGCACGAATATCTATGCTGGGCGGTTGCAATACAATTTCTCGCAAGAGTTTGGGCAACAAAGTTGGCTGGGGGCGAGTTATTGGCGACAAGACGAAGGGGCGCAAGATTTTGAACTGTATGGGGCAGATTTCCTAGTCCCCTTGGGGAAAGACGGGCAAATTGTCGGGGAATATGCCCACTCAAGAAACAACAATCCCTTTTTGGGAAATGTGACAGGGAATGCCTATCGATTGGAAGCATATGGCGCGATCGCTCGTACTATCTTAGCCCGTGGTTATTACCGTTCGGTGGAAGAAGGCTTTGCCAACAACGCCACCACCAGCTTCACCCCCGGACAAACTAGATACGGCGCTAGTGTCGCAACCCAAGTTACTACCACCACCCAAGTAAGTGCCAGCTACGACCACGAAATTAACTTTGGCATTGCTCCCGCCGAAAGGATCAACTTTTTCGACATCTTCGATCCCCAACCCCAACCCATACCAGGAGAACGAGTCGATAACTCCCTCACCACCATCCGCGCAGGCGTTTTGCAAAGATTTGGTGCTGCCGATCTCAGCCTAGAATACGTCAATCGCTCCCGCGACGATCGCCTTGGCGATACCTTCGACAGTGATGCCAGCCAAATCGTCTCCCGCGCCAACATTCCCCTGAGTCGCGCCCTCACCTTCCGCGCCCAAAACGAGCTAAACCTAGACGACAGCGACCCGCTTTATCCCAACCGCACTACTTTCGGACTCGACTACGAGGTAATGAAAGGCGTTAGCCTGCGACTCGCCCACCAATTTGTAAATACAAGAGTATTTGGGCGCGACTCGATCAGCAGCTTGGATACAATCGTAGAACAGAAAATAGGCGAAAACACCTCCATCACAGGTCGCTACTCGATTATTAGCGGCTTCAACAGCATCACTGGTCAGGGAGCCGTCGGTTTAAATCATACCTGGGCAATCGCCCCAGGTTTGCGAGTCCTGCTCGGTTACGAGCATATCTTCAGCGACCAGTTTGGGCGCACTGCTGCTGGACAACGATTTGCCCAACCCTATGCCACAGGTCAAAGTGCCTCTGCTTTAGGGATTGTCGGCGGCGATGCCTACAGTGTGGGACTCGAATACACTGATAACCCCAACTTCCAAGCCTCCGCCCGCGTCGAACATCGTACCGGATCTGGTGGTAACAATACTGTTATCGCTGCGGGTGCTGCTGGGAAACTTTCACCTTCTCTAACTGCTTTGTTCCGCTATCAACAAGCCAATGGCGCAAACCAATTATTACGGGCATTGGGAGACACGGTAGATATCAAGCTGGGCATGGCTTACCGTAACCCAGTCTCGGATAAATTTAACGCTTTACTCAGCTATGAATATCGCCGCAATCCTTCAACAATTCCTGAAACATTGCTGTTAGGAACTGGTACGGGATACACAGATCACGTTTTTGCTGCTGAAGCGATATATGCTCCTTCCTGGCGGTGGGAATTTTACGGTAAAGGGGCGGTGCGCCAAAGCGAAACTTATTTATCCAACAACTTCAGCAATTCTTCCACCGTGTTTTTAACACAAATGCGGGTGACTTATCGATTGGGCTACCGCTGGGATGTAGCGGGAGAAGGACGCTGGATTGGTCAGCCGGATGTGAATTTCAACGAAACAGGTTTTGCTGTAGAAGCGGGTTATTATGTAACGCCTGATTTACGAGCTTCGTTGGGATATAGCTTTGGTAGTGTGGACGATCGCGATTTTAGCGGCTATCGGTCGGATGGTGGGATTTATTTCGGTTTGACGCTGAAGGTAAACGAGCTATTTGGCGGCTTTGGACGACAAAAAGTTGCACCACCCCAGCAGCAAGAATCTTTGGTACAACCTGTAGCAACAGAAAGTCAAGAGTAAAAAGAAACATGAAAAAGAAAACTATTTTTACCTTCTTTCTTTTGCCGAGTTACTTTTGCTTTTTGCCTTTCACTGGAACTGCTCAAACAGCAAATTTTAGGATTGTTGTTAATAGTAATCAGGATGGAGCAGTCAATCCGGATAGCGCTCTTACTTTGCGCGAAGCTATTGAGATTGCTAATGGAACTTTGCCTTTAGAGCGTCTGAGTAGCACTGAACAAACGCTGGTTTCACCTGTTGGAAATAGTTCGCTAATTGCCTTTGATTTGCCAGCCTCAGAAACTACTATCCGGCTAGTTGATGTTTTGCCACCGCTATCCTCTCCGGGATTGGTTATAGATGGTACAACCCAACCGGGGTATGATGCCGAAAAATCTGCAACTGCGGAAATTGCAATTCCAATTCCTTCTGTTACAATAACTCCCGCAGCAGATCGAGAGGTATTTCGCGGCTTAACAATTGTTGCTGATGGGGTGACAATTCGCGGTTTGAGTCTTTACGGTTTCACGTCCCGTCTTGAGGCTACTGCCACTTTACCACCAGCGGATATTTTCATTGATAGCCCTCAGTCTGTTGCTGTTGTTGGCGACCAAGGAAAACAGACACCGGAAAATGCTCCAAAAAATGTAGTAATTGAGAACAACTGGTTAGGGATTCCACTAGAGCAAAAGGTGCCTCAAACTACTTCGGCATTTGGGGTATATGTGTTTAACAGCTTAGGGACAACAATCCGAAGAAACCGAATTTCTTACCACGACGGTAGCGGGATAATTAGCGCTGTAAAAGCCAACAATTTGCAAGTTACAGAAAACATCATTGTTGGTAATGGAATTGCTGGAATGCCGGATGCTATCCGATTGGAAGGAGAGATTGAAAAAGCTCAAATCAACTCAAATTTGATTTGCGGAAACGATGGTAGTGGGGTCTATTTGTTCAAGCCGGAAGGCTCAGCGCAGATTAACGATAACCAGATTACATATAATGGTCGCCGCTTTCGTCGGGCAGGAGTTTATCTGATGGGAGATGGCCACCAGGTGAATAATAATCAAATTAGCAATCAAACTGGCGCTGGTGTTGTAGTGGCGGCTTATCCTAAGAGCGATCGCAACATCATCCTAGGCAATCGTTTTAATAACTTAGAGGGACTAAGCATTGACTTAGTAGCACAGGAAAATGTGAACGTACAAGCCTACCAACGGGGAGACGGGCCCAACCCACTACGCAATTCCAAAAATCGCCGTCTTGATACAGGTAACTCTGCCATAAATCCCCCGCAATTTGTAAGTTCGGAATTTTATACGGTGGGTACTACAACTAATATTTTAGGCACCGCTGATCCGGGTTCAGAGGTGTCAATTTATCGGGTTCAGAAAGAAGCCGGGATATCCTATGGCCCTTTAAGCGAACCCCTGACTAGAGTTGTAGCGGATGAAGAGGGGAAATTTAGCGCCAGTGTGGAGATGCAACCAGGGGAATTAGTGAGCGCGATCGCTACTATCCCAAAATTCGGCACCTCTGAAGCCGCCGCCAATGCTGAAATTGTCTCACCAGGCGGCGACCGGATAAACCTCACTTCCACCACCAACTTCACCAGCAGGAATATCTTGCGAAGCAGACTGGGGACAATTCCTCAATGTACCACCGAGCCTGTCCCGCCTGTAGTACAGCAGCCGCCGGAAGAACCAGAACCAGAACCCACACCGCCAGAACCAATCAGAATTAGCGTCCCAACCAACGTACACTTTGCCCTCGATAAAGCCACCCTGAGTCCAGAGAGTGCCAGAATTCTCAACCGAATTGCCCAAGTTTTACGAGAAAATCCCCAAATCGTCATTGAACTTCGAGGACACACCGATCCCAGAGCCAGCGATGCTTATAATCTGAACTTATCAAATCGACGCGCGATCGCAGTGAGAAATTACTTACTGCGTCAGGGAATTCCCCCAGAACGAATGACAATTCGCGCCTTGGGCGAAAGTCAGCCGCGAGTAGTTGGAAGAAGCCGTCTAGATCATGCCCGTAACCGTCGCGTCGAATTTATCTTCAGGGATGCCAGAGGTATCGATCTGTTTGTTCAAGAACAAGATTTGCAGTTGGAGTAGGAAAAAGGCTCTCATGCCCTCATGCTCTCATGCAAAAGAAAAAAATAATTCTTTCTTTTGCCTTTTACTTTTTGATGATGTTGCCAGACCAAGTGTGAGGAAACTGTTAGTTTGATGTTGAAACTTTACCCGCATTCCCCAACAAATCAAACTCCCCTTACCCGCTGGAGTCGTCTTTGCGGTAGCCTTGCCCTTGCCATCTGTACTATTAGTGCTGCCAGTAAAGTTGCATATGCTGAAGGCAGCCGGGAACTGACCGATAACCCAGGCGATCGCCCTTACCTGGAATATTATGAAGCGGCTACATTTCTGGATACTCCAATACCGCGTCGAAGCAGAATTAGAGTTTTTGCTAATCCAGGAGAAACCATCTATCTTGGTTCCAGTGCCGTTGGTGTTGGAGTTGGCGAGATCAGATATAGGGCGCCCAATAGCATTACTTTCACTTCTTGTGATGCAGGTATCGGTAAGATTGTCAACCGAGCGCAAGAGGTTGCTGGTCCTGCGCCGCTCAATCCCGCAGGCTACACTCCCTGCATCATTACGCCGGCTCAGACTACCGCAGCCGGAGCAGGAATTTGGGAAATTGATTTTGTCAGCCCAAATCCTACTAATGCTGCTATTAGTAACAACCCACCTCCAGTCCCTGCTCAAGCTAACTGGACGCAGCCGAATACTGGTGTTGTGACAGCCTGGGATGTCACAGTTGCCAACGGAAATCAACCCATCCCCGGTCGAGCCTATGCCAATTATCTGTCACTCAACCTGGGAGCCAATGGGCGAAGTCTCCAATCCGAAGCCGTTATTCTCACCGATGAAGGCTATCTGTACCGAATCGATCTGAACCGTGTCGATCCCTTTGGATTTATCTTCTTTGCCAATAACAAAGGTTTCACACCAACTCCAACCGGGGGTCCGATTTACCAATCTGTTCCGCTTGCAGGAAGTAACGTATATAACCCGAATCAGCCAGATTTCGGGACGGATGTCACCTATAAAATCTTCTTTAATCAACCCAGTCCTACCCTGCCGCTGGAAGCACCCATAACTCCAGCTAGTGGCGGCCGCACATGGCTACTGACACCAGCCGTGGCACCCCCTACTCCCACTGATTTTACATTTACAGGCACAGAGGGGACTAACGGTCAAGCTGGTACTACTGACCCCTTGGGAGGTACTTTCAGCTTTAACACCCCCTCACAAGGCAGTTTCAGAATTGTTCTCGATCTCAACGGAGACAGTACATACGGCAACGCCAACGATCGCGTACTGGTTGGTGTAGCAGAGTCTGGGGTCAACACTGTAGCTTGGGATGGGTTAGATGCCAATGGAGTGAATGTTGCTGCTAGAGATATCCCTTACGGAGCGCAAATTGTACTCAGTGCGGGTGAAATTCATTTTCCGTTTCTAGACCCAGAAAACAACCCGGAAGGTCTGATTATCCAGCGACTCAATGAGCCAAATGTGGCAACGCTACCGACTCCGAACCCTTTTGAGGTCTACTATAACGACGCTCCTTTAACTAATAATCAACAAGTTGCCGGAGCGCCCATTCCTGTGAACGCTCTGGGAGGGGTTTCCAGTATTAATGGCGCTCATGGGTTTACTAACCTCTTTGGTGATAACAGAGGCATTGATACCTGGACATACTACCCGTCTACGGTGACTGCTCTTGAAACAGGCATCAGGATATCAGCAGCCGATTTGCAAATTCAAAAAACCCTTGTGACGAACCCAGTCGTTGCAGGTAGTCCCATTACCTACACTATTACTGTCACCAACAACGGCCCCTCTAACGTCACAGCAGCAACAGTGATAGACACTGTTCCCGCTCAAATCACCGGAGTAACATGGACTTGCGCCATCACCACGGGTACTGGTAGTTGCGCTCAAGCTAGCGGTACGGGGAATGCTATCAACACTACGGTAAATCTCAATAGCGGGGCTGTTGCCACCTATACCGTCACAGGTGCCATCTCTCCCACCACCCCATCTGGAGAATTAACCAACACGGCAACGGTCACGCGACCTAATGATGTCACCGACCCCAATCCTGACAACAACACGTCAACCAATACTACAACTATTCAACCCAACCCAGTTACGCCCACTGGCATCAAATCAGTTCGTCTATCCAACGACGCAGATGCTAGCGGTTCCGTGACGACTGGGGATATTGTTGAATACACCATTACCTACTTTAATGGCGCCCCTACTCCAGTCACCAACTTGCTAGTGACTGACCGCATCGACACCAGTAAGTTGCGTTTCGTTCCAGGGAGTTACAGCTTTACCGCCTCCGGTGCTGGAACAACGGTGACAGGAAATCCTAATTTCAACGGCACAACTGACCAGAACCTGACTAACCCAACATCTTTGGGAAATTTGGGGGGAAATGGCTCTCAGGTGGTTATGAAGTTCCAAGCAGTGATCACAGCGCCAGCTGGTACGCAGATTCTCAACCAAGCTACTGCCACATCTACAGGTGGAACCGTTGATTTATCTGTCAGCGATGCTGCACAAAATGAAGGCGACTTGCCTCAAGTCATAGATGACGGTAATAACCAAGGGAACCTCCCTAATCCTGCGGATGATGAACCAACTGTAGTCAACGTAGGTGGAAATGCTGGAAACCCGCGTCTGCGTTTGGTAAAGCGAATTACATCAATTAGTCGGGGTGGTGTGCCGCTTAGCGGAGTTAACTTTGCAAGCTTTGTGGATGACCCAACAGATGACAATGATAACGCTGCTGGCTGGTCGCAATTGTCGCCAGTAGGAGTTTCCCAGCTAGGCTCTGAGACATCGTTGCAAACCGGCGATGAGGTGGAATACACCATTTATTACCTTTCTGATGGTACTGCGATCGCTAACAATGTCAGACTATGCGATCCGGTTCCGGCTGCGACAACGTTTATCCCTGACAGTTTTGGAGCTGGTGCCGGAATTTCCGTGAATCAATCCGGGACTGTTGCTCCCCGAACTAATGTTTTAGATGCAGACGAAGGGACATTTTTCTCGCCTTTAACTCCTTTGCCTGCGGGTAATGCTTGCCCTAGCCAAACTAATTCTGATGGGGCGGCAATTGTTAATCTAGGTAATGTTTCTAATCAAAGTGGTAGCAATTTTGGTTTTGTACGCTTCCGCGTCAAAGTTAATTGAGTAAATTGTAAATCTCAGCTTCAATAACTGCGGATTGAACTAACCAATAAAGCAGGAATGTAAATATAGGCTTCAAATGATGGTAATTCTATCTCTACTTGGTTATAAATACTGAGTTTATAGTAATGATTCTTTTATAACTCAAAGTTAAAGAAATTTAACGATCTGGAGTTGCCAATTATTCTGCTTTCAGCACTTTTGAACCTTTGAAAGTGCTATTATTTCCTTTGTCCCATCTATCTAAAGAAAAACCCAAATGGGTAAATAAACTCAATAATTACAGTTAGCTGTTGCTAGCTGTTACTGAATATCTGGAATTTAAACACTCTAGCAAAATTTGTTATAAATACTGCGCTAGTTATGTATATTGTCGAATTTTTAAAAAGCTAGCTATGAACTTATTTTTTAAATCCATTTCAGGTGTTCCTAGAGTAGGAACTTCCTTGTACAGCGTCTCCAAGCAGCAAAAAGTTAATCTGATTGGCACTCTGGCATTTTTGATGGCGGCAGCGAGCAGCTGGACACAATCGGCTTATGGGGAAGGCAGTGTCAACTTGACTTCTAGTGGTGGTAACAGACCCTATTTGGAATACAGCACTAACGCTTCAGCATTTATTGCCGGAGTACCCCGCAGAACCACCATTAAAGTTTACGTCCAGTCAGGAGAAACTATCGATCTCGGCTCCAGTGCCGTCGGAATTGGTTCGGGTACGATTAACTATCGATCGCCCAACGGGACAGCTGGTAGTTGTGGTGGAGCAGGTTTTATCGCCAACCGGGCGCAAGAGGTTGCTGGCCCTAACCCTAATCCGGGTAGCGGCGGCTTCGTTCCCTGTACAGTTACTGGTGCTCAGAGTACAGCTGCTGGATCTGGAATTTGGGAAATTGATTTTGTCAGCCCCAGTCCTGGCAGTCTTCCTACGAACCCAACCCCTTCTGCTGCCAATGCTAACTGGTCAGCTCAGACCGCGGCTAATACGTTTGTCGCCGCTTGGGATGTCACCGTGCGAGATGCTGGGGGTGCAGTCGTTACCGGACGAGCCTATGCCAATTATTTAGCTCTAAACATGGGAGGTAACAGTCGCTCTTTCAGTTCTGCACTTGTAGTTCTTACTAGAGACGGCTATCAATATCGAGTCGATGGTAATGGACTCGATCCCTTTGGATTCACCTTTTTTGCAGATGAGCAAGGGTTTACAGACACTAGCGGCAACCCACTTTTTCAATCCATTCAACTGACGGGTGCTAATCCCGGCACGTTGCCTCCTGGCATTACCTTTCGCAACCCCAACCAGCCAGACACACCTATAGACAGAACCCATAAGCTTTTCTTTAACATTCCTAATAATGCAATGCCCCAAACGGCAACTTCACGAAGCGGCACAACGTGGCTCAATCCGACGACAGCACCCCCACCAACGGCTAGCAATTTTGCATTTACGGGAAATGAAGGAACGCCTAATGCAGCAGGAACATCGCCGTTAGGCGGTCAATTTTCCTTCAATGCTTCCGCACCCGGAAGCTACCAAATTAGGCTGGATCTCAATAACAACGGGATCTATGGCGATGCTGACGATCGCATCCTGGTTGGTTCGGCAGGTGCCGGACCAAATTCTGTTCCTTGGGATGGGAGGGACGCTAATGGAATTCCCGTCCCTGCTGGAGCGACCGCTTACGATGCCCAAATTAGCTTATTTGCTGGAGAAACCCATTTTCCCATCCTAGATCCAGAAAACAACCCTAACGGTCTGATAATCCAGCGCATTACTCCCGCCGGTCTTAATCCCAATGTTGTTTACTATAACGACAGATACAACTACAACGGCAGCAATACTTACGATTACAGTTTGTGTGCCGCAGCACCCCCACCGCCAGAGCCACCACCACCACCGCCGCCAGATGCTGGTGCTGCTGGATGTTATGGCACTCCCCCAACTCCCCGCAGTGGCTTAGCTGGCGTTGACAGTTCGGGAGGCGCTCACAAATGGAGTAGTAATTTCGGCGATAGAAGGGGAATGGATACCTGGGCGTATTTCCCCTCGTCAGCAACAAGCCTTCAAAATCGAATTTTAATTCGCCAAGCTGACCTGGCAATTACTAAAACTCGCACTCCAACTACCGTCATTTCTGGCAGTGCTATTACTTACACCATTACAGTTACAAATAACGGCCCCAGCAATGTGACGGGAGCTTCGGTCATTGACGACCTTCCAGATACGATCGCCAACCCGACTTGGAGTTGTGCAATTACCTCTGGTATTGGTAGCTGCGTTGCTGCTAGTGGTTCTGGGGATATTAACACGACCGTGAATCTCAACAATGGAGCGATCGCGACTTACACGGTGACGGGTACGATTTCTCCCACTGCTTCGGGAACGCTAAGCAACACCGCCACTGTGTTGCGACCCAATGATGTCACCGACCCCAACGATCCCACTCGCCAAGGAGCGAACAACAACAGAGCTACTGACACCACCACTATTGGTGCTGCTGCTGCTGTTGCTGGGACAAAATCTGTAGCACTAGCAGCAGATGTAGATGGAACGGGTTCCCTTACTCCGGGCGATCGCGTTCGCTATACAATTACCTACACCAACACAGGCTCAGCTGCGGCTACTAATTTCCAAATAGTTGATCCTCTCCCTGCTGGTTTAACCATATTTGGCACACTCACCGTCACCCCGACGGGAGTTGGTACCAATGCCGCCGTAAATCCAGCTTACAACGGTGCTGGGACAAATACTCTACTCGACATTGGGGCAGTGCTGGCAACAAATGGCACCATCACCGTTACCGTAGAGGCTACTGTTGGTAGTGGTGCTACTGGCAACCTATTCAATCAAGCTACTGCCACCTCAGATGCCCCCGGATTCCCGCCTGGTGGAGTGCTTACCGATGCCACCACGCCACCAGGCAACATCGACCAAACCCCATACCCCAATAATGGTGCTACCGATCCCACGGGTATTACAGTTGGTGCCGTCCCCGTACCCCTGGCAAATAAATCAGTCCGCTTTGTCACCGACAACGACGGCACCCAAACACTTACAATTGGCGATGACCTGCAATATACCATCACTGTTAGAAATACTACATCAAGCCCTATCAATAACTTAGTCATCAGTGATGTGATTCCGGTTCAGTTGCGGGTACTGCGGAATACTATCAATGTTTCTGGAGGTTTTACAGTCGCCTCCAGCCTGCCTAACGATGATTTCGATGGCACAGGGAATTCAGTCGCCTTAACCAATCCCGGAACCCTGCCAGCAGGTGCCACGGCGACTCTTACCTTCAACGCCCGCCTCAAACCAGGATCTGCTAGTCCTATTACTAACCAAGGCAGAGTAAACTACGCAGGCGATGGTGGTAATCCTGTACTTACAGATGCCAGTGACAGCAATAATCCGACGGCACCCGGTACTAACAACGATCCGGGCGATCCTGGTGTTGGCACAGGCAACAATGTCAGCCAGCCCAACAGCAGTCCTAGCGACCCGACTATCATCAATTTTGTCAGTCCGTTTGAACCCAACGGAACTAAATCTGTACGTATATTCACGGATACCGATAACAATGGCGTTTTGACCAAAAACGATGTGGTGGAATACACCGTTACCTATACGAACTCTAATCCGACCACCGTTATTACTGACTTTCTAGCAACTGACTCTCTGCCCAATAGTTTGAGCATTGTTCCTAACAGTTACAGCTTTACTTTCTCTGGAACTGGAACAACGGTGACAGGAAACCCCAATTACAACGGCACAACCGACACGAACCTCACCAAGGCTGAACCCAGAGGGGCGTTAGGTTCAGGCGGCGGTCAGGTGGTCATCAAGTTCCGTGCTACGGTGACGGCGGCGGCAAATACAACGATTGCTAACCAAGCTAGTGCAACATCAGTGGGAGGATTGAGTCCTTCGATTACAGATGCGGTAGCAGGGCCTAGCGATTTGCCGCAAGGATTGGATGATGGAACTAATCAAGGCAACCAGGGCAATACTGGGGATGACGATCCGACGTTGTTAACGGTGGTGGCAACGCCTGTGGTTTCAGGGACGAAAGCTGTCGCTATAGCTACCGATGCAGATGGTACGGGTTCGGTGACGACCGGCGATCGCGTCCGCTATACAATTACTTACACCAATACTGGTGCCGGGGCTGCCAATAGTTTCCAAATTAACGATGTCTTACCTACCGGATTGACTCTCGCGGCAACGCCCACTGTAACCCCTTCTGGAAGCGGCACAGTGGCAGCGGTAAACCCAAGTTATAACGGGACGAACGCGCCTACTTTACTCGCGACTGGGGCTATTCTAGCGCCCAATGGCACGATTACCGTCACTGTAGATGCCATCGTTAATAGTGGAGTTACCGGAAATTTATTTAACCAAGCGATCGCGTCTTCTCCTGCACCCGGATTCCCAGCTGCCGGAGTACCCACCGATGCAATCACTCCACCAGGTAGCATTAATCAATCTCCCTACGGAGATACGGGGCCTGCCGATAAAACCGGCTTGACTATCACTGCTTCTGGAGTACCGCGTCTGCGTTTGGTGAAGCGAATTACCAATGCAATGAGAAATGGCGTTCCGATTAGCGAAATTAATTTCGGTAGCTTTATAAATGACCCAAATGACTCGAATGATGATGCTCCCGGCTTTTCTCAACTGTCGCCCATCGGAGTAAGTAAGTTGGGACAAGAAACACCTTTGACAAGCGGTGATGAGGTGGACTACACCATCTATTTCCTCTCTGATGGTACTGGCTCAGTAAACAATGTTAGATTCTGCGACCTGATTCCATCAGGGACAACGTTTGTCCCTGATAGTTTTGGAGTTGGTGCCGGAATTTCGCTAAATCGAGCCGGGACAACGGGTTCGGTGACTAATGCGGCGGATACAGATGCAGGGACATTTTTCTCACCGCTTGCTCCTTTACCTTCGGGTAATGCTTGTCCTAGCCAAAATAATCCTGACGGTGCAGTTATTTTGAATTTGGGTAATGTTTCTAACACCTCTGGCAATAACTTTGGTTTTATCCGCTTCCGAGTCAAAATTAATTAAATTGTCAGTTGTCAGAAATTGAGTAGCACAGTTATAAACTTATCCGCGAATTAATTTAGAAGCCTTATAAATCAAAGGTTGAAACCTAATTTTCGGATATGTTTAATGCCTCAGTTGTCAGAAATTGGGTAGGCTTCTTTTGAGGAACGAAACCGATTACGCTTGTTGGGTTTCTCCCAATTCCCAATTCCCAATCCCCCATCCCCAATTCCCAATTCCCAATGGCAGACTACCGATATTTGCTTTTTTACAAGCCTTATGGTGTCTTGACGCAGTTTACCGACAATAGCGTCGGAGAAGCTAACCGTAGTACGCTAAAGGATTATATCCCGGTGCCGGATGTTTACCCGGTGGGTCGTCTTGACCATGATAGTGAAGGATTGCTGCTGTTGACTAATGATGGACAGTTGCAGCATCGTTTGAGTAATCCTCGATTTGGGCATCCTCGGACGTACTGGGTGCAGGTGGAAAGGATTCCGGATGAAGATGCTCTGGAGCGTTTGCGTCAAGGTGTGGTAATTCAAGATTACCGGACGCGACGGGCAAAGGTGAAATTGTTGCCAGCAGAACCATCGCTACCACCGAGAGAGCCGCCGATTCGATTTCGGAAAAATGTGCCGACAGCTTGGTTAGAGATGACTTTGTTTGAGGGAAAGAATCGCCAAGTGCGGCGGATGACGGCGGCGGTGGGGTTTCCGACGTTGCGACTGGTGAGGGTAGCGATCGCTCATCTGAGTATTGTTAGTCTAGACCCCGGACAGTGGCGGGATTTAAGCTTAGTTGAGCTAGAACTATTAAAGAAGCTATGTCAGACTAATGGTAGTCGCATTAAGTAGTTGTTAGTTGTCAGCGATCGGTGAACAACTGTCAAGCACACCTCTAGGTAGTAGCTAGACTGCAAAGCCGTTGCTAGATTCTATCTAGCGCGATCGCGCAAAAGCAAAACTTATAGTCTAGGCATATCTCATAGGGTGCTATGCTTGCCTATTGCGTCAAAGTCGAATGGCATGCCCTAAAATAAAGGACTCTTCGAGAAGCCACTGGGCATGACAACCCGTTTCAAGGGGTTGAAAGTTTAGCCTACTTTAGCTTTAAGCCGGAAATTTATTTTTTCCTTTCAACCAGCCAATGCCATTCCATCAAAGTCTATTGACGCATACTAGAAACTTCTGCCTAACGAGGTTGGAAGCTTCGAGTGCGACATGGCAAACTAGAAAAACACTTAGTTTGTCTTTATTTCGATTCAGCACACCACAAGGGAATTGAGGAAGTTCCGCCATGCTTGTTTGTCCCCAGTGTCAATTTGAAAACCCCAATACCAACAAGTTTTGTCAAAAATGTGGAACTTCCCTAACCCACAAAGTTTGTCCTCAATGCACTACTCATGTGCCTTTTAATCTAGAAAATTGCCCCAATTGTGGTGAGGAGACGGGAACTGTCAGGTGGGCGATTCTTTCTATCGAGCCACAATTATCAGTTGTCCCACAAGCAACCTCAGAAGCATCCGAGGATTCTGCCGACAAGGTTGTAGAAATTGTTTCTACAACTGAAACAATACAGCCGTCGTCTGATGTCGCAGTCGTCCAGACAATACCAGCAGAAATTATTGTAGAACAGGAAGACATTACTACAGTCCCGCTACTGGATACCCCCAAGGTAGAGGTATCACCTGCATCTGTAGAGGCCGCAGAAGACACCCTCGATTTGACTTCAACTACATCTCCACTGTCACCAGCGGTTTCTGTTTCATCAGCTGATGACCAGACACAACCGTTGGGAGCAAATGAAGCAATTGACCTAAGTCCGGCTGAGGAAAGTTCTGATGATCAACAGAGCGTTGATAGCAGTATTACAGAAGACAAAGAAACAAAGCCACCAGAACAAACATATTTAGACCAGCAAAAGCGTTATCAATTGCTGGATAGTCCGCCTCAAAATTCCGGAGTCACTGAGGTGATGGTGAGAGTTTTGGATACTCAACCGTTTCAACAGTCTTTGCTGGAAGCTGTGGTTGATAGTGCAAAGTCAGAATCAACAACAGCTTCAGAAGACACTCTCTCCGCCAAAAGCATTCCCGGCATAGTTAGAGCATATTTGGATTTACACAATAAGTTTTACCCAACAGTGCCAGCAATTCACGATGCGTGGCAGGAAAATGAAACTTCGGTGGTGCTACTAGAAGACCGCTCCGAATTGCCTCTGCTCATCGAGCTTTGGAAGAATGCCCAAATGCCAATGTTGCAGATTTTGTACTGGCTAGATGAGATGGCAAAATTGTGGGCATCACTGGAACCCTGGCAGATGCGTCGGAGTTTGCTGGAATTGTCGAATCTGCGGGTGGATGAAGACCAAACACTGTGTCTGCAAAGGTTGTATGCAGAATCAGAAGATACGCCAATAACATTACACGATCTGGGGCAAATGTGGCAGGGGTTATTCTACCAGTCCCAGCGAACGCAATTTAATTCTTTGGATCAATTGTTTCGGGATTTGCGCGGGAGTAAGATTTCCACGGCTTCAGAAGTGCGATCGCGTCTAGAAGCGATCGCTAGTGAAATCGAATCCAACCAACAACAAAAAGTAAGTCGTCAGGATTTGCCCACATCAGCAGACAGCAGCGAGGGCGATGATATGCCCACCATCATTCTACCGATGCAGTTGCTCAGTCTCGATGATGCTGGTTACACCGATATTGGGCGACAACGGGAACACAATGAGGACAACTTCGGCATCCAGACACACGTCAAGAAGCAGGAAACTCCATTAGGTCGCACTGTGCAGGCGCGTGGTTTATACATTCTCTGCGATGGCATGGGGGGTCACGCTGGCGGGGAAGTAGCGTCATTGATGGCTGTGGACACGCTGAGGCGATATTTCAAAGCTAATTGGCAAGACCATCTGCCATCGGAAGAAAGTATCCGCGAAGCGATACATTTAGCCAACAAAGCAATTTACGATACTAACCAACAAAACGCCCGCTCTGGCAGCGGCCGCATGGGTACTACTCTGGTGTTGGTGTTGGTGGAGGATACTAAGGTAGCGATCGCTCACGTCGGCGATAGTCGTCTCTATCGCCTCAGTCGCAAACTCGGCTTAGAGCAAGTCACCGTAGATCACGAAGTCGGTCAACGGGAAATCCAGCGAGGAGTAGAACCCACGCTCGCCTACTCTCGCCCCGATGCCTACCAGCTTACTCAAGCCTTGGGGCCGCGAGATGAACAGTTTGTTCGTCCTGATGTCCAGTTTATGGAACTTAATGAAGATACTTTGCTAATTCTATGTTCCGACGGTCTATCAGATAATGACCTGCTTGAAACCCATTGGCAAACTCACCTGTTGCCTCTCCTTAGTTCCAGAGCTAACCTGGATCAGGGGCTGATGCAATTGATTGATCTCGCCAATCAGCACAACGGTCACGATAACATTACAGCAGTGGTAATCCGGGCGAAAGTGCGACCCGACCTGGAGCATCAGCAGCTTTTCTAAAAGTTGGGGGTTTTGGGTTTTGAGTTTTGAATTAAAGACTTAAAGCACAAAACTCAAAACTCCGGAGCAACGGAAATCTACGGCTCCGCAAAACTCAAAATGATTATGGTTACGCTGACCCTTCTAGATTCACAGTCATCCGCCCCCCAAGAGCATTGGGAATTCCAGCACGACACCATTAGGATTGGTCGCGCTCCTGATAATGACGTGGTTCTCAATGATGGCATGGTTTCCCGGCATCACCTGGAACTCCGGAGAATTGGCAATTCTGAAGCAAACAGTGATGGGACTCCTACGTCCGGGCAATGGCTGCTAGTTAATCAGGGTACGAATGGCACCTTTGTTAATGGCATCTTGATGTCCCACGGAATTGTATCTGATGATTGCCTGATCCAGTTGGCGCGAGGGGGGCCAGTGCTGAAATTTCAAATCAGCGCTCAGTCCTATGCGATCGCTCCCAGCTCTCTCCCAGCCCCAGTCCCCCTCATTCCCCCCTACAACCAAGGGGGGGACAAAGGAATTCTGCTAGGTGGCGGGCGTAAGCCCCTCCTATCCCCAATCTTCAACCCTTGCACCCACGAGGGAAATCCACCTGGTAATTTGTTCTGCATTCACTGCGGTCAACCTGTGGTTCAGGTGCAGCGGTTCATTCATCATTACCAAGTTTTGCGGACGCTGGGACAAGGCGGAATGGGAACTACCTATCAAGCTTTGGACTCTCAACGTCCGCGTGGCGCATCTTTAGTGGTGCTAAAGGAAATGAACGCCGACATGGCTCAAAATTCCAAAGCTAAAGAACTCTTTGAACGCGAAGCCCGCACTCTAAAGACCCTGAATCATCCCGGAATTCCTCAGTATTATGACTTCTTTGTAGAAGAAGGCAAGAAATACCTGGCGATGGAACTAATCCAGGGTGAAGATTTAGAAAAGCGCATATATAAAAAAGGGCCAGTCGTACTCAATCAGGCGATTGAGTGGATGATTCAAACCTGCGACATTTTGGGCTATATCCATAGCCAAAGCCCGCCCCTAATCCACCGCGACATTAAACCCGCTAATCTGATGGTGCGGTGGCGCGACAATCAAATAGTCGTCTTAGATTTTGGAGCGGTAAAAGAAATTGGTACGCCACCAGGGACGCGCATTGGTGCGCCAGATTACAGTGCGCCAGAACAAGACCGGGGCCAGCCAGTCACCCAATCAGATTTATATGCCATTGGCCCGACACTGATTTTCCTTTTAAGCGGCGAAAGCCCCCAAAAGTATTATCAACGGCGGGGTATGGGATACCGATTTAATGTAGAAGGGGTGCCGACAATTACACCCCAACTGCGGCAGCTGATTGAAAAGGTGACAGAACCCAGACCAAGCGATCGCTATCAGACAGCAAAAGAATTGTCTGAAGCTTTAACTGCCTGCCTTTAGTCCTCGTCGTCCCAGCCTTCCACCTCTAACAAGGCGCTGACTGGATCTTGCATCGTAAAGTCAAATTCAAGTAGTTCTTTTTTCCAGTGAGGCCACTCATCGCCGTAAAGGAAAGCAATTTTCCAGAGGCTATCAGTAGGCTTGAGGATATTGGATTCTACAAGTGAATGCACCTGACGCTGCATTTTCACCATTGGGTGAATAACTTGCTGTCTCATATAGTAGAAATCAGTTTTGCAAATACTAAAGTGAAAAAGCTTCCCGCTTCTTTTTATTGCGTGGAGTTCGGTGCGCTCGCGGAAGCAATCCTTATCTCTTGTAGCGTAAAATGGTGCATTCTGGCAAGTCTTTTTGGGACTAATGTACGGTAATTACTACCACCCGCCAATCGATTTTGGATTTTGAGTTTTGGATTTTGGATTGTTAAATCTCAATTTTGGATTGGAAAATCCTTGTCCCTAGCCTGTTTGAGAAATTTAACCGGGAAAAATCTAACCTTGCTTGAGCGATTTGCAGCTTCCCCACATAATAAATATTACCTGATGCTGCAACCCTAAGCATATACTTGAGGCTTGGAGGATGGTGGTAATTTCTTTCTCCTACGACTGATTGCCTTAAAAAATGCAGATGAGTCAGCGGGCATTGCTATTAATTAATCCTAAGTCTCGACGCGGTTACAACGCTCGGCAGCAAGCAATGCAACAATTGCAACAGCTGGGTTTTGAACTGGTGGAGCCACACAGTGAAAACCCCAAACAGTATTCAGACTTGATCCGGCAATACCGCCAACAGGTTGATATGGTCATTGTTGGAGGTGGAGATGGCAGTGTCAATGCCTCTGTGGAGGGATTGTTAGATACAGATTTACCTTTAGGAATTCTACCTTTAGGTACAGCCAATAATCTTGCCAGAACCCTCGGCATTCCCCAGTCATTGCCAGAAGCTTGTAAAATTATTGCCAGTGGTCAAGTTCACCAAATTGACTTGGGCTGGGTGAATGGGCAGTATTTTTTTAATATTGCAAGTCTTGGGCTGAGTGCGGAAGTAAATCGCAGAGTTTCCAAAAAATTAAAGCGGCATTGGGGAGTTTTAGCCTATATTGTCACTGCGTTACAGGTAATCTGGACAGTGCGACCGTTTTGGGTAGATGTCCTGTCGGATGGACAATCTATCGAGTTTAAAACCTTGCAGATTACTGTGGCTAATGGTCGGTATTACGGCAGTGGCTTGGTGATTGCCGATGATGCCACCATTGACGACCAAAGGCTGGATCTGCATAGCTTGGAAATTCAGCACTGGTGGGAAATGCTGCCGCTAATACCACTTGCATTATCGGGTAAATCTGTCAAGGGTAAGGGAGTGAGAACTATTAGCGGCAAAGACATTGAGTTACATACTCGCAAGCCTTACCCAATCAACACTGATGGCGAACGCACAACCGAAACGCCAGCACGATTCCGAGTTATCCCGAAAGCATTGTCAGTTATTGTGCCGTCATCTTTCCAGAGATATTAATCTGGATCTAGACCAAGCGATCGCAATCGTTCAGCCAGCAGTTGAGCGCGAAGGCGTTCTTGTTCTAGTTCCGCTTGAGCTTGTTGAGCTTGGGCTTGAGCTTGTTCTAGTTCCGCTTGAGCTTGTTGAGCTTGGGCTTGAGCTTGTTGAGCGTTTTGGATTGCTTGTTGAGCTGCTTCCTCTGGTGTCGGTACGAGATCGCCTTCTGGAGTAAAATAACGTAGCTGCCCCTGTTCCACACCCAGATACAAGCCTAGCTCCTCACTCCAACGCCAGCCCATGTCGTTAAGGGCAATTTCCTGATACCGATTCCCCATCAGCCTCCAGCCCTCAAATTCCAGCGTATCTGGGGAAAACCAAAAGTATTCCGGTGTACGAAAGCGGTCTTGATACAAATCTTTCTTTAAAGTCCGGTCTGTCGTAGCGGTAGAAGTTGATAGCAACTCGATAATCAAATTGGGATACTTGCCATCTTCTTCCCAAACAACCCAAGCATTGCGAGGACGCTTTTGGGTTTGCTTGACTAAGAAAAAGTCCGGGCCACGAAAATCGCGATTTCGCAGTTGTTGGCGACTAAAATATATTGTGAGATTGGCACCGATGAAAAAATCTTCTCTGTCACGGCACAGCCATTCTAGACAGCTGACAAGCAACAGCAGTTGCATATAGTGTAAGGAACTTTCCATTTCTGGCTCATCGCTATACAGCTGGGTAGCATCAGGCATCATCTCTTCTAGTTCCTGGGCAGATAGAACCATTTGCCTATACCTCGCAGTGACTTATGTTTTATTGTCGCTGATTCAATTAATCCGAATCCGCCGCGTCAAGATACTCATCACCTCGCCAGGATTTGAAGCAGGTGACAGGGGACTCCACTCGCTAACCTCAGCAAAACCCAAGCGGTACAGCGTGAGAATCGTACTGGTGACACCTTTTTTAGAACCAATCACCAACACCTTCGCTAGGTGTTTCGCTTGCTTGGGAAAGAAGGAAAAAATGTTAACGAGTAAGTTCACATTTTAATCATACATTACGTGAACAAATAAATCCACATTTACTAGGTCATGCTCCTCTGACACGATTAGAGGCATGGGAAGAGCAGGTCAAGCCCTCAAGCAGGCGTTAGAAACCTACAGTATCAGCCAGAACAAGTTAGCGGTGGCTTTAGGCATCGAGAGAACGATTGTAAATCGTTGGTTTCACGAACGAGCCGATCCCACCGCTGAGACGGTTGCAGATATTGTTAAAGCTTTGAAGGGAATTGAGCCAGCTGCTGCTAAGAAGTTTGTAGAACTGTATCTAGGTGAGCTGGTTGAGGATGAGGATGAGGATGAGTAGCCATCCTGTTCTTTTTAGGACATCGCGCAGGCTAGATGCCTGCGCGACGGGATTGGTCATATCTTTGTAGGCGACGGGTTTCGCCTGTCATTTCGCCTTGCTCCCAACAGCAAACCGTATTCAATCCCTTCGACAACTGCTTGATAAGAAGCTTCCAGAATATTGCTGGAAACGCCTACAGTAGCCCAGCGCTGATGCCCATTACTTGATTCCACCAGCACGCGAGTTTTCGCCGCAGTACCCGCGCCACTGTCTAAGATTCGCACTTTGTAGTCTGTCAAGTAAAAGGCGGCAATTTCTGGGTAGAAGTTCACCAACGCTTTGCGTAATGCTTCATCCAGCGCCGAAACTGGGCCATTTCCTTCCGCAGCTTCTAAAATGTCTTTGCCATTGACGGCGACTTTCACAGTAGCGAGGGCATTGGCATTTTGCACGATATCGCAGTGAACTTGAAAGCCTTTGAGTTCAAACATTTGCTCTCGCTGTCCCAAAGCTTCGCGCATCAGCAAGTCAAAACTCGCCTCAGCTGCCTCAAATTGAAAGCCTTCATTCTCCAGTTCCTTGAGTCGGCGCAGGATGTCGCGACAGGCGGGATCTCCCTTATCTAGGTCTATGCCAAAGCTACGAGCTTTTGCTAAAACATTACTTAATCCGGCTTGGTCGGAAACAACGATTCGGCGGAGGTTGCCTACTTGTTGTGGCTGAATGTGTTCGTAAGTAAAGGGGTTGCGTTCGACGGCGGAAACGTGAATGCCGCCTTTGTGAGCAAAGGCAGAACGTCCGACAAAGGGGGCGTATTCGTCGGGGGCGAGATTGACGATTTCGCTGATCAGGCGAGAAGCTTCTGTAAGTTGAGCTAGTTGTTCGTCTTGGATACAGCTATATTCCAGTTTTAGCTGCAAGTTGGGAATTACTGAGCAAAGGTTAGCGTTGCCGCAGCGTTCGCCGTAGCCGTTGATGGTGCCTTGAACCATTCTGGCTCCTTCCATGACGGCTGCGATCGCATTCGCTACCGCTGCATCAGAATCGTTGTGAGTGTGAATCCCTATCTGGGGAGTTGGGAATTGGGAATTGGGAATTGAAAATTGCGAAATTGCTGTGACGACATTTTTCACAATTTGACTAATTTCGTGGGGAAGGGTGCCGCCGTTGGTGTCGCACAGTATCACCCATTCTGCACCAGCAGCGATCGCACTCTCTAACGTCTGCATCGCATAATCTGGATTCTGCTTGTAACCATCAAACCAGTGTTCCGCGTCGTAAAACACTCGCCGTCCCTGACTTCGCAGATACTCAATCGTATCTCGGATCATTTCTATATTTTCTTCTAGGCTGGTCTTCAGCCCCTCTGTAACGTGCAAATCCCAGGATTTGCCGAAAATTGTCACCGAACGAGTACCAGCCGCCAGAATCGCTTGCAACATCGGATCTTCAGCCGCACTTATGTTGGGGCGGCGAGTCGAACAAAACGCCACTACTTCCGCTTGGGTGAGTGGTTCTTCTTTCAGTTGCCAGAAAAATTGCACATCCTTGGGATTCGCCCCAGGCCAACCGCCCTCAATGAAGGGAATGCCCATTTTGTCTAACTTTCGGGCAATCCGCAATTTATCTTCCAGCGACAGCGATAGTCCTTCGCGTTGTGCGCCGTCCCGCAGTGTCGTGTCGTATATCCAAATCTGGTTTGTTTTATCTGAGTTCATGGACAAGTTAGATGGGGAGATAATTTAGAAACTTTTTGTAAATAAATGTAAAAATATACTTAACAAAAGTAACCAGTTAGCAGAGCCATTGAATTAATCATTATGCCAAAGGTGACAGCTCAAGGGAAAACATTTGAGTGCGATAAGGGTGCGAATCTTCGCCAAGTTTTACTCTTAAATGACATCGACCTGTACAACGGCAACGCGAAAATTATAAATTGTATGGGAATTGGCACCTGCGGCACTTGTGCAGTCGAGGTAGAAGGGGAAGTTTCCCAACCGAACTGGAAGGATAAAACCAGGCGATCGCTTCCTCCTCATTCTCCCACTTCAAATCTCCGATTAGCCTGCCAAACTCAGGTTTTAGGCGATATCAAAGTCTCTAAATATGACGGCTTCTGGGGACAAGGTTCGTCTCTCGTGTGGAGTTAATTTCTCGTTCCCAGGCGTAATCCCGCAGAATGTCAGTAGCAAGGCAAAAGCGTCGTTTGAGGAGCTTGCTTCATCTATATCAGTTTAAAGCCGTGTCAACAAACCTTGAATTAGAATCACAATCTATTTTCCGCATTTCACCCCTGATTCGGATCACGCTAATGGCGCTATACTTGGCGCTAACGATTCCCTTACCGTTTTTGGCGCAAGTGTCAGATACTCCCATCTCGCCTAAGTTACTTTGGGTGGGAATTGGCTTAGGGTTTATGGCGCTTTATGCTGCGTTAAGCGAACGGGTAATTCTGGATGAGGAAAAAATCCAGGTGACTTATCCTAAATGGGTTCCCCGTTTTTTCCGCAAGGGTTGGTCGTTACCTTGGGCAGATGTAAAGGAATTAAAACTTCGTACTACTGGGCAAGGTGGAATAGTTTACTATTTTGTCAGCAAGTCGGAACAAAAAGCTTATTTGCTGCCGATGCGGGTAGTTGGTTTTGCGCGGTTGGTTAAGTTGGTGGAAGCGAAGACGGGAATTGATACAACCGATGTGCGTCCTTTGGCGCAACCCTGGATGTATCTAATTTTGTTGGGGTTTACGCTGTTGCTGTTATTGATAGACAGTTGGACAGTGTGGACAGCGACGACTCAAGGAATCTTAGGAGGTGCCTAAGCACCACCTCACCCCCTAACCCCCTCTCCGCTGCCTAGAGGAGAAGAAGAAAAATAATCTCAAGTTGTTTTATACGCCTTTTTAAGCTAATTTTTTGAACTACGAAGACACTAAGACAAAAAGAGAAGTGTTGCGGCTAGAACAGGTGAGTTTAGCGGCTTCGGTGGGTTCGCAGTATTTGCTTAAGGATATTTCTTTTGAGGTATTCTCAGGCGATCGCATTACTATCATCGGCCCTTCTGGTGCCGGGAAAACTTCGCTGTTGCGCCTATTAAATCGCCTGAATGAACCAACATCTGGCAAGATTTATCTGGAAAATCAAGAATACGGTCAAATTCCCGTTATTCAGTTGCGACGGCAAGTGATGCTGGTTCCTCAAGAACCAAAACTCTTGGGCATGACTGTCAGAGATGCTTTAGCTTACCCTTTGGTTTTGAAAGGCAGCACAAAGCAGGAAATTAGTCAACAATTGCTACAGGTAAGCGAACAACTGCACATCCCCGAAGATTGGTTAGGCCGCACGGAGGTGCAATTATCGGTAGGACAACGGCAACTGGTAGCGATCGCGCGTGCGTTAGTCATCCAACCGAAAATATTATTACTCGATGAGCCGACATCTGCTCTAGATGCTGGTCGTAGCGATCGCGTTCTGCAAGTTTTGACCCAGTGCCTAGAGGGATGTGCGGTGGTGATGGTCAATCACCAGTTAGATTTAGCCCAGATGTTTTGCGATCGCGTTTTATATTTGCAGGATGGTCGTCTGCTTACCGATAAAACAGCACATCAGGTAAACTGGGCTAATCTACGCGAAACCCTGATTCAGGCAGAAGCTCAGGCAGCTGAAGAATGGAGTTAATAACTGGTAAGCGCCGAACGCTGACCGTTTCCATTTCTGGTGCGAGTCTCTCTACCATTTGTCTTGGGTTCCAGCGCATTGAGAATCTCCGGATTGAACCGATAGCCAACGTTGCGGACAGTTTGGATTAAACTGGGTTGTCGCGGCACATTCTCAATTTTCTTCCGTAGGGACAAAACGTGAGTGTCAATAGTGCGCGGGTTATCAATGGCATCAGGCCAAGCACGGCGCAGCAGTTCCGAACGGCTTAAGGGCAATCCCCCAGCCTGAGCCAGTACATAAAGTAAACTGAACTCCTGGGGCGTTAAGTCAATAAACTCCTCTTTGAAACGGACTCGACGCTGTACTAAGTCTATTTTCAGGTCGCCATAATCTAAATACATGGGCGCTGCTGTGACTCGCACGCGGCGAACCAAAGCCTCAACCCGTGCCATAAATTCTTGCATCCCAAATGGCTTAGTTAGATAGTCGTCGGCTCCCGCTTTTAAACCATTAACGATATCTGCTTCTGTGTTGCGGGCAGACAGCATCAAGATGAGTGATTGTCCCTGTTCCTGGAGCCATCGGCAAAACTCGATACCATCACCATCCGGTAAGTCGGAATCAAGGATAACGACTGTAGGTTGGCGAGTGAGATATATCTCTCTAGCGTGATGAATTCCAGCGGATTGACACACCCAGTAGCTTGCTTGCTGTAAATGCCAGCCCAGTAGCGATCGCAGGTGCGGGTTTCCCTCGATGATCTGAATACAAATCGATCCCACGGCAGCAGGCTTCCTTCAAGCTGGTGTGTTTCACATTAACAAAGCTAATGTCATGATTCTGTAACTACTGCTACGGAGGCGCGTTATGCCAGCCCATTTTTGATTTTGGCCCTTCGATCGAAACTCAAAAGTGGGATCGCCGCCCGCATCTAGTTACAATAAAGTTAACGAAGCTTAACGTTTAGTAATCATCCCCTGAACGATGCTATGCCCGAACCCTAGAGTTAGTAAAAAATTTTCCCAGCTTACCTAAAGAGTGTCTCCCACTCTGGAAAATAGCTTAAAAAATCCACGAGCAGATAGTAGAGAAGCGATCGCTCTCTAAAGCAGGTTGTAGCAGATGAATCCAAAATGGGTAGGTTGGTGTAAACAGAACATTGTAGAAATCGCCCAAGGGATGTATGCCGCTGATGCTCTAGTTTTCTACGATAGAAGTAATCAAGGAAGCGATCGCTTTTGGTGTAAGCGCCCTAAAAAGCACCTCGCCTCTATCGTTCGCCCCAGAGATATGAGTTTTGATGTTTCTCTGAGGTACAAAATCAAGGAAGTCCCGCAGCGGCAATGCTGGATGTCTCCCGACGCTTGCCACAAAAGCACTGACACCTTTTTAAAGGCAATTACTCAAGGAACACAATCGAGATTTCCATCATCACAAAATTTGTATATAACAGAAGAGTGTTTTGGGCTATTCGGCTGAAAAAAGACCTGTAGTTCTGGCTATGGAATTTTCAGATAAAGTACGCGATCGCTATAGCCCACGGCCCAAACTGGCACACAACCCGCAGAACCAAACTTTCCTTGTTCCTGCTTCACCCTTTATACTTCATAATTCACACTTCTTACTTCCGACCATGCTACAGGATACACAAACCATCCGCTACTACCAAAAACTCACCGACGCCCTCGTCGAAATGTGGAACCGGGGTTATCGCTTCGATGATTTGCGGCTGTATTTAGATGGCTATCTCGCCGCCCTGCGTCAAACTAGCGCCCTCGAACCGTTTCATATACACCGCTTAGAAGAAGAAGTCAGCAGATACATTTACGATCCGTCCAACTTTGAAATGACACAGACACAGACACAACCAAAATCGGACTACTATTAGCTATTTTGGATTGCGTTGGTCAAAAGAAACATCTTTCAAATCGTTGCCTGTGGATAATTAATAATTTTGTTACCGATTTGTCCACAGGTAGCCGATTTTGGGTTAATAGAATCCATTTTTTCAAGCATCAGAAATATCCTACTTTGAGTACGATTGCCCTCCTATCAAATTGAATTAATAAAAAATACCCTCAGATAAATCTTTATTTTAAAGAACTTTCTGAGGGTATTTTTTTGTTAGTTACATACAGTTCACTTAAGAATAATCGTAGAACGAAACCTAACGAATGCTGATTCGCGTTGGCTTTCATTCCTCAACCCAACCTAAGTAGGTTTTGGATTTTGAGCTTCTAAGTGAACCGTATTGAGGTTCGATGGAGTGGTAAAGAAACCCAATGAGCATACTGGGTTTCCTTCCAAGGGTTCAGCCTACAAAATTTTTCAAAACTGATGAACAGCGATGCAAAATATGAGTTTAAGAAGCCAGAGCAACTTCAACCATTTCCTGCAATTCACCCTTCTGGTACAGCTCAATCAAAATATCCGAGCCGCCAACAAACTCGCCATTAATGTAAACTTGGGGAATTGTAGGCCAGCTGGAATACTCCTTAATTCCCTGCCGAATTTCCCAATCATCCAGAATGTCAACCGTCTGGTAGGGAACACCCAAAGTATTTAAAATCTGCACCACATTGTTAGAAAAACCACATTGGGGCATCAGCTTGTTGCCCTTCATAAAGACCACAATTTTGTTTTCTTTGAGCAAGCTATCAATCCGCTCTTTTAGTTCTGGGGTCATAATTTTGCTTGAAATGCCTCTATTGTCTAGTTTACTTCTAGTGCGCTTGCATAGCACCGTCCTCAGGTAGGCTTAAACAACCCTAACTGCCTCCCAATCCTGGGGAGTATAAGTTTTCAAGGCTAGAGCGTGAATAGCTTCAGTTGCCATAGCTTGCTGCACAGCACCATAAACAATCTGGTGCTGTTGCACGAGCCGTTTACCTTCAAACTGAGACGAAACCACAGTCACCTGATAATGGTCGCCACCGCCAGTCAAATCTTGAACCTGTACCTGAGCATCCGGCAACTTTGCCTTAATCATTTCCTCTACTTGAGCTGGGCTAACCATTTCTACTCCCGTTTACACTTCACAATTCAATCTTTAACTCTAATTTAGCGTTGGGGGGCAGAAGAAGATGAGGCGGGGGGATTATTGCTGGCGGGAGTGGTGCTGGGTGTATCGATAAAGCCTAGTTCCACTAGCTGCTGATAAGCCTTCTTCCCTAAGTCACGAGTTGGCTGCTGAGAGCGCACAATCTGAATCAACAAAGGTACTGCCAAATCTGGCTGATTTTGCGCTCGATGTACAAGTGCCAACTGATAAGTCGCCTCATCCCGAAGTTGGGCGGCTTGTACTGCCTTTTGACGCTGACTTTCGTAAACTCGGTTATCAATTCCCGAAAAACTAGAACCTAGTTGTTGATAAAAATTAGATAGCTGATTGAAAACTTGACGAGCGTCTTGGAGTTTCTTGGCAGCGATCGCGTAGTTTTGTGACGAAATCGCACTATTGGCTTCCGATAGCAAACGCTGCCCTCCCGGCATACTCAGGAGGCTACTATCTTGACTCAAGGGACGGATATTGTTCGGATCGGTAAAATCCGGCTGTGACTGACTGGCGTCTTCTGGTAGAGCAGGAACCTGGGTCTGAGCCTGCACGGGTTGTAGCAGGGTCAAAGTCACACTCAAGGGTAAAAAAGCAAGGCAGGTAAAGCCGAGGCGGCAAGCAGTTCCAGAAGATACCATAAAGTAACTTAAGAGTGAGAGGGATGAAAACACGACGATGATAAACTTTGGGTATATTAACATTGCCTGGTTCTACTGCGAAAAGGAACAGCAGCAGTAAAAGCCCCAAAGCCTTGCATGGTCGGACTCACAGAACGCTCAAAAAGTTCCTGAATTTCTAAGGACGCAAGCCGGACATATCCATCCCCCTTGCACCTCTAATCGCTAAATTTTTTTTTTAAAATCGGCGGAACTGACCCAACACCAGCAAACACGCTACCAGCGTGTTTGTGAAAGTCTCAGTTTTATTTTAACTACAGAAAATAAAGGGAAATTAATTTACCCCTCTAGCCTTGATGAACCTTGTACCCTTAATATTGGTAATATATAATATAAGATTTTAATTAGTGGCACTTCCGAAATATTTTTGATTATTTAATCTTAGTTTTAGCTACCCTATTTTAGCTACCCTATTAATTAAACCTTAGATAAAAATCCTTTGATGATTCCTACTAATGAACCAGAGCGACTAGCAGCCGTTCGTCGATACAATATCCTTGACACTCCCCCCGATGGAGCCTTTGACCGCATTACAGCCTTAGCTGCCCGTTCCTTCAACGTCCCCATCTCAATTGTCACCATCGTTGATCATGACCGGATTTGGTTTAAATCCCATCACGGATTAGAAGTACAGCAGATTGGGCGGGAACCTGGACTTTGTGCTAGTGCGATTTTGCAAGACGAAGTTTACACCGTCTTAGATGCCAAAGTAGACCCGCGCACCTTAGCTAATCCATTGGTAGCTGGAGAGTTTGGACTGCAATTTTATGCAGCAGCTCCCTTGCTGACCCGCGATGGTTTTAGGTTGGGAACGTTATGCGTCATCGACTACGAACCTCGTGAGGTGACAGAAGCAGAAATGCAAACTCTCAGGGAACTAGCGGCGATTGTTATTGATGAACTAGATTTGCGACTTGCTGCTCAAAGAACTGTGCAGGCTGAAGTTGCCTTACGAATGGCAGCAATGCAAGCTAGCCGTGCCAAAAGTGAGTTTTTGGCAATGATGAGCCATGAAATCCGCACTCCCATGAATGGCGTAATTGGCATGGCAGAGTTGTTATTGCTGACCGACTTAACGCCTCAACAAAAAAACTTTGCCGAAACAATTCGTACCAGTGGCGATGTATTGCTGACAATAATTAACGATATACTTGATTTCTCAAAAATAGAATCAAAAAAGCTGGAATTAGAAGAACAACCCTTTAGCTTAATAAGTTGCCTTGAGGGAGTATTAGATTTATTAGCGCCTAAAGCAGCTGAAAAAGGTTTAGAGTTAGCATATTTGATCGAACCAGGAACGCCTAACACAATTGTGGGCGATGTTACCAGAGTGCGGCAAATTTTGCTGAACTTAGTAAGTAATGCTGTTAAATTTACCGCCCAAGGAGAAGTGACGGTATTAGTATCAGCAAAAAAACTCATTGATAATCGAGAATCGGTAATAGGCAACGACGGTAAACCCCAATTATCAATTACCGATGGTACGGAAGTCAGTCATTATGAAATTCAATTTATTGTTAAAGATACAGGCGTTGGCATTCCTTTAGACCGCAAAAATCGCCTGTTTCAACCATTTAGTCAGGTTGATTCTTCCACTACTCGTCAATATGGTGGTACCGGGTTGGGATTGGCGATTAGCAAGCAGTTGAGCGAAATGATGAGCGGGCGAATGTGGTTTGAAAGTGAATTAGGACACGGTTCTAGCTTCTATTTCACGATGCTTACCCAGGGTTCTGCTGACAGCCTGGAAGATGATGATTTTAAGTCGCAATTAATTGGAAAGCGACTGCTAATTGTCAATAACAATGCCACTAATCGTCAAAGTTTAATTTTAAAAGCCCAATCCTGGGGAATGGCTAGCCAAACAGTTGTATCGGGAGGTGAAGCTTTAAGCTATTTGCGTTCAGGAAGCGGCATTGATGTTGCAATTCTAGATATGCAAATGCCAGAAATGGAGCATTTGAGGTTAGCGAGAGAGATTCGCTCATTACCGGGTGGTAAGACACTACCTTTAGTAATATTGACCCCGTTGGGTAGGCAAGAAAAAGAGAAACAGGTAGAAGAACTAAATGCTACTTTGTTATACAAGCCGATTAAACAAACCCAACTTTACGATGTTTTAGTAGGGATTTTAGCACCAGAACAATTGAAACTAAGGGAACGTGATAAAACTCCCCAGCGATCGCTTTCTACTTCTACTTTATCTCAAGCTGACTTTTTAGTAGAGCAAAAGCTACCTTTGCGGATTCTCTTAGCTGAAGACAATCAGATAAATCAGCAAGTGGCGTTACATCTACTAAAAAAAGTGGGGTATGAAGCTGATGTAGCTAATAACGGGTTAAAAGTGTTAGAAGCTTTGCGCCGCAAATCTTATGATGTGGTGCTGATGGACGTGCAGATGCCAGAAATGGATGGATTTGAAACAACCAGGCACATTTGTCAAGACTGGCAGTTATTTGGAAGTCAGCAGAATGCGCGGTTACAAAGACCTCGAATTATTGCCATGACAGCTAATGCTATGGAAGGCGATCGCTTAGCTTGTCTTGAAGCTGGTATGGACGATTATATCAGTAAGCCGATTCGATTTGAAGAGTTGATTTCCACTTTGAGTAAGTGTCAACCTTTAAACAGGAGTGAGGCTAAAAAGCTGATGGCTGAGCAAGAAGAACCGCTAAAAATGTCAATAAAAGAATCGTCATCCTCTTCTATACCCTTAGACTTCAGGGATGCCATTAATACCCAAGTGCTGCAATCATTTTTGGAACAAATGGGTGGAATCAACTCGGATTTAGTAGAAGACTTGGTTGAGTGCTACCTAGAAGATTCCCCCAAATTACTGCAAAAAATGAAAAAAGCTATTAGCAATGGAGATGCGATCGCTCTTGAGGGAGCAGCCCACACTTGGAAGGCAAACAGCGCTACTTTTGGGGCTATACAACTAGCCGAACTTTGTAGACAGATGGAACTCATGAGTCATGAGAAAAAATTTTCCGCTGCATCCGCTTTAATTTCTGCTATGGAATTAGAGTATGGCAAAGTTAAAGCTGCTTTACAGGTGGAATGTCAGCCCAGTCAGGTATGAATATAAATTCCTCGTCAACGCTGAATACCGCCGCAACTGGAAAACAACCTTACCTAGTCTTGATTGTCGAAGACGACAGGTTAACCCGGCTTCAGCTGCGCGCCATGATGGAAAAAGAGGGATATCGGGTAGCAGAGGCGAATGATGGTGACAAAGGTATAGCTGAGTATATTCGACTGCGCCCAGATATTGTCTTACTAGATGCCTTGATGCCGACAATCGATGGCTTCAATTGTTGTACCCTGCTGCGAAAACTTCCTCAAGGCGATCGCATTCCTGTTTTAATTATCACTGCTCTTGAAGATTCTCATTCAGTGGATCGGGCGTTTGCTTCCGGTGCTACCGATTACATTACCAAGCCTATCCATTGGGCAGTCTTGCGTCAAAGGGTGCGCCGCCTTCTTGATGCTAGTCGAGCTACAGCAGAATTGCAACAGCAAAACGATCGGTTGCGGTTGATGGGAAATATTACCCAGCAAATCCGTCAGTCTTTAGATTTAAGAGAAATTCTTCAGACTACAGTAGCTCAAGTAAGAGAATTTTTGCAAACGGATCGCGTCGTTATTTATCGTTTCCTATCCAACTGGAATGGATTTATAGAAGTGGAATCTGTAGATGAACGCTACAGAGCTATTTTAGGCGCAAAAATTACAGACCCCTGTTTTAATGGAAAATATATTAACCTCTACAAACAAGGTCGGATCAAAGCAACAACGGATGTTAACAATGGTGGATTAAGCCAGTGTCACCTTGATTTACTAACCAGTTTTCAAGTTAGAGCTAATTTGGTAGTACCAATTCTGCAATCAGAAGCAATCGAAGATGAGCTAAATGATGCAGCCAATGATGAAGGAAAAATAATAAACTATGAACAAGTTTCAGAGCTTCATTCCTCATCCCCAAAGCCTAATCTCACCAAGTTATGGGGATTGCTAGTTGCTCATCATTGTTCCTCAACAAGACTATGGAATCAGTTAGAGATTGATTGTCTTTCTTCATTGGCAAACCAAGCAGCGATCGCTATTCAACAATCTGAACTTTACCAACAAGTGCAGCAGCTTAACAGCAACCTCGAACGTCAGGTACAGGAACGTACAGCTCAGTTGCAGCAATCTCTCAAATTTGAAGGGATGCTAAAACGGATTACTGACAAAGTGCGTGACAGCCTCGACGAAAGCCAGATTTTACAAACAGCCGTACAAGAATTAGCCATTGGACTTGGAATAGGTTACTGCGGTACAGCTTTGTACAACCTTGAAGAAGGAACTTCCACTATTTGCCAAGAATATACAACTTCTCTGCCTTCATATCAGAATTCTGTGGTGCAAATGGCTGCTTTTACTGAGATTTATTCTAACCTTTTGCAAGGTCAGTATCTGCAATTTTGCCAATTAGATTCTAAACTTACAGATCCTATCCCTAGTCATTTTACAGCACTCGCTTGTCCTATTTTTGATAACCAAGGAGTTTTAGGGAACTTGTGGTTACTTCATCACCAAGAATATCTGTTTAATGAATTAGAAATTCGATTGGTGCAGCAAGTGGCGAATCAATGCGCGATCGCAATTCGACAAGCCCGCCTTTACCAAGCGACTCGTGTTCAAGTCAAGGAACTAGAGAAAGTTAACCAGCTAAAGGATGACTTTCTCAGTACAGTTTCTCACGAATTACGCACGCCTATATCCAACATGAAGATGGCGGTTGAAATGTTGGAAGATATAATACTTCAACCAAATAATTCCTTCGGTAACGCAACACAAGAAAATCCAGATAATAGCCAATCTCTTATCTACTTCGAGATGTTGAATGAGGAATGCGAACGAGAAATAAATTTGATAAACGATTTACTTCAATTGCAGCAAGTAAATGCAGGTTTGTACCCTTTAGAAAGAATAGATATTGAACTCCAACACTGGATTCCTTATGTAATTGAGCCTTTTGAACAGCGAACCAAAAACCAACAGCAAATTTTACAAGTAGAAATACCAGAAGAATTGCCTATTTTATATTCCGACTCATTCAGTTTGGAGCGGATAATTACAGAGTTAGTAAATAATGCTTGTAAGTACACTCCGCCAGGCGAAAAAATAACGGTGGCTGTCCGTGAAGTGGCAGGAATGATTCAGATAAGCGTGAGCAATTCTGGTATTGAGATTCCAGAAAGCGAATTACCCCGCGTTTTTGACCAATTTTACCGCATTCCCAGTAACGATCGGTGGAAACATGGTGGAACTGGTCTAGGACTGGCGCTAGTGCAGAAATTGATAACCTATTTAGGAGGTTCAGTTCAGGTAGAAAGTAAATCGGGGAATACCTGCTTTTTGGTTGAGTTACCGATTAGATAAATGACGGCTGGGGACTGGGGACTGGGTAAGATAATTAGCAATCTTTCAATCCTTCAATTAGCAATACTTCAATGACCAATTACCAATCCGCTAGTGGTGTACCAGAAGAGAGCGTAGGCAATATTTTACAACGGGGAGGAGAAGAATTGGCGCTGGAAAAAGTGAGTGATCGCTTTACAGTCCGCCCAACTTCACAAGCAGCTGACGTAACCCAAAGTGTCCCCGCCAAACCAACTCTAGAAATTCCCAAAGCCGACTTACAAGAATTTATAGTAGACCCATCCGGGCGAGACAAAGCAATGCAAGCGGCACGAGCATCAGAAGATGTTGCCTTTGCCAGCCACGTCTACCAGCTCAAAGAGAATCCGCAAACGCTAGTTTACCTCACAGATCAGGTGACAATACAATTTGCGCCCTCTGTGGAGGAAGAAACGAGGAATGCGATCGCATCCGAACATGGTTTACAACTACTCAAACCAGTCAACGGCATTCCCAACACCTTCGTCTTTCACCTTACCCCACAAGCCACAGAAAACCCCGTCAAAATAGCCAACCGACTCATGGGGCGAAAAGAGGTACTAACCGCCGAACCTAATATCGTCGTGCGACAAGAGCAACACTACCGCCCCAAAGATTCCCTCTATCCCCAGCAATGGTATCTCAATAACACAGGCGCTAATCAAGTAACAGCTAGTTCCCATATTTCAGTTGAGAAAGCCTGGGATATCACTCGCGGCGTGCGTTCCGTAGTCGTCGCCGTAACCGATGATGGCTTTGACCTCAACCACCCAGACTTTCAAGGTGCCGGAAAAATCGTCGCCCCCAAAGACTTCAAAGACCAAGACTTCTTGCCCCTACCGGGAGAGCAAGACGAAAACCACGGTACCGCCTGCGCTGGAGTTGCAGTTGCCGAAGAAACTGGCAGTGGCATTGTGGGAGTTGCGCCTGGTTGTGCCTTAATGCCCCTCCGCACCACAGGATTCTTAGATGACGAAAGCATCGAACAACTATTTGAGTGGGCAATCCAAAACGGTGCCAGCGTCATCTCCTGTAGCTGGGGGCCAGCAGCCGTATACTTTCCTCTTTCCCTACGACAACGCGCCGCCCTCACCCGTGCTGCTACAATAGGACGCGATCGCAAAGGCTGCGTCATCGTCTTTGCTGCTGGTAACGCCAATCGCCCCATCAGCGGCACCATCAACGAACAAGGCTGGCCGAATAACCTCCTAAAAGGCCCCACCCAGTGGTTAGGCGGTTTCACCGTTCATCCAGACGTAATCACCGTTTCCGCCTGTACCAGCCTGAGTAAAAAATCCGCCTACAGTAACTGGGGGAACGTAACCATCTCTGCCCCCAGCAACAACGCCCCACCGGGGATGTGGTTTGAACAAACCGGATATATCAGCACCGCCCCCGAAGTCCGAACCGCCCTGCCCGGACTAGGAGTCTTAACCGCTGACCGACTAGACGCAGCTGGATACTCCTCCAACAACTTTACCAACGATTTCGGCGGCACCTCCAGCGCTTGTCCCGTCGTCGCAGGTGTCGCCGCCCTAGTTTTGTCAGCCAACCCCGATTTAACTGCACAAGAAGTCAGGCGAATTCTGCAACGAACCGCCGACAAAATTGTAGACCCCGACCCTGACCCCCAGCTTGCTTTTCGGCTAGGCACTTACGATGTCAACGGTTACTCCCAATGGTTCGGCTATGGCAAAGTCAATGCTTTTAAAGCCGTTCAAGCTGCCAAAGAACAGCGAGTTCAACAGTCCAAACCCTCCCAAGTCTTGAATGGACGCAACAACAACAGCCTAGCCATTCCCGACGACAACCCTCAAGGCATCAGCAGTCCCATTCAAGTTCCCCAAACCGGAAGCGTTCGGGATATTCAGATTGGTGTCAATATTGAACACAGTTTCCTGGGGGATATTGAGGTGAGTTTAATCCCACCCACAGGACAAACTGTACTGTTGCAAGGTCGCACCTTGGGTTCTGCAACCCAGCTGCAAGGCACCTACACGCTGCAAAACACACCCGCACTCAAGCAACTGCTCGATTCACCCGCAGCAGGAGTTTGGCGGCTGTTAGTAGTGGATTATGCTCAGTTAGACACAGGTACTGTAAAAAGCTGGGAATTAACCTTGGGCATCTGATATTTTCCTCGTCCCTCGTTCCCAGTCGGAGGCTGGAAGGAGAATCTATCCTTGAGCGCTCGATACCTTCTCTAATGGAGTTGGCACACAGACCGTATCCACCGCCACCGCTTCGCTGTCATCCAACTGTATCAGCGCAGCTTCTAAATCAGCAGTCAATTTTTTCGCACTTGTTTTCGGCTTACCAGTACAAGAATAATTCGCCACTGAGATCGGAGTACCGATGTTAACCTTGACACCGCAACCCCAGTGTGGTAGTCTGCTGCCGTAACGAATGCTGATTGGGACAATTTTAACACCCAATCCTGGATTTTCCGATTCTACTTGCACCGCGATCCGCGCCAAGCCCGGTTTCAAGGGATGAAGTCGCCCGTCCTGGAAGATGTTACCCTCTGGGAAAATGACCATCACTTCCCCCCTTTCGAGAAGTTCGACACCATGACGAAAACTGCCTAAGCCCGGATTTCTCGTATCTACCGGGAAACCTCCCATGCGACTGATAAACCAGCCTTGTAACCCTGTCATTTCATCCGCTGATACCATAATCCGCAAGTCACGACCCGTGACTGGTTTCCCAACTGCGTAAGGTACGACAAAGGCATCCCAGCGAGAGCGATGGGTAGGAGCTAGGATAACAGGGCCAGTAGCGGGGAGATTTTCCTGTCCAGTTATTTCGCTGCTGCCAATGTAAAACGGCATAACAACGCAGCTTGTCAGCTTGTAGCCTGCGGACGCTAGCCAGGGTAAGACGCGGGAATTAACTGAAACTCCTTTGGCAGGGGTTGCAGTTGCTATGGTTGTTTCAGAGGGGTCGAGCTGAGTCATCGCGGATAAAATTTCTCACGGCATCCATAATTACACCTTAAGTATTCTTAAGGCATCTGTCTTCTATAAGATGGACAGTTTTCCGGCTGTCATTGATAAGACAAAATAAAGGCAAAATTAAAAACCCAAAAGAAAAGAATTTGTCTTTTTTTCGGTTCTAATTTTTAGTTTGTACTTTTTGAGCGCCGTTGGGCAAACCAGGATTGCAGTTGTTGGCGACAGACAGATTCTAAGATACCACCCAATACAGGCAAGTGGTGATTAGAGCAGGCACTATCTGGGATATTAGCAACTGTACGAATGGCACCAGTTTTTGCGTCGTCGGCTCCGTAAACTAGAAGCCGCAGACGTGCTAGGACAATTGCACCAGCGCACATTGGGCAAGGCTCCAAGGTAACGTAGAGGGTGCATTGATTGAGGTGCCAGTTTTGCCTCGCTTGCCCCGCGGTTCTAATAGCGATAATTTCGGCGTGGGCTGTGGGGTCTTTGTCGCGCTCTTTGCGATTTTCACCTTCTGCTATTAAGTTACCATCCACGTCAACTATCACTGCTCCGACTGGCACTTCCCCAGCTTCACCAGCATTTTGAGCGAGTTCTATCGCCCGGCTCATCCATTGTCGATGAATTAGATATGCCGGATTGTCAATTGTCATAGTCGCTCCTTGCCCTCAGCCGTCTATGCTACGGCTACGCCCCTTTCACTCCGCCGTAAACGGGAGACAGAGGCAGGTTTCGCCTGTCTAAACAGCTGCTTGAACCAGTAGGGGGTCTAGTTTCCCTTCTTTATCCATCAGATACATATCATCACATCCACCAATGTGCTGCTCGTTGATGAAAATCTGGGGGACGCTGCGCCGCCCGTTGGCACGTTGGGCCATTTTCGCTCTGGCTGCTTCATCACCATCAATTTTATATTCTTTGTAGTTGACTCCTTTCCACCAGAGGAGCATTTTGGCGCGGATGCAGTAGGGGCAAGTTTGCCAGGTGTAGATTTCGACGTCGGCTTTGATGCGCTCTGGATCACGCCCTAACAGAGGATTAAGAAAGTTTAGCATTTTCATTTTCCCAAGTTGTGAATCTTTTGTGTGCTATGACATCTAGTTTTTCATATTTAATTTTCCATTTTTAATAATTTCCGTTGCTGCTTGGGCGGCTACAGGCGGACTAAATAAATAACCTTGCAAACCATCACACTCAACCGAGCGCAAAAACTCCAATTGTTCTGGTGTTTCCACTCCCTCAGCAATCACTTTTAAATTCAGTCCATGACCCAGCGCCATGATTGCCTTGACAATAGCCGCATCATGGGGATTCCTCATCAAGTCACGAATAAAAGAGCGGTCGATTTTCAGCGTATCTAGAGGAAAATGTTTCAGATAACTGAGCGAAGAATAACCAGTTCCAAAATCATCCATTGAAATTTGGATTCCTATGTTTTGCAACTTTCGCAACACAGAAATGGTCAAATCCACATCCTGCATAGCAATACTTTCAGTAATTTCCAGCTCCAAAAAATAAGGTTCTAGACCCGTTTCAGCGAGAATCTGATCGATAATTTTTAGCAGGTTATTTTGCTGAAACTGACGCGCTGAAAGATTTACTGCAATGCGGAATTGCGGCAATCCTTGAGACTGCCAGAGGTGATTTTGAGCGCAAGCTGTCCGCAAAACCCATTCCCCAATTGGGCAAATAAGGCCAGTTTCTTCTGCCAGTGGAATAAATTGATAAGGCGAAATAAATCCCAAATCGCTAGAGTTCCAACGAATCAGCGCTTCCATCCCCACAATCTGACCCGTGATTAAATTCACTTGCGGCTGGTAGTGCAACAGAAATTCCTCGCGTTCCAACGCTTTGTAAAGTCTGTTTTCTAACACCAATCGCTCTAGCGCTCTTGCCCCCAGTGCTGGCGTATATAGCTGATAGTTATTTCGACCTTGCTGCTTGGCTCTATACATAGCAGCATCGGCGTTTTTCAAGAGGGTTTCTGCATCTTCTCCATCGTAAGGAGCCAGAGCGATTCCCAAACTTGCTTTAATGTAAAGTTCCTGTTCCTCAAAACGAAAAGGAACATTTAGTCCGCCTAAAATTCGCTGGGCAATTTTAGTGGCATCATCGGCACAGGTGACGGGGGAAAGCATAATAGTGAATTCATCTCCACCCCAACGAGCAACAATGTCAGTGTCCCGCAGACAGTCCTTTAAGCGTCGCGCCGCAGCTTGCAGTAGCTGGTCGCCTACGGCATGACCCAGAGTATCGTTGATCCGCTTGAAGCCATCCAGGTCGAGAAACACCACCGCCAGCATTTCATCGCGGCTTAAATGGGCGTTTGCCAGCGCTAAAGAAAGTCTGTCATTAAATAGCAACCGATTCGGCAACCCCGTCAGGAGGTCGTGAGATGCTTGATGCCGGATTGTATCCTCCACGCGCCTTTGCATCACAGCCATGTAGAGGTGAGTTCCGATAGCTTGAGCTAGTTTGAGTTCTTCGGGACTCCATTCTTTGGCTTGTGCTTGCTTGATTTCTCGCCATGCTTCAAAAGATAGGCGGGGGCGCAGGTTGCGGTCGTCGAGATTCTGTTTTCCCGCCCATAAGGTTTCGGTACTGATCTCATTGCGGAAGATGGTGAGGCACCCGACGCACTGCTGATGATACCTCAGAGGCACGATGAGAATAGACCGAATGGTAGTTAGTCCGAAACTAGAGGCTAAAGACTTTAGTTGCGGTTCTCGGTAGAGATCCTTAATGGTGTAAGGGGAGGATGAAGGATGAAGGATGAAGGATGAATTTATACTTCTGCCTTCGGAATTGTGAAGATTGTGAGGCTGGATATCTTGATTGTTTTCTCTATAAGATTGACTAGCGACACCTTTTTCCCCATTGAGGATACTTTGCCACAAGGAAGTTTCTTCTAGCCAGGGCAAACTGGGCTGATCGCCATAGGTATAAATTTGAGCAGGTCTTCCTGTGGTATCTGCGGTAATAAACAGTCTGCCACCATTACCCTGTAAGGCTTCGACGGTTTCTTCTAGAACGGCCTGCCGGATTTCTGTCAGTTTAAGTGGGGAGTGGAGCAGACTGCTAATGTGGTTGATCGCTGCTTCATGGTGAGCCTGTTGTCTGGCTGTGTGGAGAAGATGGGATTGAGCGATCGCAATCGACATCTGATCCACCAACAGCTGCACAACTTGCAACTCTTGTTCGCTAAATCGTCGCTGTATCGCGTTGTGGCACGCCAACAGCCCCCACAAGCTGTTTTGATGCAAAATCGGAATTGTTAGAGAAGATTTCACCCCCATCGCCATCAGATATTCGATATGGCAAGGATCGACTGGGGAATAGCGGATGTCTTCGCTGGCAAAAGTTTTACCAGTTGAGGGGCAATCTAACTGCTCTTGAGTCTTGTGTCCAGTGGTTACATCTATAATCACTCGCTGACGAGCTTTGACAAACATTTTGCGGGCTTGGGGAGGAATGTCCTCGGCTGGAAACCACAGCCCCAGTAGGGAAGGCAGGCGATGTTCCCGGATCGACTCGGCAATGACTTCGCCACTCCCATCCAGAGCAAATCGGTAAATTTTCACCCGATCCATGCCCAAAAAAGTACGGATTTCTCGCGCCGTTGTCGTCAAAATCTCTTGCAATTCCAAAGACTGGCGAATTCGGGTAGTAATCCGATTCAGCAAACTTTCCCGATCGTAGGAGCCAGCTGGCATTGTCCGTACTTTTTGCTGTATGGCTTGTGTCTTTTTTCGTCGAACCATTCAGTTAAACCTACCCCTGGAGAGTGTCATTTACCCCTACTACAAGTATGAAACCTTGGACTCTATCTTAAGAAATAAAAGACAAATTTATTATTAATATTACAAAGGATTAAGTGTTACTTATGTGTAAAGCTCGTGCAATGCTCGTATTTAGCTCCACTCTAAATAAATGTGTTTTAGCCTAGCTGTCTTTATAAGCCATGAATAGCGTAGCCCAAAAATTGAAAAGCATCCTCAGCAGCTCAACCATTATTCCGTGGGAAGATGCAAAAGTCGCCCGGAAATCAGAAATATCCCAAGCCGTTACACCCGCAACCACCGTTGATTGCCTAGTCTATCCCGATACCCTGGAAGAACTCGCCTTAGTTATGACTTTTGCCCACCAGCAGCGATCGCGCGTCCTGCCCTGCGGCAGTGGTAGCAAAATTGGTTGGGGTGGATTAGTAGATGGGGTTAATTTAGTTGTCAGTACCGAACGCCTCAACCGTTTGATAGATCATGCCGTCGGCGATTTAACCGTCACAGTCGAGGCAGGCATGAAGTTTGCCGAATTGCAAAAAATTTTAGCGCAACAAGGTCAATTTCTCCCCCTAGATCCAGCTTATCCTGAAACCGCTACTATTGGTGGCATTGTCGCCACGGCTTCGGCTGGGTCTTGGCGACAACGTTATGGGGGGGTTCGGGATATGCTTTTGGGGCTTTCTTTTGTCCGAAGCGATGGTCAAATTGCTAAAGCCGGGGGGCGGGTGGTAAAAAATGTTGCTGGTTATGACTTGATGAAGTTATTTACTGGCTCTTTTGGAACGCTAGGAATTATCTCTCAAGTGACATTTCGAGTTTATCCGTTGCTAGAGGTGTCTGGAACTGTGCTGCTTATTGGCACAGCCGAAGGAATTGCGGCGGCAACTAAAACTTTGCTGGCTTCTGCTTTGACTCCCACTGCGGTTGATTTGCTATCGCCGACTCTAGTGGCAAAGGCAAATTTAGGTGAGGGTATGGGTTTAATTGTTCGCTTCCAAAGTGTGGCGGCGAGTGTTAAGGAACAGTCGGCTAGACTTCTGGAAGTAGGGCAACATCTGGGTTTACAGGGGACAATATATTCTGATGCCGATGAATCTAAACTATGGTTGTTACAAGAACAAATGTGGATATCCTCCCAAGATGCTGCTGTTACTTGCAAAATAGGAGTAGTACCCTCATCGTCAGCGGCAATCCTCGCTGAAATGCCGTCTTTATTGTGTTTGATTCACGCTGGTAGTGGGTTAGGGATGGTGCGGTTTGATAGTACAGATGTTAAGCCAATTTTGGAGATGCGATCGCGTCTATCTTCCCAAGGCGGTTTTTTGACTATTCTGGAAGCACCTATCGCTTTGAAGCAAGAAATAGATGTCTGGGGTTATACGGGTAATGCTCTTGATTTAATGCGGAAAATTAAAACACAGTTTGATCCAGAAAATATTTTGAGTCCAGGCCGGTTTGTAGGAGGAATTTAAACGAACCGCTGAGGCGCAGAAGACGCTGAGTTAAGAGAAGAAAGAAGAGAGAGAATAGAGAGAAGATGCAAAGTTTATCTGAAGAGTCTAGTTTTGATGCTAAACATCCACCAGATCCGAAGTTAATTGATAGTTGCGTTCATTGCGGTTTTTGTCTTTCTACTTGTCCGAGTTATCGGGTAATTGGTAAGGAAACTGATTCGCCAAGAGGTCGTATCTATTTGATGGATGCGATTAATGAGGGGAAAATTCCTCTTAATACTGCTACTGTGCAGCATTTTGATTCTTGCTTGGGTTGTCTTGCTTGTGTAACAACTTGTCCTTCTGGCGTTCAGTATGACAAATTGTTATCTGCTACTCGTCCTCAAATTGAACGAAATTATCCGCGCAGTTTGCCAGAAAAGTTATATAGGCAACTCATTTTTTCCCTATTTCCTTACCCTAATCGGCTGCGAGTAATGCTTGCTCCTCTGATGGTTTATCAGAAGTTGGGTTTGCAAAAAATTGTGCGTTCCACTGGCTTACTTAAGCGGATATCTCCTCATTTGGCGGCGATGGAATCTAATCTGCCAGAACTTTCTTTAAAAGCATTTCAAGATACTTTACCAGAACTTATTCCGGCTGAAGGAGAGAAACGCTATCGGGTAGGTATAATTTTAGGTTGCGTTCAGCGTCTTTTCTTCTCCAAGGTGAATGAAGCGACGGTGCGCGTCTTAACTGCGAATGGTTGTGAGGTGGTGATTCCCAAGAGCCAGGGATGTTGTGCGGCGCTACCACATCACCAAGGACAGGAAGAACAAGCGAAAGCGATCGCTAAGTCTATGATTGATAGTTTTGCCGACACAAATGTAGACTACATCATCATCAATGCTGCTGGTTGTGGTCATACTTTAAAAGAGTACGGACACATCCTACAAGATAACCCAGAATATAAAGAAAAAGCTGCAAATTTTGCCTCTAAAGTTAAAGATGCACAAGAGTTTCTTTATGAAGCAGGCGTGACAGCAAAACTTTCACCGCTTTCTGATAAACCCCTAACCTTAGTTTATCAAGATGCCTGTCATTTATTGCACGGGCAAAAGATTAGTTTGCAACCCCGCCAACTTTTGCGACAAATCCCAGGCGTACAACTTCGAGAACCAATTGATGCTGCTTTGTGCTGTGGTAGTGCGGGTGTTTACAATATGCTTCAGCCAGAAGTTGCTGAAGAATTAGGTAAGCAAAAAGTAGAAAATTTGCTCAATACTGGTGCTAAATTAATTGCTTCTTCTAATCCCGGTTGTACTTTGCAAATTACTAAGCATTTACCGGATCAAGGTAAAGACATTTCCATTTTGCACCCGGTGGAGTTACTAGATTACTCAATTCGCGGGGTAAAGCTGCAAAAGTAGAGTAATTTTTGTTTAGCGCTAAGTTGATGGTAGAAGAAGCAGGCGATCGCTAATGGTACAAGCACCTACAAAAACACTGGCTTTGGAGGAGTTTCTGAAACTACCAGAAACTAAGCCTGCTAGTGAATACATAAATGGTCAAATTATCCAAAAGCCGATGCCACAAGGTAAGCATAGCAAGTTACAGGGAAGGCTAGTCACTGCTATTAACGAAGTAGTTGAAGCTAAGAAAATTGCTCTAGCCTTTCCAGAATTGCGGTGTACTTTTGGCGGACGGTCAATCGTGCCAGATGTGGTAGTGTTTGCTTGGGAAAGGATACCTCTTGATGAAAATGGTGATGTTGCTAATGTATTTGAGGCTGCTCCCGACTGGACGATTGAAATTCTCTCTCCCGAACAAAGGCAAACCAAAGTAACCGGAAATATCTTGCACTGCCTTCAACACGGTAGCAAATTAGGCTGGCTACTCGATCCAGATGAACGCTCCGTGCTAGTATACCCACGCGGACAGCAACCAGGATTATTGCAAGAAACAGGTGATGTGCTACCCGTTCCAGACTTGGTAGCAGAACTACGGCTAACGGTTGGGGATTTGTTTGGATGGTTAAAGTTGGGATGATAAACAGGAAAGACAAAAGATTGAGCAAGTAGAAATAAAGGTGAATGGCGAATACCGGAAGTAAACCGTAGGACACCAGGAGAGCCTTTCGCTCTCGTGATGCCTGCGGTACAATGCTTAGGAATTTCGTTTAATTTTTTCATGACTTCCGATACACCATTAATTCAATTTTTTGAAGGTATTCCTGAAGAAATCAGTAATGTCAGCTTACGCCGGAACAAGAGTTCCGGAGTTCGTACCGTATTGATGACGTTTAAAGAGTTGAAATCCATAGAAAGATTCAACAGCTTTAGAAAAAGATTTTCTAATTCGCTGCGGTTAAGTGATGAAGAAGGTGTGATTAGTGTCGAGCCTTCCTCGGTTAAATTTATTTTCTCAGGGCCAGAAGGGGATGATTTCGAGCGGCTGGACTGCGAATTTGAAATCCCGCGAGACGACCACTGGGAAAGATTTATGCGGTTTATGAATCGCTATGCCCAAGCGAATGACATGGCTTACAGCGAAACCCAAAAAACAGCAGGTGCATCATGAAAGTAGCGATCGCAGGAGGAACCGGATTTGTCGGCTCTCGTTTGGTAGAGCGACTACTAGCGGAAGGTCATCAGGTGCTAATTTTAACTCGCAACCCCGCTTCTGTGAAACCCGCTCCAAATGTAGAGGTTGTTGCCTATAATCTCAAAGAATCGGGAGCTTGGCAACAGTCGATTTCTGGATGCGATGCGGTGGTGAATTTGGCGGGGGAACCCATCGCCGAAAAGCGCTGGACACCAGAACACAAGCAGGAAATTATCAATAGTCGCAAAATTGGCACTCAAAAAATTGTAGAAGCCATTTCTAAAGCCAACCCGAAACCATCAGTTTTGGTGAGTGCTTCCGCAATTGGTTACTATGGCACCAGCGAAACCGCCACCTTTGAAGAAGGCAGTCCTTCAGGTAATGATTTTTTGGCACAAGTTTGTCAAGAATGGGAAGCAGAAGCCCAAAAAGTAAAAGACACGGGGACGCGGCTGGTGATTGTGCGAATTGGGATAGTTCTGGCTATGGGAGGAGCAATTGGTAAAATGATTCCTCCCTTTAAAATGTTTGCTGGCGGCCCCATCGGCACAGGGAAGCAGTGGTTCTCTTGGATACACCGAGACGATCTAGTTGACCTAATTTTATTCGCGCTAAAACAAAAAGAAGTTGAAGGTGTTCTCAATGCCACAGCCCCGAACCCAGTTCGCATGAACGAAGTATCGCAAACTTTGGGGGAAGTTTTAAATCGTCCCTCTTGGTTGCCAGTTCCCGCCTTTGCTTTAGAAGTTCTTTTGGGAGATGGGGCCCAAGTCGTTTTGGAAGGACAACAAGTTCTACCAAAACGCACCATTACCCAAGGCTTTGACTATCAATATCCCACCCTCAAACAGGCGTTGGAGGAATTCTTGGACTAATGCTAATCGCTAATTGCTAATTGTGTTACTGGGTACTGGGGCAGTATTTTTCCTAGTCCCTATTAGCCATTAGCCATTAGCCATTAGCCAACCTTTACAGTTTCAACTGGCAAAGTATCCTCATCCTGTACCCGCTGTAATTTAGCTCCCAATTGCCGCAGTTTCTCCTCCAGCTTTTCATAGCCTCGGTCTAGATGCTGCAATCCTTGAATCGTCGTTTTTCCTTCTGCCGCTAGCGCCGCCAGCACCAGTGCCGCCGAAGCGCGTAAATCTGTTGCCAATACTGGCGCGCCCGATAGCATCGGCACACCCCGCACCAGCGCATGGTTGCCTTTGACGCGAATATCTGCACCCATGCGATTTAATTCGGCAACGTGACGCAAACGATTTTCAAACACGGTTTCACTGATGGCGCTATCGCCATCGGCAAGGGTCAGCAACGCCATAAACTGCGCCTGCATATCTGTCGGGAAACCGGGATAAGGCAAGGTTTCGATATCAGTACCTACGTATTTGTGTCCGCCGATAATCCGCAGACAGTCCGGTGCATCTTCAATCACCTTAGCGCCAATTTCTCGCAGCTTTGCGATCGCTGCCGTCAAATGATCTGGAACCACAGGCGAGATACTGATTTCTGAGTGCGTAATTGCCCCTGCTACTAGCAACGTCCCCGCCTCAATCCGGTCGGGAATAATGTTGTAGTCGGTAGAATGCAATTTGGGAACACCGGAAATTACAATTGTGTTGGTGCCTGCACCGCGAATTCTCGCGCCCATTGAATTGCAGAAATTAGCCAGATCCGAGACTTCAGGCTCTTGTGCGGCGTTTTCTATAATTGTTTCGCCTTCCGCCAAGGTCGCTGCCATCATCAGCGTCTCTGTAGCACCGACGCTGGGATAATCTAAATAAATTTTTGCCCCTTTTAACTTTCGGCTGCTTCCATTGACATAAGCATGGACAATTCCATGCTCAATTTGCACATCTGCCCCCATGTCCCGCAAACCCCGGACGTGGAGATCAACTGGTCTGGCACCAATAGCGCAACCGCCTGGTAAAGGCACCCTTGCCACTCCTAGACGCGCCAGCATCGGGCCTATGAGAAAGAAGCTTGCTCGCAGTTGCGAAACCAACTCATAGGGCGCTTTTGATTCTCCGATGTGGCTGGCGTTGATGTCGAGAATGTCGCCATTTCGTTCTAGCTTTACACCCAAGGACGACAAAATTTGACCCATTCGTTCCACATCGACAAGCGAGGGAACATTACGCAGGCGAAAATCTTCCGGACAAAGCAATGCTCCCGCCATGATCGCCAGGGCTGAGTTCTTGGCACCGCTAATTTTGGCGTGTCCTTTGAGAGAGTTTTTGCCCCAAATCTGTAGGACGGATTTGTCTTCTTCAGGCAGAGAGTAGGGATTGGTCAGGTTGAGAGAGGGGTTAATAGGTCTATCCTCCAAATTTCCGGAAATAGTGTTGCATTTTTTTAAATTTGGTTTTGATTCTACAGTAAAGATTTTAAATGTCTACATTATTGGCACTCCAGATATCATTTTCAGCCGAGTTAAGCATTTTACCTTGTCCTGGTTCCAATTTCCGGAGCAAACAAATTAGTTGACTAATGCCAAAACTTGCGGCAATATGATAATTTGGAAATGTAGTCAAGGCTACGCGGAACTGGCGGAATTGGCAGACGCGCTAGATTCAGGTTCTAGAGTCCGCAAGGATGTCCGGGTTCAAGTCCCGGGTTCCGCATCTCAATTTTGGATTTTTGTGGGATTACTAGGCTAGTAATCCCAAATTTTTTTGTACTAAGCAAGTCATCCCCAATCCAAAATCTAAAAATCCAAAATCGAATGTTGACCAGTCTCCAGAATCCTCTGGTAAAGCAAATCCGCAAGTTGCATACTGCTAAAGAGCGGCGAGAGCAGCAGATGTTTTTGTTGGAAGGGACGCACTTGCTGGAGGAAGCGATCGCAGTTGATTATCCTCTGGTGACAGTTTGCTGTACGCTGGAATGGCAGGAGCGTCACCCGCAACTGTGGAACAGCATTTGCGAACGTTCCCCGCGCACCGAATTGGTGAGTCCGGAAGTCCTGAAGGCTCTTGCTACCACAATTCAACCAGATGGTGTCGTTGCTACAGCACCGCGATCCAATCAGGCGCAAAGTCTATCCGTCACTGGTTTGGGGCTGGTATTGGAAACAATACAAGATCCCGGCAACTTGGGGACAATGATTCGCACCGCCGCCGCATCTGGTATAGATTGGCTTTGTGTGAGTGCAGATAGTGTAGATTTAGATAATCCGAAGGTGCTGCGAGCCTCAGCCGGACAGTGGTTTCGGCTACCGATGAGCGTCAGTTCCGATTTAATAGCTGACATTTCCCAGTGTCGGAAACAAGGGATGCAGGTAGTAGCCACTGTTCCCACAGCAACTTTAACTTATTGGGAAGTTGACTTGCGCCGTCCGACGCTGATTTTGATGGGCAATGAAGGCGCGGGGTTGTCAGATAATTTAAGTGTAATGGCGGATGTGCAGGTGAAAATTCCCCTGAGTCCGGGGGTAGAGTCTTTGAACGTAGCTGTAGCAGCTGCCTTGATGTTATACGAAGCGCAGCGTCAGAAAAGTTTTAGCGATTAGCTATTGGTGTTAGGTAAGAAGCGTCGCCTACAAAATCAGACTTTGAGAGGAAAATGCCCAAAGTCTGATTATAAATTCCCGATTTCTTGGAAATATTGCTCAATGTCAGCAACGGCATCCTCTAAATCATCTACGGCAATCGGATATGGTTGATGATTATTCCCCTTAACGGCCTGCAACTTTGAACTATCTCTCTGAATTTCCTGAGATAGCAACAATTCCTGCAATTCGTCGAGGGACTTGCTGAAAGAATCATCGGTATCGCGTTCGTTCTCTTGGTGACTGTAATTCATGCGTCTGATTCCTAAAACACTGCTCATCCTAGCAGCGCACTCTGATAGTTATGAGACGATCGCCAAAACTCGACAATCGCGATTATGTTAGCTTCTACAATACAACAGAGACTTTAAAGATGTCCCCCGTCAAATTACTGACTAATAACAGATCGTTTGGGACTTGCGCTCACTGTTGGTCAAGTTCAAAATAAGTAGGGCATCGCGCACTGGGAGAGTAACGTGACTGAGGGATTTGATTACGATTTAGTGATTATTGGGGCGGGTGTAGGCGGACATGGTGCTGCATTACACGCCGTCAGCTGCGGACTGAAAACCGCTATTGTCGAAGCAGCAGATATGGGCGGTACTTGTGTTAACCGGGGCTGCATTCCTTCAAAAGCACTGCTTGCGGCATCTGGTCGGGTACGGGAGTTACATAACGCCCATCACCTGAAATCGCTGGGTATTCAAGTATCTGGCGTTGAGTTTAACAAAGAAGCGATCGCGTCCCACGCCAACAACCTTGTTTCCAAGATTCGCGGTGATTTGACAAATAGCCTACAACGATTGGGTGTAGATATTATCCGCGGTAGGGGTAAAGTAGCTGGACAGCAAAAAGTATCTGTTACCACAGAATCGGGCGAAAAAACTGTCACCGGAAAAGACATTATCATTTCCAGTGGATCAATTCCTTGGGTTCCTCCAGGGATTGAAATTGACCACAAAACCGTCTTTACCAGCGACGAAGGCGTAAAATTGGAATCCCTACCACCCTGGATCGCAATTGTAGGCAGCGGTTACATCGGTCTGGAGTTTTCGGATATTTACACAGCGTTAGGCTGTGAAGTGACGATGATTGAAGCTTTAGACCAGCTGATGCCTGGTTTTGACCGCGACATTGCAACTATAGCTGAAAGGATACTGATTAAGCCCCGCGACATCGAAACCAAAGTCGGCATTTTGGCAAAGAGTGTCACCCCTGGAACGCCAGTAGTTATTGAGCTAGCCGATGCTAAAACTAAAGAAGTGGTGGACGTACTGGAAGTAGATGCTTGTCTGGTTGCTACCGGACGCATTCCAGATACTAAAGACCTGGGATTAGAATCGGTGGGCGTAGAGACAGATAGAAAGGGCTTTATCACCGTCGATGACCGGATGGCAGTTTTGTCAGGCGGCGAAGTAGTACCCCACCTGTGGGCGATTGGAGATGCCACTGGTAAGATGATGCTGGCTCATGCTGCGTCTGCTCAAGGTGTCGTGGCAGTAGAAAATATCTGCGATCGCCATCGATTGGTAGACTATCACAGTATCCCAGCCGCAGCATTTACCCACCCAGAAATCAGCTTTGTCGGCTACACAGAAACAGCAGCAAAGGATGTGGGCACAGAACAGGGATTTGAAGTAGGGGTAGCGAAGAGTTACTTCAAAGGTAACTCGAAAGCGATCGCTGAAGGTGAAGCGGACGGCATGGCAAAGGTCGTCTACCGCAAAGACACCGGGGAAGTGCTGGGCGTTCATATTATCGGAATGCACGCAGCAGATTTGATCCACGAAGCCGCAAATGCGATCGCTTCTCGTAACACTGTCAACACCCTAGCCTACTATGTCCACGCTCACCCCACCCTCTCGGAAGTGCTGGATGAAGCCTATAAACGGGCTGTAGGAAGTCACTAGCCAATGCAAGGATTTTAGATTTTGGATTTTGTTTTCAATCCAAAATCTAAAATCATCGGAGGCGGAGAAACTCCGACCTCCGCAAAATCCAAAATCGAATTGTGCCAAACTATATCTATGCAAATTCGCCGTCGTCCACCAAACCCATCCGTTTCCATCAGCAATTTCGGTTATCGAGTTGTCGTACCTGGTAATGAACCAAGTCACATTTTGGAGGAAATTGTCTGGAATAAAGAGACGGAAGTTGACCGGATGCGAGAACGTCTCCCCTTGAACGAGTTGCAGCGTCAAGTACAGACAGCACCAGCAGTGCGTGACTTTGTTGGGGCATTACGACAAGGTAAGACAAAACCTGCCTTAATTGCGGAAGTAAAAAAAGCCAGTCCCAGTAAGGGAATCATTCGGGAAGATTTCGATGCGGTAGCGATCGCTACTGCATACCAGCAGGGACAAGCGAGTTGTTTATCGGTACTCACTGATAAAAAATTCTTCTCTGGTAGCTTTGAAAACTTGACTGCTGTTCGCGCTGCCGTAGACTTGCCCGTATTGTGTAAGGATTTTGTAATATATCCTTATCAAATCTATCTCGCCCGACGACACGGAGCTGATGCCGTCCTGCTAATTGCGGCAATTCTTAACGACAAAGACCTGCAATACTTTGTCAAAATTATCAACGCTTTGAGGATGACACCCCTAATTGAAGTGCATACTCTAGCAGAACTAGACCGCGTATTATCCCTGAAAGACGTTACCCTAGTTGGTATAAATAATCGCAACTTGGAAGATTTTTCTGTGGATCTGCAAACAACCTGTCAGATTCTGGCAGCGCGAAGCAGCGAGTTGCAACAGCGCGGCATTCTTGTCGTTAGTGAGTCCGGGCTGCACACCCCATCTGACCTTAGCACGGTTCAGGCTGCTGGTGCAGATGCAGTGCTAATTGGTGAATCTTTGGTAAAACAGCCTGACCCAGCTGCGGGTATCGCCAAGCTGTTTTCCAATTGACACGCTTTTGAATCAGGAAGAAGGATGAAAGAGGAAATATGAATAAATTAAATCTGGCTAATTGCCCATAATTAAATAGTTCATGGTTCATAGTTCATCAATAGACTTGTTGCATTGATTCAGCCCCAAACTGAACAGGGCATCATAGCTAAAATCATCACCGCGATCCTTAGTAAATGTTTCAACCAGTTACAACGGGTTGAACTTTTAAACCAGAAATTTATTTTCAAGGCGATGAATGCAAGAAGTCTAATGAACAATCAACCATCAACAACCTGAAAAATAATATGGGCAATAAGACGGATTTGAGCTATAAAATTTCTTCCTTCAGCCCCCATCCTTGCGCCTTTATCCTTAATTAGATATTTGTCCCCTTGAGGTAAATCAGGTTTCATGGAGCCAATTCCCCTTCCGTCTCACATTCACTACGAACTACTACTGCAACTGTTAGAACGCCAAACCTCCTTTGCTGCAAGACAACAACCAGCAGTGCGGGAGCAAGTTCACCAGCTTATAAGTACCCTACGCAAAGCGATGGCTCAACAAAAGCAAATTGAGCAAACCTGCGCCAGAGCAAATTTACCAATTGATTACCGTTGGTCTGTGAATAATATCGCTTTTGAGGATACACCGCCGCCTGACGTCGTTACCGGACAACGGGAACCGAAGGGTTAGAAAGTTAAAAGTTATGAGTTTTGAATACACTGAGAGATGTAACTCATAACTTGTAACCACGAAATGGCTGCTGGATGCACCAAAACTATTATTGATTTCTGGGAGGTTAGGAGTGACTGAACCAGATTCAAGTAATCGTTTCTGGTGGGATTCCCAGGAGGCGTTAGCAGAAGCAGAACAAACGAATGCTGATGCTACCCAACAACCTCACGAACCAGACCAGGGACAATCTTGGGAGCAGGAACGTCAAGCTTTACTCAAAGAGTTGGAACAATGGCGAGAAGCAGCTAAGGCGGCGGATGCTCGTGTAACTCATGACCAACAGCAATTAGAGCGCATTAATCAGTTAGAGCAGGCTTTGCAAGAGTCCCAAGCTTGTGTAAATGAACTAAGACTCGAACTTGGCGAACGAAACCTTTTGAAAGCCCAGCTAGCCTCAACAGAGGAAGTAGCTAACCTTCAACAGCAGGCTCTTTCTCAACTAAAACAAGAATTAGCCGAGCAGCAAAAGGCTCTAGAAGCGCAAGAAACACAAGCGCTACTCAAAGACCAAACTGTTCAAGAATTGTTGGCGACTATTGAAAAAAACGCTTTATCGCAGCAAGGAGAACTAGGACAGCTGCGAAAAGAGTTGGCTCAAAGCCGTCGGGCTGTTCAAGCTGGTCAAAAGTTGTTGCAGCAGGAGATAGAGACGAGACAAACATCTCTGGAAGCTCAAGTCTTACGAGTACAGGAGCTAGAAGCAGAAATTCTAGAGGCTCGAAGCTTGAGGAGAAGTGTGGAGGTGCAGCTAGCCGAGTCTCATCAACAAATTGAGGCGCTGTATCGTCGGTTAAGCGATCGCGCTGCTACTCTAAATCAGCTAGAAGATCATCTCCAGCAAGCCCACGAAGCCCTGGAAGATCAACAACAACTAACGGTGACACTCCATCAGACTGAAACCCTCGTCTCGGAACAAAACGCCACCATTGACACCCTTTACCGCCAAATTGAAGCCTTAGAAAGTCAGCTGGAGCAACAGCTGAAGATTCAGGCTCGACTTCAACAAGCTTGTCATGAACTGGCAGAATCACGCGATCGCCATTCCTCCCGCACCGCCGAACTTGAGTTACAAATAGGCACCCTGCAAGAGCAAATTCTTAAATCTGCCCAGCAAGCAGGCGAATATGAAGCAGCTATCCAGTATTGGAAAGATCGCTACGGTACAGCCAACGCCTTTGCTCAACAACTCAAGGAGGTAATGGAAAAAGTCATCGCAGACTGTCCAGATGAACTCTTGGAACTGCTGATGACAACCCAATCCGCCGCCGCTTCTCAACTCTCTAAGCCAGTTTCTCCAACACCTATAGCATCTCCTCCACCAAACAAAAATTTGCAGGTAGATTTGCCAGCTTTCTTAAGAAAGACTCCGCCAGCGAACCCAGAAGTTAGTTAGTATTTATTTGCTAATGGCTAATGTAGCAATTCTAAGTTACTCGTTAAATCTTCCTAAGCGCGATCGCTTACGCCAACGCTCCGCCAAAGCGGTTCATGAATTTTGACAACTCATTTATTAATTGCTAATAGCTGATGGTAATTGACAACGTGGTAATTAGCCATTAGCAATCAGCTATAGATGTGCGATCCTAAATAATGCGCTCTTCAACTTTAAGGACAGATCAATGGATGACAAGCTAATGCTGATGATTCCCGGCCCTACCCCAGTGCCGGAACAGGTACTCCTAGCCTTAGCCAAGCACCCCTTCGGACACCGCAGCGGCGAATTTGGCAAGTTGATGGCAGAGGTGACAGAAAACCTAAAGTGGTTGCACCAGACACAGAATGATGTACTGTGTTTAACTGCCAGCGGTACGGGGGCGATGGAAGCTGGCATTATTAACTTTTTGAGTCCAGGCGATCGCGTGTTGGTTGGCTGTAACGGCAAATTTGGCGATCGCTGGGCAGAATTACCCGAAGCTTTCGGTTTAAATGTTGACAAAGTTACAGCCGAATGGGGTCAACCTCTAGATCCAGACCAAATTCGCGCCAAACTTGAAGCCGACACTGACAAACAAATCAAAGCGGTTATTATCACCCATAGCGAAACTTCTACGGGTGTTCTCAACGATCTGGAAACCATTAACCGTCATGTCAAAGCCCACGGCGAAGCTTTAATAATCGTTGATGCTGTGACCAGCTTGGGGGCTGTGAATTTGCCTATTGACGAATGGGGGCTGGATGTGGTGGCTTCCGGTTCCCAGAAAGCCTACATGATTCCCCCTGGTTTAGGCTTTGTATCCGTCGGGCCGAAAGCCTGGGAAGCTTACAAAACGGCTAAGTTGCCCCGCTTCTACCTGGATTTAGGCAAGTATCGCAAAGATGCTGCTAAAAATACTACCCCCTTCACTCCGCCAGTTAACCTGATGGTAGCGTTGCATACCGCCTTGCGGATGATGAAGGCTGAGGGGTTGGAATCTATCTATGGGCGGCACCAGCGCTTGATGAATGCTACCCGCGAAGCGATGAAAGGGCTGTCCTTACCTTTATTTGCCCCTGATGGTTTTGGTAGTCCGGCAATTACTGCTGTGGCACCAACTGGGGTGGATTCCGAAAAAATCCGGTCGGTGATGAAAAAGCGGTTTGACATTGTTCTGGCTGGCGGACAAGACCATCTCAAAGGCAAAATCTTCCGTATTGGTCACTTGGGATTTGTGAGCGATCGCGATATTCTCGCAGCTGTTGCCTCCCTGGAAGCCACCCTGCGCGAAGTAGGATATGAAGGCTTTACTCCCGGTGCTGGTGTTGCGGCTGCTGCCAGAGTGTTTGCCCAATCTTAAGCGATTAGTAATTAGTTTAATAGGGTGGGCAATGCCCACCCTACAATTATCAAATCTTTGTGACCTACTTCCACTTAGCTTTTGGAAGTTCCGTGTACTTTGCTTTTAACGTTGGCAGATGTTTTAGCACCAGTTTCACGCCTGCCCAGCCCGGACGACCAACGGGTGTTATCACTATATATTTTATCAAATTTTGCACTTTCAGCTAAGTTGTATTGATGTTAATTAAGTGAAAGCTGCAATTAAAGACTTCCATTACTGAGAGGCGAAACCCTTGTCCTAATAACAAAAAAGAGCGGGTCTTTTATCGACCTGCTCTCTTTGTTTGGATAAATTGTAACAGATTGAACCTCCTAGGTCTTCTTCTGTGGGACAGGATCATACCAAAGCCCAATATTGACATGACTTTTTTGCTCCTCGCCGAGTCATGAATTGTTATGCAGTTTCCAGCCAATCATAAATTTGATCTAACTGTTCTAGCGTTACTAAACCGTACTGCCATAAAATCATCGGCAAAGGCCCTGGATCGTTTTCCCGATGCCGCAAAGCGATCGAAATTGAAGCTTTGGATATTGCCAAATCTTCTTGTAAAAACCGAAGAAACCGAGTATAGCTTGCAGGTGCCATATTAGCTTTCACCTCCTTTTGTCAAAGTCTGTTTTGTTATTTTGTAATTAAAACGCTGCTTGTTTAAAGTATCAATAGACAGAATCATATCTGTCCACCGTTATCTAAGCTGCTTCCCTACTATTTTCCTTTTACCTGACCGAATTCAGGTGTCACAGATCACCAGCTTCTTGTGACAATTGGGCAGATGGTTCTACCATTAACGAACATAGGCATATAACTGGCTTAGTTTCCAGTTACCTTTGAGCGGGGTTGTTTGGTGACAAAGACATCGGAAACCAAAGTGTGGTTCCACTGTTTCCGCCAACCCCCAACCAATTGTCAAAAATTAAACTTTGCTTAATGTTTTTTTACTTCACCATTTAAATTTCATCCCTCTGTAAAAGGAGAGATTTACTTCCTAAGAGCGCTTCTTTTACACCCACCCCACACCTACACACCTACACACTCTCTCATCCTTAGAGGAACCAACTCTCTTGAAGCGAGAAGAGGTTTAAGCGTTAACTTTAAATTAAAACTTCAGCCTCAAACTCTATCTTGGGAAAGATTACCTTACTTTGGTAACAAATGCGCGAATAGTATGAGTTAAATTTTAAATTGGATTGATAAGAATTACAAAGCTGGGCGTGTAGGGGTATCCGTATTTCTATCCAGCTGCTCAATGGTAACGCGATCGCCTACTTTTAGACCCAGTTCGGCGGCTCGTCCTCCCCGGAGTTCAATCACCTGATCGGTAGGTGTATCGGGGCCATAGGTAGGACAGATACTGGTAGTGCAGGGAGGGACATTTGCCGCAATAAATTTCACCACACCATCCCGCATAAAAATCATATCTAGAGGAATGAGCGTATTCTTCATCCAAAACCCAATTGGTCGCGGTGTCCCGAACTCAAACAGCATCCCCCGGTCATCCGCCAAAGACGTGCGGTACATCAAACCCATAGCCTGTTGCTCTGGGGTCCGCGCCACTTCCAACGCGATCGCTTTACCTGCGATGATAGCTTTAGCAGAAATTGGCAAAGTTTGACCCAAATTATCCTTGATTCCCGAAGCCTGCGCCTCACCAGAAAGCGTTTTAGATTCTAATGGCACTGATAAAGAAGTTGGTGCTTGTTCCAACTGCACCTCACCAGAAGGCGTTTTTAGTTCTGATGATACTGGTGGCGAACATCCCATCAGCAACACACAAAGCATTATCCAGAGCAAACTAACCCGACTACTCACAAATTCATCCCTCATCCTTAATACTTACGCTTCCCGCAAAACGTACCCCACACCCCGCACCGTCTGAATCAAACGCTTCTCCCCCTCTTCCTCAATTTTGAGACGTAAATATCGAATATACACCTCAATGACATTCGACTCACCCATAAACTCATAACCCCAAACATTTTCTAGAATCTGTTCGCGGGTCAAAACCTCACGGGGATGGGACATCATATACTTCAACAGTTCAAATTCCTTCATTGTCAGATCAATCGTTCGCCCGTTACGCATCGCTCGGCGAGTAGCTAAGTCTAACACCAGATCGCTAAATCGTAACTGTTCATTAGCACCAGCTTCCGGCTGTAAATAGAGGCGTACCAGCTGCAAAAAGGCATCAGTGCGATAAGGTTTGAGAAAATAATCATCGGCACCAGACTCCAGACAAGCAACCCTATCCTCAACCGTATCCCGTGCCATTAACAGAAGCACAGGTACACGAGAGCCTGCATTTCTGAGCTGAGTACACAACTTTAGCCCGGAATCTCCTGTCAAAACTCGATCTACAACAACCAAAGCTGGCTGGAGTTCGCACGCTTGATGGAAAGCGCTAGCGGAGTCGGGCGCAACAACAGTAGTATATCCCGCTTCTCTTAAGTCCAGACTCACACGCTGAACAAGAACTTCGTCTGTTTCCACAAGTAAAACACACGGGCTGCGGTCAAATGCAACATTAGACATAAACAAAAGTGGCGCAACGCTGCTTTTTTATTTCAGTCTAGCTGAAACCACTGCATCCCTATTTGGAAAGAGTTTTATTTTCTATACCAGTCCTAAATGATTCGTGAAGGCGAGATGCCCGACTTCTCTAAGAAGCCGGGCATCTGAAGGGCTGGCTCACAACTCTGTCGAGGATTGCTATAGCACTTCCCTCATCCCCTAACTCGACAACCAAAGGAGAGAAATTAGGGTGTAATTTGCCGATTATGCCATGTCGAAGAGTAGCACTTCTGCCATTTCCTTACCGACTAGCTTTAGTGACTCCTCATTACTCACAGCCGCACCATCGCCTGCTTCTAGCAAGTTGTCGTTCAGCATTACACTACCTCGCGCTACCTGCACCCAAGCATGACGGTTGGGTTTAAGTTGGTGGATAACTTGCTCACCAGTATCAAGTAAGGTGGTATAGGTATCGACATCTTGATGAATAGTCACCGAGTTACTGCGCCCATCTCCAGATAAAATTAGGCGAAGATTACCCCGCTTTTCCTCATCAGAATAAGTCTTCTGCTCGTAAGTTGGTTTTACCCCTTTTTTATTCGGCAAAATCCAAATTTGCAGAAAATGCACTCCTTCAGTTTGAGAATGATTGTACTCGCTGTGAGCAATACCTGTACCAGCGCTCATTCTCTGCACATCACCAGGGCGAATTATCGAACCAGTACCCAAGCTATCTTTATGTTCTAAAGCACCTTCTAGCACATAGGTGACAATCTCCATATCATTGTGGGAATGTGTCGGAAAACCCTTACCTGAATGTACCCGATCCTCATTAATCACGCGCAGACTTCTAAATCCCATCTGAGCAGGATCGTAATAGTTAGCGAAGGAAAATGTATGGTAACTGTTTAGCCAACCGTGATTAGCGTGTCCTCGATTTTCTGATTTCCGAAGCGTAATCATTTTCTACTCCTATTTACCTCAAAGATGTAGCAGCAGGAATTACAGCTTAAAGTTTGCTATGGCTACCGTCACAATATGGGGGATTGCCTGTGTATTTGCAGTTGCAAATTGCTTTTGGTTGTTTTTCCGTAATCTCAAAAGCCCCAAAAGCAAATTCTGTTTCTTTGTGAGCGTCACAAAAAAGCTGATTTTCAGATTGTCCGCCACTACACCAGTAATAAGTGCCTGTTTCCAGTTCTAAAACAATTGGATTTCTATCAGCGATAACTGGTTATTTCATTGTTGCAGAGTTACTTTTAGATTCAATAATTAAAATATAATGTATATTGACTAAAGATGTAAAGTATGCACTTTAAAGTAAGATAGTACCCAAAAGGATACTGTATCCAAAAGGGTAAAACAACCAAAAGATAGGTCAGTTTTAATATTCCATAGGAATAACGTTATTTAGTGGATGAAAACGGTAATTGTGCTGGATTCATGGGGGATGTCGCAGATGAGCCATACTTTCGATACCAACCCGCGTTCCCTTAATCCGGATGTAAAATTTCTTGGATTCGCGCCCGAAACAAACGCACAACAGCTCTTTGTCCGATAGTTTTAGTTTGTTTAATAAATTCAGGCAATTCTGCTATTGGCAAAAATGGAAAAGCCAGGCTATTTGCCGATGGCTCATATTGTCCGTTTACCAAATGATAAACCTCTAGTGTTTGCCTTCTATATCTCCACAATTCAGGAACACCGAGGGAGGCATAAATTGTAAATTTATCGAGAGAAGAACTTGTATAGTCAGACTCTATTGCCAAGTCTGGTGGTGGATCAGTCTGCAAGTCAACTATTTTGCTTCTGACTAGAGATTCATTCTGGATGTAAAAACAGGTATCTGGCTCAATAGCACGGCGTAAATCTTCCCTTTCAAGGAGCAGCGCACCCAGTTCCATAGTCTCGATTTCCAGCAAATCTGCTATGGTTGTAACGAAATACGCCAACATTATTTTAGGTTGTTCATGTTCTTGTAATGGCATCCTGATTTCTAAAACTCCTTGGTCATAAGCAATTCTCCAAGCGCGACTATCTCCGACATCTGCCATCAATGCCTTAAAAGTTTGCCATTTAACGCCATTTAAAATAATTGCTTGTGTGGTAACTTGCTCTTGTGGGAGAGTAGATGTATTCACTGTCTGCACGTTCATCGCTTTGATTACTCCAGAAATCTATTAAATATTGCAAAATATATTAAGCTGATCCTTCAAAGCCTAACTCAATTCATATTTTAAAGCCGTCGCCATCTATGACTAGCCCCTTCCTGACTCGCCTCCACAGTCCCGAACGCCCTGTCATCGTCTTCGATGGCGCAATGGGAACCAACCTGCAAACGCAAAACCTCACCGCGGAAGACTTTGGTGGGGCGCAATACGAAGGTTGTAACGAGTATCTGATATACACAAAGCCGGAAGCCGTAGAGAAGGTACATCGCGACTTTCTGGCGGTTGGTGCGGATGTGATTGAGACGGATACCTTTGGCGCTGCGTCTATTGTGCTGGCTGAGTATGACTTGGCGGATGAAGCGTATAGTTTGAATAAAAAGGCGGCGGAACTAGCGAAACGGGTGGCGGCAGAATTTTCTACGCCGGAGAAACCCCGATTTGTTGCTGGTTCGATGGGGCCAACGACAAAGTTACCGACGCTGGGACATATTGACTTTGACACGATGCAAGCTTCTTTTGCAGAACAAGCAGAAGGACTGTTTGATGGCGGCGTAGATTTGTTTATTGTTGAGACTTGTCAGGATGTGCTGCAAATTAAGGCGGCGCTGAATGCAGTTGAGTCAGTATTTCAGAAGAAAGGCGAAAGACGAGCGCTGATGGTGTCGGTGACGATGGAAACCACTGGGACGATGCTGGTGGGTTCTGATATCAGCGCAGTTTTGACGATTCTGCAACCTTACCCGATTGATATTTTGGGGTTAAATTGTGCCACTGGCCCCGACCGGATGGCGGAGCATGTTAAGTATCTTTCAGCACATTCGCCTTTTGTAGTTTCTTGTATTCCGAATGCGGGACTTCCGGAAAATGTCGGCGGTCATGCACATTATCGCCTGACTCCGATGGAATTGCGGATGGCGCTGATGCACTTTGTAGAAGATTTGGGCGTGCAGGTGATTGGCGGTTGTTGCGGTACGCGCCCTGCCCATATTGAACAGTTGGCAGAAATTGGCAAGACTTTGCAACCGAAGGAGCGACAGCCTAGCTATGAGCCTGCGGGTGCCTCGATTTACAGCGCTCAGCCTTATGACCAGGATAATTCATTCTTGATTGTGGGTGAACGCTTAAATGCTAGTGGTTCTAAGAAGTGCCGCGATTTGCTGAATGCTGAAGACTGGGATGGTCTGGTGTCTTTGGCTAAGTCGCAGGTGCGTGAAGGAGCGCACGTCCTCGATGTCAACGTGGATTATGTGGGACGCGATGGTGTGCGTGATATGCACGAGTTGGCATCGAGGTTAGTAACAAACGTTACTTTGCCGCTGATGCTGGACTCGACGGAATGGGAAAAGATGGAGGCGGGGTTAAAGGTTTCTGGTGGTAAGTGTTTGCTCAATTCGACTAACTATGAAGATGGTGAGCCGCGCTTTTTGAAGGTGTTGGAGTTGGCGAAGAAGTACGGGGCTGGCGTAGTAATTGGCACTATCGATGAGGATGGGATGGCGCGGACGGCTGATAAGAAGTTTGCGATCGCGCACCGGGCATATCATCAAGCTGTTGAATTCGGTATCCCAGCTCACGAGATATTTTTTGATACGCTGGCTCTACCTATTTCTACGGGCATTGAAGAAGACCGCGCTAACGCTAAAGCCACAATTGAATCTATCCGTCGCATCCGGGAAGAATTGCCTGGATGTCACGTTATGCTGGGCGTTTCTAATGTCTCCTTCGGCTTGAATCCAGCAGCGCGAGTGGTGCTGAATTCCATGTTTCTGCACGAGGCGATGGCGGTGGGAATGGATGCGGCAATTGTTAGCGCCAGCAAGATTCTACCATTGGCAAAAATTGAGCCAGAACATCAAGAAGTCTGCCGCAAGCTAATTTACGATGAGCGCAAATTTGAAGGCGATGTTTGCGTTTATGACCCCTTGGGAGAGCTTACCACACTGTTTGAAGGGAAAACCACAAAACGCGATCGCTCTGGGGATGAAAATCTACCAGTCGAAGAACGTCTCAAGCGTCACATCATCGACGGGGAACGCATCGGGTTAGAAGAACAACTTACCAAAGCTTTAGAAAAATATCCGCCTCTCCATATTATTAATACTTTCCTGCTTGATGGCATGAAAGTTGTTGGTGAGTTGTTTGGTTCCGGACAAATGCAGTTACCTTTCGTGTTGCAATCAGCAGAAACAATGAAAGCGGCTGTTGCTTATCTAGAACCATTGATGGAAAAGAAAGATGCTGGCAACAATGCCAAAGGAACTGTAGTAATTGCCACCGTTAAAGGAGATGTCCACGACATCGGTAAGAATTTGGTGGATATTATTCTTTCAAATAATGGTTACAAGGTGGTTAATATTGGTATCAAGCAGCCAGTTGATAACATCGTTGATGCTTTTGAACAGCACCAGGCTGATTGTATTGCGATGAGCGGGTTGTTGGTGAAATCCACCGCTTTTATGAAAGAGAATTTGGAGGTTTTTAACCAAAAAGGAATTACAGTTCCAGTAATTTTAGGCGGTGCGGCACTAACCCCAAAATTTGTCTATGAAGATTGCCAAAACACTTACAAAGGTAAGGTAATTTACGGCAAAGATGCTTTTTCTGACTTGCATTTCATGGATAAATTGATGCCTGCAAAATCTGCGGGGAATTGGGATAATTTGCAGGGATTTTTGGATGAAGTTGCAATATCTGACTCCCTCTCCAACCCTCCCGCGTCAACGGTGGAAGGAGAAGAAAATAACACCCTTCCCGCAGGCGGAGAGGGCAAGGATGAGGTGGTGTCCCAACCTGAAGATACACGACGTTCTGAGGCGGTAGCAACCGATATTGAGCGTCCAATTCCGCCTTTCTGGGGTAGTAAGTTATTGCAGCCTGAAGATATCCCGTTGGCGGAGGTTTTTGAGTATCTGGATTTACAAGCTTTGATTGCTGGACAGTGGCAATTCCGCAAGCCGAAAGAGCAGTCTCGTGAGGACTACAATCAGTTTTTAGAGGAGACGGTTTATCCGATTTTGAAGGAGTGGAAGCAGCGAGTTTTAGAGGAGAATTTGCTGCGTCCGCAAGTTGTTTATGGGTATTTCCCGTGTCAGTCTGAAGGGAATTCGTTGTATTTGTACGCTCCGGAGGGGATGAACCGCAAAGATGCGAAGGACACCCAGAGTTTAAACTCTATGGCGACGTTTAATTTCCCTCGACAGAGGTCTATGAGGCGGCTGTGTATTGCTGATTTCTTTGCGCCTGTTGAGTCGGGACAAATTGATGTGTTTGCGATGCAGGCGGTGACTGTGGGGGATATTGCGACGGAGTTCGCGCAGAAGCTTTTTGCGAATAATCAATACAGCGATTATCTGTATTTTCACGGTTTGGCGGTGCAGACGGCTGAGGCTGTGGCGGAGTGGCTTCACGCCCGAATTCGGCGGGAATTGGGCTTGGCTGCATCAGAACCGAATAATATTCGGGATATTTTGGCGCAGCGTTATCAGGGGAGTCGGTATAGTTTTGGGTATCCGGCTTGTCCGAATATTCAGGATCAGTATAAGTTGTTAGAGTTGTTGGGAAGCGATCGCATCAATCTCCACATGGATGAAAGCGAACAACTTTATCCGGAACAATCTACAACTGCGATTATTGCCTATCACCCAGCAGCTAAATACTTCAGCGCGTAAGCGGGTGGCGTATCGGTTAACCTCTCCCCAACCCTCTCCTGCTAGGAGAGGGGAGTCATAATTCTGACGGGGTTGTCACCCCGTCAGTGGTTAAAATCAACAATATAAATTAGCTTAAAAAAGCCTTCCTACACGAGTTGTAGCGTTTCTGGAGATGTCTATTAACTGATAGATTATTTCTACTGTGCAGCACAGTAGCATAATTTTTTCAGGGATTAGGCTCTGTAGCGCGATCGCAGTCTGGGACGATATTTTCTACATCGCGCAACGTAGGGAAAGGCATACCCGCCCAAGCCGATGAGCAAACCACACAAGGAGAAAAGAGTATATTGAAGTGCCATTCCAGATCAGCCGGGGATACTTTCAATGCTTGTGTCAGAGATGTAGCTGACTTCTCGGCGATCGCGGGTGTGATTGATCGTAAATTGCAGGCGTTGATTTTCATCAAAGTTCAAACCAACCTTACCCAAGATGCCATAGGTAGTGGTGTCGTCTAGAGTCCCATTATCAGTGGGAATGCGATCGCCTTCTGCATCATAAAAGCCACCTGTCCAATTTCCTGAGACGGAAAGTAGATAATCAAAAATCCCTTCTGTCCCAACCTTGGGTTTAAGCGGCGAACGAGCCTTACTGCTTTACCCACCAGGTTTGGATTATATTGCTGCGTTTTTAGGTTGTTTGTAAGCGGGAGTAATTGCTGCTCCCGCTTACCCACGGCGAAACCAACGCAACACCCCCAGAATTTTGTCGGTGTTGACAGATGCTCAAGCCGCGATCGCTCTTTACAACTGTTTGGGGTTAATCTCTCATTCTCGCGGCAGCGTTCCTCATTTGATAGCTGGCGCGGTATCGGTTGCTAGTTTTTGTACCATACTGCTGTGTTGAAAGCTTGGGATTGTTTTAATTGTAGCGATCGCATTCAGCAGTATCGTCACAACGGTATGATGCGATAAGTGGGGCAATGTTCCGACTTAAATCCCGCACTAAAGTTGCACCCACTTTCTCTCGTAGTTGAATTAAACTATCTAAGCTAAAGCTTTTACATAGCCAAAAAGCTATTTGCCGACGCGATCGCAACAATACTCCTTCACGCGATGCATACTCGCGTGCTGCTGCCTGGAATTCAGCACTCCCAATCATGGCATAGCACGCAGCTCGACCATCTGCTGAGTTGCCTTTCCCTAATGCGGCTAAATATTCGATAAACTGTCCAGTTCTTTGCAAATCTCGGAATTTCGCATATTCCAACTGTACAGACTCTTTCGTGATATTGGTTGAACTCGTCCGTGCCTGTATAAAAATGCAAATTGAGCGCATAGAACCTGCTGTAATTTGACCTATGCAGTCAACACCGCCATCGCCACTGCCATCGGTGATAATGATTGGATCGCAACCAGCAAGCTGTAGTAAACAAGCAGGAACAAGTAAAAATTCACGCGGTGCAAGGGATGCCACAAAATCATATACGCTGGGAAAGTCTATTGGAATACCTTGTATTCCGACTGCTGAGTGATAGTTACGATGTCGAAACGTAATAAATGTCGATGGTGAACTGGCTTGTACAAGAGGGCGTGGAATTCCTAGCAAATCCCATTCTGTTAGTTGCTCTTCCAGTTCTTGATGTAAGCGTTGAAGCCAGTCTTCAGCAAACTCAGTCGATTTTAGCGCTGAAAAGCCTTCTTGCTGTAGACGATCCCTTAAAAAGCGCTGTAAGTTCACTACGTCTCTATCAACTGAAGCATCTGCCAGAGTGGATGCCACTTCCCGGACGATTTGAGCAACCTTCATACTCTAAACGGATCTCTCCAGTAATTTCAGCATTTTATCAACACACTCACGCAGTTCCAAAAGTTCATGTTTTAACTCATCTGGCTTTTCTGTGATCACTTCTCCTGGCACCTTCCTCACTGCCTTTTTCGCATTATCGAGCTGCGCCAACCAATCGTAGCTGTCATTACCTAATGTTGCATCAAGATTGCCCTTAGCTTGCTCTATGGTCATCTCGTGCCGCTCAATCGCGCCGACAAAGTCAGTACGCTTCTTCTCTAGCAATTGTGCTAAAACTCTTACATGATCTGGATTATGAATACGTCGTTTGTCTTCGTGTTCTTCATCCGGAAGAATCCAGCGATAGAACTGCTTTAAGTTGTCAGTGTTATCAAACCTGTGGTGTTCTTCATTCCATTCAAGCCAATTACGCACTGCCGAATTCTTGTAGGCTTCGTCGAATAGGGTAAACTGGTTGTCTTGTGCCTTCTCACCATACTCATCATCATCCCGCATCTGTTCGAGAGCTTTGTAAACCCGATAAAGACGCCCAATTGCTTTCCCACTAAGCCCAAATTGCTGACCTACCATAGTAAAAGAATTGCCCTCTTCTACCAGCCGTGCTACTAGAACCGCTTGTTGCGCTGGTGACCACTCTCGAATTCCAGAGATATGCCGGATGCCTTGGAGACGCCAAGAGATGTCGTTGGTAGTACCTTTGTAGAGTAATACCTCGATAATTTGGGTTGCATTTTTGAGTCGGCTGGGGTAATCCTCATCAATATCATCTTCGTCTACATTCCCCGCCTCTATCTGAATATGAAGGCTTTTGAGCGCTGCTAAACGGCGGTTTCCCTCGACAACAACATATTTTTCTCCCTGATTTTCAATAGGACGGACAACAATACGATCCATCGGTAGAAAACCATTGCGAAGGATGCTATCACGAAGCTCCTTCACACCAAATTCTTCAATTCTCCTCAGCGTATTTTTCTGGATGGTTTCATCGGAAATCTTGGCATCGGGACACTTCTTCTTCCTATCACGTTCATTCCAGAAGCGGGGGTTATTAGGATCGAGGAACAGTTGATCTAGAGATAATTCACGTCGTTCGAGTTCATCACTGTACATGGCTTTACTTTTTAATGGGGTTCAATACAGCCAAGTACGATGCTTACACATTAGAGAAGTAATAAACATCAGTGGCTACACCTAGATAGAGCCTTAGAGTAAATGGTTCGCTTCTCCACCAACGTAAAATTGCAATCGCTTTCTCTCCTCGTATCACTCTGCCTCAGCATCTAAATTGGGTTTAACACCAAGGGTGCGTAGTTGTTCTGCCAATCTCTCTACTCGTGTCCTTTCTCTCTCAATCAGTTGACGTTCTCGATCTTGCGGAATAGGAATCCAATGAGCATCGGCATCATACCAGCGCAAGCAAATGCGATCGCATCTTTTACCATTTCAAGAATGCGATCGCGTCTCACCAAACTTTAGACAGAAGCGTCTAACTGTTCTTCAGAAATCCATGCACCGTGGAAGCCGTAAGGCACGCGCTGAGGGATGAGAACCCGCGCCACTGGTTGAGATGTCACGTCTTGGGCATTCACTACCACCAGTTCTGAAGTGTCTGTTTCCCGCTCGTGAACGAAGGTGACGAGCCAACCGTCATCTTCAGCAGTAGCATTAGGACGGGGAACAAATACCGCCTCACCGCCATAACGTCCCCGTCCAAATTTGTGAGTTTCAGACTTACCGCTGCTGAAGTCATACTTGATAACACCTTCAAACAAAGGCATAGGATTATTTGCCATCTTTCCGGTATAACCGTATTGCATCGGTCGTCCCATTAGCTGTTCGTTCAGACGGGGGAAATCTGATGGCGCATCATCCAGCATTTCCTCTTTTACCGTACCCGTCTTGAGGTTAAACCGCCAACGGTACAGACGCGCAGCGTCTCCGTCATTTTCACCGAGTGTCATATCAGTCGTTAAGACAGTCGTGGAACTCATGCGACAAGCGATAAGCACCACTTCATCCTCTTCTTCGTAGGCGTTCAGGGTATGGAAGACGTAGCAGGGAGAACTTTCAAACCAACGGATGTTGCGGTTATCGCCATGACGGGGGAGAATTCCGAAACGACTAGGGCGATCGCGTTCAAACATCAACCCTGGTTTACCCTGCTGCATTCGTACCATGCTGAAGGTTAGCGGCAGATCCATAAAAATGGTGTAGTGTTCGGTGATGGCAAAATCGTGCATCATCACCCCCATCGGTAAGTCGATGGGAACTGTTCGCAATAACTCACCACCTGCTGAAACGACGCTGTATTTTAGGTAAGGTGGAGCAAACGAGTAGCCAAAGAACATCATCTCGCCAGTTTCAGCATCTACCTTGGGATGGGCGGTGAAACCAGAAGCCAGTTTGCCGTCGTAAGTGTAAGCGCCTGATGTCTCTAAGCTGGGAACCTTAATAGCGTGAGGTTCACCCCCTTCCCAAAGCGCCAGCAGTCGCCCATCGTGCCACACTAGAGCGGTGTTAGCAGTATTTTTAGGAAAATTGTAGGGATTGTTGCCCCGCGACGGTTCCATCATCCCCGTCCAAATTGCCTTACCAGCTTCGCGCTCAATATTAAATCCCCGCGTCCGGATGTAACGGTTGCGATATTCAGCTTTACCGTTGTTGATTCGCACTCCGTGCAACATCCCATCCCCATCAAACCAGTGATAGTTACCGATAGGTGGAAACTGCGGATTGGGGCCATTTCGCACGAACATCCCGGATAAATCGGGGGGTAGTTCGCCGATTACTTTCAGGTTATCTGCTGCTATTTCTTCCCGTACTGGCGCAAAGTTACCTTCTAGATAGAGATTGACTGCTGTTGTGGTCATGCGTTGTGCTGAGTCAGTTGTCTTTTCTATATTTTGATTGTGCCAAGGCGATCGCGTCTCGCACTATGGTTGTGGAAACACACTGCTGAAGTGGTTGGGGTGTGTTAGCACTTAGAGGTAAATGCGATCGCATCCATCTCTACATGGATGAAAGCAAATCACTGTGTCCCAAACAAGCTGCGCTGCGATTATTGCCTATCATCCAGTTGCGAAATATTCTCCTATCGGGGTAGATGATAGCTGCTGCGGTATCGTTTGGTAGTTGTTGTACCATACTGCTGCGTTTAAAGCTTGAGGCTTAGTCTATTAATTGTAGCGATCGCACACTTTGCTAATGCCAATCCATCAACCTCTATCTGAGTGCTTTGTTAACTTTTTGTCACTGTTAGCTGGAGCTTGCTCTTGGGAATACTTTAAATAGAGCTTTCTGATTAGCTCTGCTGCAATCACTACTAGAAACGATATGCCACCAGTTAAAAACTTTGATAGCAAGAGTATCCCATTACTTGACCTGTTGCGAAGCACTAAAGATGGAAAAACTCAACTGCCAGACTTTCAGCGTAGCTGGGTTTGGAACGATGACCAGATATGCAGCTTGTTAGCCAGCATTTCACTTTCTTACCCAATTGGAGCAGTGATGATGCTGGAAACAGGTAATCCTGATGTGCGATTCCAACCTCGCCCAATTGAAGGAGTGACACTCGATAATCCCACAGAACCAGGAAAACTAATTCTAGATGGGCAGCAGCGCTTGACCTCGCTTTTTCAGACATTGCTATCAGGGAAACCAGTCAAAACAAAAGATACACGAGGCAAAGAAATTTACCGATGGTATTACATTGATATCGCCAAAGCGCTCGATCCAAATATTGACCGTGAGGAAGCTATCATCAGCGTCCCAGAGGATAAGATAATCCGTAATTTTGGTAAAGAAATTGTGGCAGACTACTCGACACCTGAAAAAGAGTACCAAAATGAAATGTTCCCGGTTTCACAAATTTTTGACTCCTCCGACTGGATGACAAGTCATAACGAATACTGGGATTACGAAAAAGAAAAAGTCAAGTTTTTTAATAAATTTAATAATGACATTGTAAAGCAGTTTGAGCATTACGATGTACCCGTTATTGTGCTGCATAAGGAAACACCTAGAGAGGCAGTATGTCAAGTTTTTGAGAAAATGAATACAGGTGGTGTATCTCTTACTGTTTTTGAGCTAGTCACAGCAACTTTTGCAGCCGATATGTTCAACCTCCGAGAAGATTGGGCAACACGAGAGGAGGCACTGAAGAAGTATCAGGTACTAAGAAATATTGAAAACACTGATTTTTTACAGGCGGTGACGTTACTTGCTACCCTTGAAAAATCCTCAGTAAGCTGTAAACGAAAAGATATTTTGAACCTGAAGGTGGAGGAATACAAGAAAGGGGCTGATTTAGTTACTCAAGGGTTTGAACAAGCGGCAAAATTCCTCCACACGCAAAAGATATTTAGCGATCGCGATCTGCCTTATCGAACTCAGCTTACAGCCCTTGCAGCTATTTTTGCAGCACTTGGCGATCGCACTATTGGCGCGGGAGCAATTGCAAAATTAGCTAATTGGTATTGGTGTGGAGTTTTTGGCGAACTCTACAATAGTGCCATTGAAAGTCGTTTAGCGAAAGATGTACCACAAGTAAGAGACTGGATTAATGGTTGTGGTGCTGAACCTGACACAATCAGAGATGCTAACTTTGCTCCTGACCGTCTTTTGAGTCTCTATACTCGCAAAAGTGCTGCTTATAAAGGTTTATCTGCTTTGTTGTTGAGGGATGGTGGTTGCGACTTCTTTACAAGTTATCCCATCGACACTCTGATGGAGTTTAATGAATCTATTGATATCCATCACATTTTTCCGCGATACTGGTGCCACAACAACGGCATTGCAGCCGAGGTTTACGACTGCGCGATCAACAAAACCCCACTTTCAGCCAAAACTAATAAGATGATTGGAGGTAAAGCACCAAGCATTTACTTAACCGATATTCACAAGAAATCAGACATATTAGAAGAAAATCTGAATGAGATTTTGCGATCGCACGTTATAGATCCAGCTAGTTTACGCACAGATAATTTTGATGCCTTCTTCCAAGCTAGAAAAAATGCACTTTTAGATCGGATTGAGAAGGCAATGGGTAAGCCGATTCTGCGCGAGGCGGCAAAAGAGGTAGAAAATTAGAATTTGAGTGCGAACAGGACAATGGGCGATCGCGTCTGACGCTATGGTTGTGGAAAACAGCCAGCTAAAGTTGTTGGGGGATGAAAGCCGTAGCCTGAACAATCTCTGAGTGCGATTATTGTTCTTCGCACAACGGCAAAATATTAAGCGTGCTTAATCCCAAAGGACGACGAATTTTTCAGCGACAAAGCGCTAATCTACTGGGATTAGCAGGGTTGACGAACAGCAAGTTGCAATTTTACCAATTTAAGCAATTCGCCAGTTACCCCTACCAATCGTCAAAAACTCGCAGTAGAGACGATGAAACTTAAAAGTACAGCTTTTTCTGCCGATGGTTTAATACCGTCTAAATATACCTGCGACGGCGCAGACATTTCTCCTCCTCTGAGTTGGACTAACCCACCAACAGGTACTGAAAGTCTTGCTTTAATTGTTGATGACCCGGATGCGCCAGCAGGAATTTTTGTTCACTGGGTTCTCTACGATTTGCCAGCGGAAATTCTCCAGCTACCCGAAGCTGTCCCCACTGAAGCCAACGTGAAATATGGCGGCTCTCAAGGAAAAAATGATTTTGGTAATTTAGGTTATGGTGGCCCTTGTCCTCCCAGTGGTACGCATCGGTACTTCTTCAGACTCTATGCTTTAAATCGCGTTTTAGATTTGGCATCGGGTTTAACTAAAAGCCAGTTGGAAGCGGCAATGGATGGTCATATTCTCGCCGCCGCCGAACTAATGGGACGCTATAGCCGCAAGCAATAACTAACTGAAAACAAGCTCAAAGTTTTAGATAAGGCGATTAGTATAAAAAAGCATTTTATGTCCTCTCCCTGCTCCAGGGAGAGGTCGCTTTGCAGGTAATTAACCGGAAATTATATACAAAAAAAAGCACCTTTTCAAAGTGCTTTCAAAAGTGCCAAAAACAAGCTTAAGGATTTGATTTTTTACTCAAATTCCTATGTATAAGTGCGGGGGGTACGCGCACCAATAGAAGAACCAATCAATGATGCTGCTAAACCTAATAGAGAACCAATTGTAAACGACCAACCTGCTTTGGCTGTGTTGCCAGCAATGTTACGAGCTTGCTGAGCAGTTACGCCCACATTAGGTGCACTGTTAGGTATATCAACGCCGCCTGGTTGTTGTACTTGATTAACAATTTCTCCAGCGTTTGACCCCAGGATGCCGAACGCACCTGTTACTCCACTAGCCAATAACCATGAACTTAATGCCAAAGTAGTAGCCCAAAGAATAGCTCCATTAAGCATAGCTGTGTTGCGGTTCATCGGGCCGCTGGCACGGGCTGCTACCCAACTACCAATCAACAATGAAAGGAATAAAGATATAATCGACCAGATTCCGACTGCTTGACCAACATCAGGTGCATTAGTTCTAGGTGCGCCTGAACCTGCAATGCTAGTGGCACCAATTGCAATTCCTATGCCGCTTAAGATTAGTTGGGTAGCCAAAGCTGTGACAATACCCGCAATGATAGGGCCCCATCTTACACGGTCATGGTACTCAACAATTTGATTGCCTACAGGAGGCTGGACAGCAACCCGATCTTCCCGATTTGCGTATGACATAACTGATTTATCTCCCTTGCCCTTTCAAAGTTACTTCTTCTTGCTCTTCACCCGTTGAATTTAATTTAAGGCGTTATTTTATTTGCTGCATCTGCCAGTCGGAAGAAGTATCGGGTCTATCGTTAGAAATAACAATTTTATAGACTATATCTATCGTTAGAAACAAGGTTTATTAAATGTCTATATATCTTGAGAAATAACTTTTTTATTGAGGGGGAAATTTGTTAACTATAGATAATAAAATTGCCTGAGCTTTACAGCACTTCCTATGGCGGGAATGAGCAACAAATTACCGGATTGTTAATAAATGTATCCGGACGGGGTAAAATGTAAACCGGGCAGGGGCCTAAATCCCGTAGCGGGTAAGCGCTACGATTGTGTGCGGCGGGATTGAAATCAATTGCAATACGGCATCGGCTCCCCTTTTTAAAAGAGGTGTAGGACGAATTACCAGGAGAAGCGATCGCTTCAAAGCTCTCCCAGTTCAAACACACAGGGAATAACCAAGAGTGCGATCGCGCTCTTGTCTCTCGAATACCAGCAAAAAATCACAGATGCTTGAATGACATCAGTTATTGTTACAATCATTTACTGTCCTCAAAAAACCTTCTTTGGTAAATTTGGGACATAGATCCAGATTTTGCCATTATGGGTTCAATGCGATCGCATTCGTAGCACTGAGCAATAGTAGAAACTTAAAATAAGATTGACCGTGCAAAAACAGACCATCATAGCAGCCAGTTCCTTGTTGTTGGCAGGAATCGCCACTGTACACCCCCCAGTGGTTCACGCTTCTGAAGGGATGGACTCACTTCGTGTAAAAAGCAACCAACAGGTGAATAACCTGCTGCGCCAAGGGCGTAAGTTGGTGGATGCAAGAGAGATTGCCAAAGCATTGAAAGTTTATCAACAAGCCGCCGAACTGGATAAGAAAAATCCCCGGATTTTTTCTGCTATCGGCTATTTAGAGGCGCTTCAGGGAAATTATCGCCAAGCAGCTAACGCTTATCTACAGGCTGTCACTCTTGAACCTAAGAATGCTGATTTCCAGTATGCACTTGGTTACAGTCTAGGGCAGTTAGGAGACAATGCTGGTGCTGCTGCTGCTTACGCGCGTGCTACTGGGCTAGACAGTAAAAATCTCAATGCTTATCTGGGGCTGGGAGTGGTGCTACAGCGTTTAGGAGATTATAACCGGGCGATGCAAGCCTATCAAGGCGCGATCGCGCTCGATCCGCAAAATCTGGAAGCACACAAGTTTATTGGCTCCACCCTGATGAAGCAAGGGCGTTCTAGAGAAGCTGTTCAGGCTTTCCAGCAAGCTGTGGCGCTGGCTCCCAAGGATACCAGCTTGCAGTTAAATTTGGCAACCGCTTACTTGAAGCAAGGCAACACTGCGGCTGGAGTTGCGGCCTTACAACGAATAGCGCAGATGGAACCGCGTAATCCTCAAATAAATCTCCAGATTGGCAAACTTTTACAAGAACAGAATAATCTTAATGGTGCTTTAGAAGCTTATCAACGAGCGGCTTCTTTGCAGCCTGATTTAGTGGAAGCACAGGCTGGAGTGGCTGATGTTTTAATGAAACAGCAGGATTTTCTGATGGCGATTGTCGCCTATCGGCGGCTGATTGAAATCTCGCCGCAGAATGCACAAGCTTACTATAATCTGGGAACGGCACTCAAAAAGCGCGATCGCATTCAAGACGCGATCGCTGCCTTTGAGCAAGCCCGCGATCTCTTCCGTCGTCAGGGACACAAGGAAGACTCTCAGAGAGCGGATTCTGCCCTCCGAGAACTGAAAAAAGAGCGAAGCTGAGGTTATATAATTAACGTTTTCTGACCAATGGCTAACTAACAATTAAGAACTTGTTAAAAGTCTGCACTGATTGACATTTCATCGGATAACTTAGACTGCAAGATACCTCCTAAGTGCTTCCTCAGCTCCACTGGTGTCACAAAGTAGAACATCAGCTGGGGCTTCTATATTTTGGAATTTGGGCTACCAGTTGAAGGGGTTGGTTACTGCACAAAATTCAAACCTCAAAACTCTTTCAGCAATGCGGTAACACTAGCATCGGACAACTCTGGCAGAGAAAGCACCCGCTCTATTTTGGGGAAACAGCGGTGAATAGCATGGTTATAGCTGGGGTCGTAGTGACACGCTAACAAGTCTCCTACCAAATTTTCCCACTCCTGGGCATCAATGAGCCTGTACCACTCCTTAATTTTTTCCCCTCCATAGCGGGATTTCAGCTTTTCTAGTTTCCCCTTCAAAACTTCTGGGTGAGCAATCAATTGGGGATATTCCTGCAATAGCCACTGAATTCTGGCATTTAATGGTAGTTCAATTTCCACACCACTAGATTGTTGCATCTGTTGCCACACAGATTTGGGCAAATAAACACGCCCAATTTTGTTACTTTCCGCTTCCACCCATACTGGCAAGTTGGGGTCAAAGCTTTGCAATTCGTGCAGCAGCAGCGATTCAAAGTGTTTTTGCGAGGGCTGGGATTGGGGGCTGGGGGTTGGGGATTGGGGATTGGGGACTGGGGACTGGGGACTGGGGACTGGGGATTGGGGATTGGGGGACAACACTTTTTTTTCCTTGTCTTCGCCTCTCCTACTCTCCCACTCTTCACCCAGCAGGGAACCGCGATGGTTAGCCAAACCTTCTAAATCCAGCACCTGAACGCCAAGAGCCGCCAAGTGGCGCAGGATGTGGGTTTTGCCGCTCCCAGTCATTCCCGCTAACACCCGGTAGGTAAATTTTTCTGGTAGATGTTCTAGTTGTTCGCGCACATAGGCGCGGTAGGTTTTGTAGCCACCTTCAATGATGGTGACTTGCCAACCTATTTGGCTCACGACCATCGCTAAACTGTTAGAACGCTGTCCGCCACGCCAGCAGTAGATGAGGGGATGGTAGTCTTTTTCTTTATCTGCAAAGTAAGTGGTGAGGTGCTGGGCGATGTTCTGGGCGACTAGGGCGGCTCCCAATTTCCGGGCGGTGAAAGGGCATTGTTTGTAGAGCGTTCCTACTTTGGCGCGTTCTTCGTCATTCAAGACGGGCAGGTTAATGGCACCTATAATACGATCTTCGGTGAATTCGCTTTGTGAGCGGACATCGATAATGTCGCTATAGGTTTCTGTAAAAGGCAGCTTAGTATAATTAGGCGATCGCAACATTGAAATTTGGGAATGGGGAATGGGGAATATTGAGGAGTTATAATTCATAACTCATAACTCCTCACTCTCTTATTGTTGCGAAAGCCTTTTAACAGTTTGACCGCCGAGTAGCCGATGCGCGTCTTCAAGTAAGGCGGGAATCTGGTCAGCGTGGGGACTGTGTGCCAGATATTGCCGCAAATCTAGTTCTCTCACTCGGTCTGCCTTTGCGCCTGGAAACCAGTGACCACCGTTACCTAGCAGGTTGTAGCGCATTTTGGCGTAGTCAATCATATCGTAGGCGATCGCAAGATTTCTCAGCCACAGAATCACCTGGATATTCAACCCTCCGGGAGTTTCTTCGGGTGCGGGTAAGCCAACGTGCCAGGTTTTCACCCAGTCTTCGCCGAAAGTAGCGATCGCTTGCTTCTCCAAACGCTCTAAAATCGGCAACAAAACTGACTCCGCTTTCTCCAACAGCGGCAAAGTCTTCAAATGTTCCTCAAAATCCTCCGGTTTTGATGCCCCAATACTGAGAGTATGCACCTGCGGATGGCTCAAACAAAACAAATCATTAAACACGATTGGGCTGAGGGGATAGCACAAATCCACCAATTTTTGCGGCGGTTTAAATAGCATTCCTCCTTTCTCCGAAGGACTGATAATAAAAACGCCCATATCGTGCCGAGAAGCCGCCTCAACTGCTGCCCAATTAAACTGATTAATGTAGTACCAATGCAGGTTGACATAATCAAACTGATCGGTCTCAATCGTCTTGACAATAACATCGGTCGGCCCGTGAGTTGAGAAGCCGATAAACCTAACCTTCCCCTGATCTTGTAGCTGCCGTGCCACAGAAAGACAGCCACCCGGTTTAATACTATCGTGCAGCGATTCGGCGGTATTAATACCATGCAGCCCCAATAAATCAACGTAATCTAACTTCAGGTAAGAGAGCGACTTTTCAAAGTCCCGCCGAAATTCCTTAGCGTCTGACTTAGGGCTGATTTTTGTCTGCACAATTAACTTTTCTCTGGGGAAAGTTGGCAGAATGCGCCCCAACTGCATCTCGGAGGTGCCATATCCACGAGCAGTTTCAATATGATTAATTCCAACTTCTAACGAGCGGCAAATCGTTTCCTCTAGATTCTTTTGATGTTCGCCCGGAATTTGCCACGCCGGGACATCTTGCCACTTAAACTGGTAGCGCATTCCCCCACAGGAAAACACTGGCATCTGTAAATTTGTCCGCCCAAAGCGACGATATTGCATCATAAACACGAGCTAATCAGGAAGCAGCATGAGTGCGCTTGTAGTTTAACAAAATTGATAGCTTTCACACGATTCAATAAAGGCAGAGGCTTCTGATAAAGAATTGTGCTTATCAGCCAACAAAATCATTTTTAAGGTAAATAATGACTAAAAAAAGTCTCCGTGCCGCCGCTCTCTCTGTTTTACCAATTACTCTAATTCTGACATCTAATTCTACTATTCTGGCTCATACTAGCTCCCGACCTCAAGCTTCGGTGAGTTGGGTTGCACTATCTAACGGACAAGTGCCACCAGGAGCAGTTGTAGGTGGCAAAATGAGGTATATCCCGGAAAAGTTGTAGCGAATAATTGTAATTTTGGTTGGGGGGGAAAAGAAATCCTCAGCCCCAACTATGAAGTAGCTGTGCTACGCGATCGCTAAAGTTCGCGAATTACAGGTTTACCATCTACCACTTCACCAACCAGCACTAAATCTGTAACCCCTACGAACAAGCCATTTTCCAAAACGCCGGGGATGTTATTCAAGGTTTTTTCTAATTCGCCTGGGTTGTCGATGCTGTCAAATTTCACATCAATAACCATGTTGCCTTGATCTGTAATCACTGGCCCCGCTTTTTTCACACCCATTCGCAGTTCTGGTTTACCACCTAATTTTTCGATGGCACGCATGACTGGGGTCATCGCTAGGGGTATCACTTCCACTGGGACAGGGAAGGTGGAACCCAGTCTGTCAACTATCTTAGAGCTATCTACGACGACGATAAACTGCTCTGCCAGGGCATCTACTATTTTTTCGCGGGTGTGAGCAGCACCCCCACCTTTAATCAAGTTGTGCTGCGGATCGACTTCATCGGCTCCGTCAATAGCAATATCAATGTGGTCAACTTCATCCAGGGTGGTTAAGGGTATCCCGTACTGTTTTGCCAGCACTGAGGCTTGAAATGAGGTGGGGATGCCTTTGATGTCTTTTAGTTCGCCTTTTTTGATGCGATCGCCTAAAAATTCGATCGCATACGCCGTGGTCGAGCCTGTACCCAGCCCCACAATCGTACCAGACTGGACGCGGGCGGCGGCTGCCCTCCCTACTTCCTGTTTCATTAACTTAACCGGATCTTGTTCTGCGCTCATTGTGAAAACTCCCTAGAATTTATGCCCCCGGTCAATACCCAGGCTGTGGCTGCTTGCAGTCAGTCTACTATCTAGGTGCGCTTTTTATTACTCTGATACTGAGAAATTTGCCATAAGAGGCAACGCTATTTCTCATAAGCTACTGCAATCTAACGATTTGGGCTGCACTCTTCCCATTTTTAAAAAATCAACTTATAGTACCTTTGGTAATACCTTTTACACCCTCAGATAGAAGATACTTTGAGGTTTCGTAATGTATTTTTTAGTTTTGTATATCTTGTTACATAAGTTAAATAAATGGTTGTATCCGCTATAATGCCAAAAATTAACCCGCTTTATTTAATTATTCAACCAGATGACTGGGAAACAAGTCGTTGTCTTTGTAAAGTTGGTTTTCAGGAGCTTCCCGTCCTTCCTCAACTTTTCTATAGAAGTATAGATAGTCGGAATGAGGTAGCCAGTATTTTCTTAAATATCAGTCAGGCACTTTCTGAAATTAGCCAAGCTGGATCGCGCTTTTTTATTGCGCGATCGCTCTGCGATTTGCCAAGTTTACTGGTAGACTTTTTAAAAGCTCAACCGATAGTGACAATTACCAAGGCTGTTAAATACAGTTGGTTTTTTCATGTTTTATCAAAGCAGCGTATATTTTTCAAATATCAGCCAATTTTTGACCTTTCATCCGGCGAAGCGATCGCTTATGAATGTCTGGCACGCGCCAAAGACGATGGGGAAGCAGACTTCAACGGTTATCAATTGATTGAAGCCGCTATGTCAACTCAGTTGGCTTGTGAGTTTGATGAATTAGCTCGAACAATTTGTTTGGACTCAATTGCTGCTACTAAAAGTAATCAAAAATTTTTTATTAATATATTACCTAATGCGATTATTCGCGATGTAAATTCTCTAGATCAAAACTTAAAGCAAATTTTAGATTTGGGGCTACAACCAGAACAAATTGTATTTGAATTAACCGAAGTGGAAGCTCTGCTGAGGTGTCCAAGACTGTTGCAGAATATCAACCGCTTGCGCGAGTGGGGATTTGGCATTGCGGTAGATGATTTGTGCGCTTGCGCCTCTACTGATAACTACTTTATGGAATTTTGTCCAGATGTAATTAAAATCGACAAGCGACTGGTGCATGGTTGCAGTCAGCATGCTCTCAAGCAGGTTATGCTCACAAGTTTGGTGGATTCTGCTCACAATTTTGGCATTAAAGTGGTGACAGAGGGGCTTGAGGATATTGAAGATATTGAATTCTGCCGGGAACTGGGTGCAGATTATGGACAGGGATTTGGTTTGGCAATGCCTGAGATAACTTTACAGCAGCAACGTTTGGATTTAGTTAATTTACCGCTAAGTCTTTTGTCTTACACCGACTCTTACAATTACAACCATTAGTTTTGACACTCTCCGGCGTAAACATCAGGGGATTCTAGACTCAAACACCAATTGCAGCTCTTAACTCGTCGAACGTCCCTAAAGGTGCGGCGCTTTAAACCCAGTTTTTCGGTAAGATGCAAACGGTTACAACCGATATTGTGTGTATGCAGCTTGAATTTGTTCCTGTTGAAGAATTTTATTTTGCTCTGACCTTAGCAGTAAAAACTCTCTTAGATTTAGAGAAACCAGACCTAACAGAGCAAGTGCGATCGCGTCTTGCTCAAAAATGCGGTCAGCCTTCCACGGTTGCAGCCGCCAGCCAAAATACCTTTAACTACGTGTTTCGGGTTCAAGGAATAGACAATAGCCCTGCCAGTGCGCTAATTGTCTCAGTTTCTGACTGGCAGGGCAAATTGCGCTTAAGCAGCGATTACGGCTGGACTTTGGATAGCGATCGCAAGCCCGTTCGCACCGAACATTTTAACCAGCGACCAGAATTTGCATTGAAGTTACAACACCATCTGCAAGACTGGTTGCAAGTTCCTATTACTCAGTAGTCTGTTGGCGTTTGCAGGTTTAAAAATTGAAAGGTGGGCAATTTGTTAGGTTTTAACAAATTGCCCACCTTAAAAGTTTTCGGTGACTAATGACTAATTGCTTTGTGCAGCCAAAAGCTCCTTCAGCTTTGCCAATTCCCCAGCCCAGCGGGGATCTGGTTGAAAAGCGTCTGAATCAGAATTAACATTAACAGCAGCATTATCGGAGCGTCGAGACTTCTTGCCGCCGCCACGACGACCGCCGCCGCCGCCGCCGCTTGGGCGATCGCTGCTGCGCTCAGTACGCTCGCCACCACCGCTACGTTCGCCACCACCACTGGCTTTGTTGCTGTCTTTAATGGGAGCTGGAGCTGGGGGACGGGGAGCCTCCTCTTCCCCTTCACCTTTAGCTCTCGGCAATGCCTTTTCTATTTTCAAAGGGCTTTCTTTGAACATCTGACCGTTGAACTTTTCAATAATTTCATCAGCCAGTTCATCCGTTTTCACGGTTACAAACGCAAACCCTCGGCATTTACCAGTTTTACGGTCTTTAATCACTTTGGTGGAAACGGAATCACTCATTTCCCCAAACATCGTTTGTAACTCTTGACGGTCTACTTCTTCTTTGGGCAGATTGCCTACATATAGACGAATTGACATGGAAAGATACCTCCAGACTCTGATTTTTAAACAAAATTGCTTAGCGGACGACTTAACCCGATTTTCGGTGACGTATCCCCCTGCTGAACCTTACGGGTTATTTTGGGGTTTTTCGTTTCAATAAGAGCTGCATCCCAATTTTGCATACATACCCACAGGCTTTTTTGCCTTGATGCTCTCGCGTCTAAGCCTGCCGACCCAGGCTTACCTAAAGCCCGCAAAAGCAGGCTTGGACGCGAGAGCCGCGACTTTAAGATACTGTTAGCGTCAGACAACCCCATCCCCCAGCCCCCTCCGTATAAGAGAGGGAAGAATTTTTGTTCTCGGAAGGGGGAGCCTGTAACCCCCTCCCTGTTTCGGGGAAGGGTCTGCCCTTTCGGGAATTGACCAACAGTATCCTTTAGTCGTGGGGCGTTTTTCCAAAACAGGGATGCTCCCTCAACGGGAGATTTTTTTTCTCTCCCGATCCGACCTCCAGACAAGATGCCCACCGCTTTTTTTTCCACGTTCCTAACTGCGCTTTCATCTCGTTCGAGATCCAGTCTGCAATTAGGACAGAAATACCATCTGTCAGCCTGCGGCTTGAAAACCGCATCGCCGCCAAAATCTTTTTGATTTATGGCCGATAGGCAATTCTCCCCTGCCGCATTCAAGCATCCAAATGGTAAGTTGCTCTCCACCGCAGTTGCGATCGCTACGATAGATAAGAATTGCTCCTCTACCGCACCAGTAACAAATGTCAATTTGCTTGGGGCGAGTTTTTTGGTATTCAAGTCTTTATCAACAACCATCAATTGCTTTAACAGCCACTTAGCAGTTTGGGAGCGAAAATTTTGACGTTGGGAAGCCAGCTTTACAGGTGCCAATTCAAGTTGTTTGATTTTAACTTGATGCTTACTACCCTGATGGCGATACAACTGAGGCTGTAATCGCTCAAGTTGCTTCTGGGCTTTCCGATTGTATCGAGGGATTGCCACCTGCTCAACGCAGTTTTGTAACCAATGAAAAAAAATGTTTTTATAGAATGGGAATAACTCGTTGGTTTTTTTAAAGTGGCGCTTTTGGATGTAGTAGTTTGGACTGTTTTTTAGCGGTGCGATCGCACAACTGCTTGTGTCATCGCCGCCAATTTTACAACGGTTTTGCTTCCACCACTTAAAGCCTTCAGCTAACCGATAATTGCACTGCCATCTGAGCGCTCCTATCCACTCCTTCATTGTAACTAACTGGTGTTGAGTTGGGCGCACTCGATACTGGCGGACGATTGTCATTATAGGATTGTATCCTAAATATCTATAATCTTTACACTCGGCTTTTAGAAGATGTCGAGTTTCCGCCAGGGGGTTTCTTTTCGTCCTGTGTTACAGGACGCTCGCACCATTTTTAAAGGTATCACGGTCTTCGGTATGGGGCTAGTTCACAAAGCAGATTTCCGTCTTTAGCTGGATATTGCTATTGTGTGTTGTCAAATATTCCACTTTTGCTAAGGTATCAACCCTACACATTTCTCACCCCTCTCCCACCCCCTTACTAAAAAAGCCAACGAATCATCCCCACTTGTACTACCAATTCTTCAAGTAGGAACTTCCCGACGATGTTAAAATCCAGATCGTGTATTGAGTGAAGATTGGCAAAGTGTCAAAAGAACCACAAACACCATCACTGCCACCCACGGGGGCTATCGAAAACCTGTCTCTGACAGCAACAACTGAGAACTGGTTTGAATATCCAGTAAGGGCGCAACCTCACCACACTGATTATGGTGGCATTGTCTGGCATGGTTCCTATATTGCTTGGTTGGAAGAAGCGCGGGTGGAATGCTTGGGCTCAATTGGCATCAACTTTTCCGAACTGGTAGCCTTGGGATGCGATATGCCAGTTGTCGATCTTTCTTTGCGCTATCACCGACCGATTCAGATGGGAATGACGGCGGTGGTGAGGGCGCGGATGGCAGAAATCGAGGGCGTGCGAATTAATTGGGATTACAAAATTCAATCTACCGATGGACAAACTCTATTTGCTACGGCGCGAGTTACTTTGGTAGTGGTTGACCGGGACAAGGGTAAGATTATGCGCCAGTTACCACCGGCGATGAAGGAAGCTTTGGCGAGACTTTCGGCTACCTAAATTGAGAAGACAAAATATTTAAAGCTAGATCTGCAAAATTAAAAGGAATAGGGTTTAAGAATAATATTAAATAATCCAAATAGCCGGAAAAACAAGCATGACAACCGAGGATTAATAAGTAATAAGTAAATAAGAATGCTAGATGTTGCCAAAGGATACGTGCAACGCCTTAGCATGAGCGTTGCTATTGAGTGACACTGATAAAGGTAAGATGTTACTCGGCAGCTTTCGTTGTAGGTGTAGTTAGCTTGTGAGATTATTTGTTTACCATACCCCTGAACTCACGCCCCCGGATAGTGTTCCCGACTGCGCGATCGCTATCGATGTGCTGCGTGCCACCACTACCATTGCTACAGCGCTAGACGCTGGTGCCGAGGCTGTCCAAGTCTTCAGCGATATGGAAAAATTGATGCTCTTCAGCGAAGAGTGGGAGCCGGATCTGCGGCTGCGTGCTGGGGAACGAGGTGGCGCTAAGGTGACTGGCTGCGATTTGGGCAACTCTCCGCTTGATTGCACTCCAGAACGGGTACAGGGACGGCGGTTATTTATCAGTACCACGAATGGCACCCGCGCCCTGCAACGAGTGCAAGAATCTCCTGTTGTTCTGGCGGCTGCCTTGATTAATCGTCAAGCAGCAGTGCAGTATCTTCTGGATCGGCAACCAGAGAATGTATGGTTGTTGGGTTCTGGTTGGGAAGGCAGTTTTTCCCTAGAGGATACGGTGTGTGCTGGCGCGATCGCTTCTGCCCTTGCAGACAAAGCAAATGTAGACATGGGAAATGATGAAGTGTTTGGCGCGATCGCTCTTTATCGCCAGTGGCAGGAAAATTTACTAGAATTGTTCCACCACGCCAGCCACGGTCAACGACTTCTACGTTTGGACTGCCTCGAAGACCTTAAATATTGCGCCCAAACTGATATTCTAGATGTTCTCCCGATCCAGCGAGAAGCTGGGGTATTGGTCAAGAACACCTAAGCAGCGCTTTCACGTCTTTAAATTGCAATATCAATTGCTCGTTTTTTTATCCGTTGTCCGCCAAGAGTTGTCAAGTTAGAAAGTTGGAAAGTTGAAACGTTGACTAGAGGTAATCTAATAACTTTCCAACCTTCAAACCTTCAAACGCTGACGGACAACAAGAATTATTTAGCCTCTACCCAAGCGGGCGGGTGGCTCATCCTGCTAGAGGGTTATTTTCTTTTTCTTTAGAAGCAAGAAGGCGTTTGATTTCTTTTAAAATTTCATCTATTCCGGCATCCTTGGCGATAAAAGCATCGGCTTCCGGACAAATTTCTCGACCCACTTCTAAGTTAGTAGCGCTTAGAAATCCTGTTACTAAAACTAATAAAGGAGGGTTAGGAAGAGTTTTTTTAACGTGCATGATTATTTCGCAACCATCCATCCCTTTTTCATATTGGGCAGGAGGGATAGAAAAATCCACTATTACTAAATCATATTGATTTACTTCTTGTAAAAAAGTAAATACTCTTTTATAGGTAAAAACTTCAAATTCTTTACTTAAAAAGCGCTCGATTATCAAACACCAGGTTTCATCATCATCCAATACACCAATTTTATACATGGATTTTGATACCTCAAGAATCAACTGCTTAGTTGAACCAAAACAATCTGTTTATTGGCAAAGGTGGGCAATTAATTCTAAAATTACCTCTTAGGGGATAAGTCATAAGCCTGAGAGGGGTTCAGAGAATTTCCCACGGTTTGAAAGCGAAAACAAGTTGCCTCTATAAAGATGGTAATACCTACAGCTACTCTCTTGCATAATAAAATACAAAATGCCCGATCATCTTCTTCCCAAACGCTCTAGCAGACAGGAGGCAATGCGGCGCGCAGCACCTGATTCTCCCATGCGGCGAAGACCATTTTCAGCAATTAGTTGCAGTCGGTCGGGGTCGCGTAGTACCTGCTGTACGACATGGGCAACTTTAGCTGGCTGGTCAACTAGAATTAACGATGGCCCTAAAAGACGAGATTGAGCTTCGGCAAAGGCTGGGGTAAATTGTGGGCCATTACCGGGAAGGGCGATCGCAGGTTTCCCCAAACCGACAAACTGTTCTGTAGCTGTACCAGCCATAGCGATCGCTAAATCTCCCTGATGTAAGCAATCGTTATAAGCATCCTGGGTAAGAATTACAGTGCCATTTTCTTTTTTAAATACCACTTCAGAGGGATGAACAGTAAACGATGAAGCATCTAATTTACCGCTTTCATCATTTTGCTCGTGCCAACCTTGTAATTCCAAACTTTGACGCAGCGGTTCTAAATTTAATCCTGGTGATATTGCGCCTAAAAACATCACCGGACGAGGTAAAAACGCCTTCATTAAGCTAAGGCAAGACTGAAGAATTTGCTGCCAATTCGCGTAAGCTTCTGGTGGTCTAGAACCTGGGAGAAGAGTAATAATAAGCGATCGCTTAGTTTCTTGCAGTTCAATATCTGAGGCATAAAATACCGATGGTCGTCTAGAAGGTTCCAAACCGTCCATCATCGGGTTCCCCAAATCCAAAGCAGGGATAGAGAACTTTTGCAAAGTCTCGGTTGTCAGTCCATCTCTGGGAAAAACTGCCTTGCAGCGCCGACGACTCATTAGCCAACGCTCCCAAGGCAAGTATACAGAACCCGACCAACCTTCCCAACGTTCTCGCCGCGACTGACGTGGCAATGGCCCAGCTTCATCTCGCAAATAGTATTCTGACTTAGCGGTGCCGACAAAAGCGTAAGGAACGCCACTCAACCAGGCAAAAAGCAGGGGTACAATGTCTCCTACCGCCAAGATTGCTCCACCGCGTTTGCAAGAACGGCGAATTGCTTGGTACTGGGCGAGAGTAAGTTGCAGCAAACCGCCTTTAACATCTCGCGCCAATTGCCGCCCATCCATGTATATAAAGCCACCGGAGGGCATCGTTTGCACCTTGCCAATGATGGGGATATCCAACTGGGCGTAGGCGCGTCCATCGCCCACTAACGGTAAAGCAGCTAATTCTAGAGAATCAGACTGTTGCTGGAGTTGTTGCAAAATCGCACAAGCGATCGCATCCTCCCCATGACCATTACTCAGGCATAATATCCTCATCAAATACCTCTTCCACGGATGTTATATTTTAAACTTTTGATGTTTCTTAGCCCCATCTGTCGATTGTGGGGAGGGCTTGGGGGTGGGGTTCTAAAAACCTAGTGCAAGATGTCCCACCCAAATTCTTGCATCCCAAATCAGCACCTTGGAACCTGAGAGCAAAAGCAAGGGTCTTTCTTCAACAAAGCCACTTAAGCGATAAACCATTATCCTGTCTTAGCAGAAAATATTCCTTGTCAGGTATTTTCGGCAATGCCTCTACAAAATTCAATTTTTTAGAATATGCGCGTACCATCCCTTGCCATTTATACCTTTGCTCTCCTGGCTGCCGCAGATTTAGGTTCCAACGCTTTAGCCAGCACCACCCCATCACCAACTCAAACACCAGAAGCGGAAGCCACTAACCTTGTTGTCCCGGTTAATAGTGCCACACCAGTAGCAACAACTTCAACCCAAAAACTGGCAAATGCCAACCCAGTTGTCCCGGTTAATACTGCCACACCAGAACTGGCAGATGCCAAGGTAGTTGTCCCGGTTAATAGTGCCACACCAGTAGCAACAACTTCAACCCAAAAACTGGCAGATGCCAAGGTAGTTGTCCCGGTTAACACTGCCAGACCAGTATCAACAACTTCAACTTCAAAACCAGCAGATGGTAACAGAGTTGTTGTCCCAGTTAATAGTGCCACGACACCACCAGTTAGAGCAATTGCGGCACCAGAAACTATAAACACGCCTCAGTTTACACCAACAGCTCAGACTCCAAGAACTACCCCAACTCGTGTCAATTCCTCAGATTTGGTAGTCACAGCAACTGATGTTCAAGTGGTGGGAGTCACGGGGGAATTGCAGCAAGTTGCCCAAAATGCGATTAGCACCCGTCCCGGCGGAGATACCAGTCAAAGTCAGCTGCAAAAAGATGTTGCAGCGATTTTGGAAACCGGACTATTTGCCGATGCAAATGTGACTACTTATGCTGAGAAAAATGGCTTGAGAGCAGTCTTCCAGGTTTCACCAGTGGTAGTGCGAAGCGTTCAACTTTCCGGCGCGCAAGTCCTCACGCCAGCAGTTGCCAACGACATCTTCAAATCCCAGATAGGGACAAACATCAGCCCAGCGGCAATAACCCAAGGTGTCCAACAAATCAAACAATGGTATGAGAAAAATGGTTACACACTAGCGCAGGTAATAGCTGTGCAACCGGGTCGCGATGGAGTGCTAGCAATTCAAGTTGCCGAGGGTATTGTCGGTGATGTCAAAATCCGCTTTGTAGACAAAGAAGGTAATCCAACTCAAGGACGTACTAAAGAGGATTTCCTGCTGCGCGAGATCAAGCTAAAGTCAGGTCAACCGTTCCGCGTGGATGTGGCAAGAGGCGACTTGCAACAACTGTATCAGCTGGGACTATTTGAGAACGCCGATGTTTCTCTCAACGGCGACCCCCGAAAAGTGGATGTCACTTACGAACTAACCGAGGGTAAATCTCGTTCTGTCAACGTTGGCGGCGGCTACAGCGACAATAGCGGTCTTTACGGTACGCTTAGCTACAACGATCGCAATTTGGGCGGCACCAACCAACAACTAGGCGGTAATCTCCAGGTAAGCCCCAGAGACGTACAGTTTGACGGTAAGTTTAGCAGTCCCTATCGCGCCAGCAACCCCGACCGCCTGGGATATTCCGTCGATGCTTTTCGACAGCGGGAGCTTTCCGCCACCTTTAATGAAGATGTGAAGCTGCCAAACGGAGATCAAGTTAGGGAAGGACGGTTCGGCGGCGGCGTAACAGTGACACGACCAGTGGGTGATTTTCAGGGTTCGGTGGGATTGAACTACACCCGCACCAGCATACGCGATCGCGATGGCAATCTCTCCCCAGTCGATGAATTAGGCAATCGTCTTTCCTACAGCGGAAATGGCATTGATGACAAAGTGGCGCTGAGTGCTGGAGTCGTTCAAGACCGCCGAGACAACCCGGTTAACCCCTCTAAAGGTTCGCTACTCAGTCTCAGTACGGAACAGTCAATTCCAGTCGGTAACGGCAATATTTTGATGAACCGTCTGCAAGCAAACTACAGCCAGTACGTCCCAGTCAATCTCATCGGCAACAAAAACGCAGAAGTGCTTGCCTTTAACGTACAGGGAGGCACAACAATTGGCAACCTGCCGCCCTACGAAGCATTTAATCTTGGCGGTATCAATTCTGTACGCGGTTACGGCAGTGGTGATGTCGCCAGCGGTCGCAGTTTTGTCTTAGCCTCTGCTGAGTATCGCTTCCCAATTTACCAGCCAGTCGGGGGAGTTTTATTCGCTGACTTTGGCTCAGACTTAGGTTCTGGCGACACAGTACCAGGAGAACCCGGAACGGTGCGCGATAAGCCAGGGGCTGGCTTTGGCTACGGAGCAGGTCTGCGTCTAAGTTCACCCATTGGCTTGATTCGGGCTGACTTCGGCATCAATAACCAAGGCGACAGTAGGCTGCAATTTGGTATCGGGCAACGATTCTAATCTAATTCTAGAGTTTTCTCATTACCCAGCTCACGCCTGGGAACGCATTCCGTGAGGGCGTAAACTGGGTAACGAGCATTACCTTTAGAATTAATTAGTCCTTCATCCTTTGCGATCGCATGGATACGTTAGTAGGCAAAACTTTGCAGGGTGGCAAATACACTCTCTTAGAAGAACTGGGACGGGGTGGGTTTGGTGTCACCTTTAAAGCTACCCATCACTACTTGGGTCAGTTTGTGGTGATTAAAACCCTCAACGATTCTCTGCGTCAACATCCTGACTTTGCCCGGTTCCAGCGCCAGTTTCAGGATGAAGCAAGACGCTTGGCGTTGTGCGTCCATCCGAATATTGTTCGGGTGAATGACTTCTTCATGGATGGTGGGTTGCCTTACCTGGTGATGGACTACATCGCTGGTCAAACTCTGCAAGCTGTGGTGTTTCCAGACAATCCTCTGCCAGAGACAACTGCTATCCACTTTATCCGGCAGATTGCAGCAGCTGTTAAGGTGGTGCATCAAAATAATCTGCTGCATCGGGATATCAAGCCGCAAAATATCATTCTGCGCGGGGGAACTCAAGAGGTAGTGCTGATTGATTTTGGCATTGCGCGAGAGTTTACGCCCGACTTGACTCAAGCTCATACAAATATTGTTTCTGAAGGGTATGCTCCAATTGAGCAATACTTACCCCAAGCAAAGCGGACTCCAGCAACAGATGTTTATGGTTTAGCGGCAACGCTTTACGCTTTGTTGACGGCACGAGTCCCAACTCCGGCAACGATCCGAAACAGACAACCGATGCCAGCACCCCGCGATTTGCGATCGCATCTGAGTCCGGCTGTCAATCAGGCGGTGATGCGCGGGATGGCTGTTGATGTTCAATACCGACCTGGAAGTGTGGATGAGTGGCTATCTCTATTGCCATCTCAGTTTGAGGGCCCCAGCAGTATGTCAATTACGGCGATGCCAACAAACACAGCCCCTACGGTTGCTTTTGTGCCTCAGCTTGCACCAGAAGCCAAAAAAAATCAACCCCTCCCTAATCCTCCCCGCAAGGAGGAGGGAATTAAATTCTCCTCATTACTGAAATGGCGCAGTGTTTTGATTGCTTCAGGAATTGCGATCGCTTCGGGAATTGCGATCGCTTTTAGTTCCAATTGGTTCGCGCCTCCACAAACCAAATCGCCAAACGCTGAACAACCATCAATTGAAAAACCACCAACTCAGGATGCTAGCAGCACTGCTAAACCTGTAAAAATTAAGACCACTGCTACTCAACAGCAACCAGTCCAAAATCAAAGATCGTCCCGCAGAAGAAGATCCCAGCAACAACGCGATCGCTCTGGCGTACAAACGCCGCCACCTGAAGTTACAATTCCCGCCACGGGTAATCCTGTGCCGAATACTTCCACTGCTGGAAGTGACTCGAATCAGGAAGCAACTTCAAAACAGGATGATAACGACTCGCGGATTGAGAAACTAAAAGAAGACATCCGCAAGCAAAGAGAGCAGTATCGCCAACAGCAGGATGGCACGGCAAACTCACCAAAAGTTCCTGATGTTAGCGTGGAAGTTGTTCCTGCTCCCGCACCTGTGCCGCCGCCATTTTCTCGTAGCGATCGCAAGCCCTCAGATTCTGCACCCGCTTCCTCATCTGGGGATAATACTGCACAACCACCTTCAATCACCGTCCCGGTTATCAAACCAGAACCTCCACCCGCACCCGTAGCCGAAAAGAAGCAAAAATTTGAGCGAGAAAAGCCAGAGAAGCCAGAAAAGTCAGAGAAGTCAGAGAAGCCAGAGAAGGATAAGGATAAAGAGTAGGCGATCGCATTCTCACCGATCCATGTAGTTCGGATATTACACCCTAATAATTTATCTGGAAACCTCCCGAAACTCTCCCCACCCCTTCAACAAATATATATAATGGGAAGTGTACGACATGGGGCCTTAATGGTTTCGACAGGTTGGCGAACGCTGCCCCGTGATTCAGGTCGAGAGTGAGTCTTCTCTCGGAAATACCGGGCTCAAAAAAAAAGTAAATGCGAACAACATCGTTCCTATTGCTCGTCGTCAGGCAGTTGCTATTGCCTAATTTCCTCTAACGAGGCATCGAGCGTCTGTAGTCCGACTCCGTTAAAGACCGCAGACACCAACCCCAACGGATGCTCTAGTAAGCCTTCACTGGTAGACTTGCTAGCTAAGATAAACCGGTGCATCCTGTCATCCGGGATAATGGATGGTTCCCGCCTTGAGGGTCAGATAGGCTAAACCTGTGAATGAGCGGTAGGTTAATACCCAATTTGGACACGGGTTCGATCCCCGTAGGCTCCACTTAAATTAAAACTTCAAAAATCACCTTATCAAGCATAAGGTGATTTTTATTTTGGCTGAATTTTACAAGAAAAAAAATGCTCCCTCAACTTAAGTTGAGGGAGCATGGTCTTTACTGATGGGTGTGAGAAGCTTTTAGTTCACCTATGCTTCTAAACAAAAGTCTAACGAGCAAATGTGACATGAATGTGACATTCAGATAGCGATGCTGTGACTATTTTTATAAGCTTTAAGCGAGGCGCGAAAAGATGTAAAATCGCGGGTTGGCAAAAAACCGGGTTCTTCAATAAAACAAGTTTCTAGCTGTTGGAACTATTTTAAATATATTAGGTCAAAAACCGCGTGAAGCTTTCTTTAAAAGCGATCGCTTCTACCGAATCCCATCCTTATTAAAAAAATACTGCTAAATTAGGCGCTGGCAATTCGGTATCATTAGTAAGGATTTTTACCTCTTAACTTGGCGTTTCTCTATGCAAAAAACCAAGTTGATCCATCAAGTCATCGTTGGTTCAATGTTTTCCTTTGCCCTAGCGACTCTGGGAACCCAGATGGTACAGGCACGGCGGATTATTTCCCTCCCGGAAACTAGATGTGTAAGTAGCGGCCCTGGCCGTTGGCGACCGGATAAGTCTGAGGTGGCTATAGGCAGAGCAGTCTATAAAAATGTTTTGCACATGGGGCCTGGTAATACCTATGTGGCAATGACCTGTAAAATCATGCCGGATGGCTATGAAACTTACTTTCAGACACTAAATCTGGAGTATGGAATGCAGGACAATGACAGAGGTAGCCCTGGTAACACGATCAATATTTACTTAGATGGACAGCGGAAAGATTCTCGCACTGTTACGCCTGGACAGAAAGAGTCTGTTTCACTTGATGTTACCAATGTCAAGAATGTGGCGATAGAAACCATCTGTTCCGACCAACCGAACCGAGGGCAATATTGCGGTCGAGTTTATTTCTTTAAAGCTGCACTGGTGCCTTATCCGCCGCCTCCAGAACCGAAAAGATAGCAAAAGTGCGCTCACCTTAAAGGGTGGCGCTACGTAAACTAAGCCTGCCTCGGCAGGCTTTATATAAAGTCCGCGCACCAAGGACTTTAGTCGTGGGGCATCACAAAGATGGTTCAGTTGTTGGGCTTGGTGTGGGGCTAGGACTCTCGGTAGGACTGGGACTTTCAGTGGGAATTGGGGTGGGACTGGGACTCTCGGTGGGACTGGGACTTTCGGTGGGGGGCGGTTGTTCGTTCAGCTTTTGTTTAGCTGCGGCAACTACTTCCTGTAACTTGTCTTGCCAGTAGCGAATTTGGGGGAAATCGGGGTCTTGGGCGATCGCGATCGCATCTTCCCATCTACCCTCATTAAACGCTTTTTGTACCTCATTAAATTTAGCTTGGGCAGTTGCCCAATTATTCGGCCACTCTTGCAGCACCTCCTTAACTTGCGAGTAAGCAGCACTGCTGGCGGGAATGGATCTTACCAATGCGATCGCGCCCGGTAAATCGCCTGACTGGAATTTTTCCGTTGCTTGTGCTATGATGTCGCCTCCTTTATCCACAGGTGGCGGCGTTTCTGGCGGTTTTGTCGGAGTTGGCTTGGGAGTTGGTGTTGAACCTGCCGAGGCAGTAGAAGCACAATTTATATATTCACTAAACACCCACCCTTTTATCGGCGAATTAATTTCCACCCAGCCATTCTGCTTGCTGCCAGTCACAGATAAACTCGTACCTTGTCGAACACTGTCTAGAATCCTACCTTTAGGGTTAGTGCGGACATTTAATGCTGGAATTGTAACTTTGCAAGTTTCTTGTGATTTATCTAGCCCTTGATTGTCAGGATTATTTGCAGTTCCACCGTCACCCTGTCTTGATTGTGGAGAAATAGCCAAAAACAAACCTCCCCCAAACAGCAAAGCCATCACCGCAGCCCCGATAATCAGAGGAAACTTATTAGAAGGAGCAACAGTAGCACGTGACTGTTGACTAATTGGTGGTGGTGGCGATGGTTGAGGTCGTTGGGGCGGAACAGCCGCAACCGTGTACTGTTCAGACAACGACGGTGGGGGTTGTGAGATAGGTTTCTGCGGCGTTATTCTCACTGGTAACTGCTGTCCGCTTAGAAGATACTGCAAGTCTTGTAGCGCTTCTGCTGCCGACTCGTAGCGGTCTTTGAAGTGGTAGCGGGTCATCTTAGTAAGGACAGCTGCCAACCCTGGACTGACTGATACCAAATGCAGCCAGATAATTTCACCCGTTTGGGGATCTTCGTGCAATTGCAGCGGCATTAACCCAGTCAAAGCCTGGATAGCAATGATGCCCAGCGCATAAATATCGCTGTTGAAACGGGGTCTACCTTGCGCCTGTTCTGTAGGCATATAGCCAGGAGTGCCAATGGCAACAGTAGCACTTGCTTGTGCTGGATTTAATGCCTGAGTCCGGAGTTGCTTAACTGCGCCAAAGTCAACCAAGACTAACTTATTATCTGAGGAGCGGCGGATTATGTTGTCTGGCTTGATGTCGCGATGAATTACACCGTAGTTGTGGACAAATGCCAGAATACTCAAGAGTTCTTGCAGCATCTGAATTACTTGACTTTCTTGCCAGCAATAACCGGGAGAAAGTTCCGCACTTAAGGGATGTCCATCGATGAACTCTTGTACCAAGTAAAATTCTTGGTTTTCTTCAAAGTAAGCTAACAGCCTGGGAATTTGGTCGTGATTTCCCAGCTGTTCAAGAGTTTCGGCTTCGCTGGTAAATAATCGTCTAGCCGTTTCTAAGAAGTAGGCGTCGCTACTAGCGGGTTTGAGGTGCTTGACAACGCAAGTTGGCGCACCGGGACGACGAGTGTCTTTAGCAATATATGTTTTTCCGAATCCCCCGGCACCCAAGGCTTGGACAACTTGGTAACGCCCGTCTAGTAACTTGCCCAACATGGTTTTTTGCTCAATTATTCTTAAGCATTAGAATCTGTTTAATGCCTTTTTTAGCTTGACATACGCCTGGTTTGTTTGTGTAGAGGCAACTATAGCTCTCTTGTTTCCTTCCCAGCCAGGGCCTGAGAACGAGGGTAGCGATCGCTCATCGGTAAATATCGATATAGTGTATCCCGTTGTTGATACGGACGACCCAAGTCACTGATAGTTTCCTGCAAGGTTTCTACGGACATACAAGTACCGCCTTGTGCGCCTGCCATACTGGTAATATGCTCCTCCATTAAAGTGCCGCCGATGTCGTTACAGCCCCATCTGAGAGCTTCTTTGGCACCCGCCAGACCAAGCTTAACCCAACTGGGTTGATGATTAGAAATCCAATTTCCTAAGAAAATTCGCGCTACAGCGGTAAGTAGCAGTGCATCTTCTAAAATTGGTTGGTCGCGTCCTACACGACGGCGCAAAGGTTTGGGGGCTTCTTGACCGACGAAGGGCAGCAGGATAAACTCTGTGATCCGGGCGGGATATCCTTTTTCTAAGGCGGTTTGTTGGAGACTTCGCAACTTATCTAAATGGTCTATTTGCTGTTCTGGTGTCTCTATGTGACCGGAAAGCATGGTGCTAGTGGTAGGCATTCCCAACTTGTGCGCCGTTCCCACAATTTCCAGCCAAGTTGCCGTATCCAGCTTTTCCGGACAAAGGACGCGCCGCACCTCATCATCCAAAACTTCCGCCGCCGTTCCAGGCATCGAGTCAACGCCAGCATCCAAGAACGCCGCAATTACATTAGCATAACTAAGCCGGTCTTCCCTAGCAATAAATTGCACTTCTTGAGGCGAAAAGGCGTGCATATGCAGTTGAGGAAATTCCTCTTTAATTGTCTTAACCACTCGCAGATAATAAGGCAAAGACGCACTGTTGAGTTTTGCCTCAAGATTTAGTCCCCCCTGCATACAAACTTCCGTCGCATTCCGCCGGACTGCATCTGTGGCTTTTTCCAGAATTTGAGCGCTATCTAACCAAAATGCGCCGTCTTCCCCATCATCGCGGCGAAACGCGCAGAAACTACAGTGCTGTTCGCAGATATTGGTAAAGTTAATATTGCGATTGATAACGTAGGTAACGATATCGCCTGCTTGGTTTAGTCGCAGTTGGTCAGATGTTTCCTGAATCGCCGTCTTAATCGCTGGGTCAGTTTGCTTTAATAGTACAATCCCCTCTTCTTTCGACAAATCACAACCCGCGAAAGCCCGCTTAAGAATGGCATCAACAGTTTTAGTAGTCACAGCAATTCCGGTAAAACTAGGAACACCTTTTAATTCTGGCAGGAAATCCTGTTTTGGTGCATCTTGTCCGCTGCTTCACTCTTTGCTTAGCGTTCTAATCGTCTAAATCGCTAACGCGCATGGCTTCTCTAACGCTAACGCGGTTAGTTTCTATTTTTTCTAGCAACTCTTGAATCTGCTGATTGATGTTTTTCACATTTAAGCGATCGCTTGCCTGAATTTGCCCAGAACGAGCGATCGCTGTTGTATACTCTGGCTGGTTACGACAGGTTTTGATAACGTCCGTAAGCTTCTCTGGTTCCCCAGGCGGAACCAAAAAACCAGTTACGCCGTGTTCTACTAAATCAATTACGCCACCAGCCGCAGATGCGATCGCAAGTTTTCCCCACAGCATCCCCTCCACAATAACTCTACCAAAAGGTTCTGGTGCTATTAAATTATGTGCCACTAAATCACAAGATTTCATCAGCGGTACGACATCCGAACGAAATCCTAAAAACTTAACTTATTCCTCAGTTATTTCACCACGCACTCTACTTCCCAAAAAAGCTGTTTTAATAGCCTGATTGGTGATTACTAATGATGCAAAACAATTGGTTATTAAAGCTCAACCGCGATTAGTGCTGCTAAAGTTGGTTGAAACATAATATTTTATGTAAGTGATAACCTAGAGGACGACTCCAAAAATTGTTGGTTTTACTACACCTAACAATTACCCAAATGTGATTTTTGTTAGTCAGTTATTGGCTACAAATACATTGCAAAAAAAGTTAATCCCTATATCTGCATTCCCAGCCCCAAGCCCCTAATCCGCAGTCCCCAACCCCTCTGGAACCACATCGTGAAAACGGGTATAGTCAATCAAGCGTCGCCCATCCTGTCTCCTATCCGAAGTGAAAATATCTACAAAACGCATATTCCACAAAATTTCTTTATCCGAAAAAGAGTGACGGGCATGGATATTTTGGGAAACTGTTTCGTCTAGCCCGATTAGTGTAATCACAATGTCAGTTTCCGTCTGGGCAAGAGTTTCCAGCGTAGCCCCATAGAGGGGACTTGTCTCATCAATCGGGTGCATCACCGTCCACGACAGGGCAAAGATAGGTGTGTGGCTGCGAACCAGTTTCAAGTCGTAGAATCGGCGCATAAATTCGCCCTCACGGTTGATTTCGTTCCGCACCATAGTCACGTTTATCTGGGCTTCTACAATAAAGTTACGACGCTGGTTGGCAGCCCGAAACATCAAAGTTGGTACGCCATCATAGCGACTAATCACTGCTACGCGACTGAAAAGGACTCTTGCTGTCGGACGGGAGAACCGGGCGAACATTAGACCGCTACCCATAGCAATGCCCAAAAGTCCGACCAGTGATTCAATTGTGACTAAGAAATTTACGTATAGCGTGCGCGGATACATTGCACCGTACCCGATAGAAGCCATTGTTTGAACGCTGAAGAAGAAGGCATCTTTAAAGGAACCAGGTTGTGCATTCTCTATGCCGTCGCCTCCTGCGAGATATGCGATCGCAAACAGGGAGTTGGCGATCGCATACCCCAAAGCCAACAGTACGAAAAACCAAGGCCAGGATATTGTGAGTATTAAATAATACAAGTCGCCCCAGTAAAATCGCGAGTTACCCCGCCCCACGACGTTAAACTGTCTATTCGTGCTTAAAAAGCGCTTAGACGAAGATGGACGTTGCCTTTTTGCCATACATTATTGCAGAAGAAAGCTGATTATAAAGTACGCCAAACTACAGTTTTACTTCCACTTTTTGATCGAGAGGACAAGCACAACTTTCTCTCTGTAACCATCGAGATCGTACCTGATTTAGAGCCGTCATTACGGGTTGAATTTCGCGCCCTTTCTCGGTTAGAGAATATTTTACATGGGGAGGAACTTCTGCGTAAACTCGGCGTTGGACTAACCCATACTCTTCTAGTTCTCTTAGCCGCATCATCAGCGTTTTGGTGCTAATTCCAGACAAAGCTTCTAGTAACTCGTGGGTACGGCGATTACCTGTAAACAACTCTCGCAGAATCACAATAGCCCATTTACTGCCGATCAAGTCAAGGGTGAACTGAATCGGACATTTACCCTCTTTGCACTGGCTGATGTCCAACATCGGATGCTCCTGATACAGCTGTGTACTTTGTTTTCGACAATTCAAATAAGAGAGGGATGTTAGAGTTAGCCGTCCTACACTATTCTTGATTTTTCTTAATAAAGAGCTGGATGCCTTGATTCAGGTCAATTTTTTACTTTTGGTAAGTATAACGTACTTCCTCTAACTGAGTGTTTATTCAAAGGAGGAGAAGTAAAATAGAGTTAAGAGTTTAGAGTCGGAAATTAAGAACTCTAAATACTCGATTTTTAACTTTTTTCAATTACCAAAGAGTTATATATGTTTTCCAAAATTCTAGTTGCAATGGATAATTCTGCCAGCAGCCAAACTATCTTTGAGTCAGCTTTGGTTTTAGCGAAAGCTACCAAGGCTGAACTCATGCTGCTGCACGTTCTTTCCTTAGAAGAAGAGGGTACGCCAGTAAGCCCATTACTCTCCAGCTTAGACTACTACATACCTGTAAACGACGACACCATCCAGATTTACAGAAAGCAGTGGGAAACCTTTGAAAATCGAGGTTTAGATTTATTGCGATCGCGCACAGATGAGGCGACTTCAGCGGGGGTAAAAACTGAATTCACCCAAACCCCAGGTAGTCCTGGTCGCACTATTTGTGAACTGGCACAGAATTGGGGTGCAGACCTAATTGTGATGGGACGACGGGGCCGCTCTGGCTTAACTGAATTAATCCTGGGTAGCGTCAGTAACTACGTTACTCATCACGCTCACTGCTCAGTCCTGACTGTACAAGGAAAAGCTAATTCTTGCACAGAAGTTGCTCAAAAAAATCAAGAATTGTCAGTTTCTTGAAACTAAATAACCCTAGTTGCTTTTTCAGGCACACAGCTATAAATTAATGCCAAGAAACGCAAAGGTAAGCGCTCTCGTATCGCTAAGAAAATATAATCTTAACTCTGCGTTTCTTGGCGCTTACCTTTGCGTTAAAAAATTACCTCTTTTCAATGACCTTAGCCAAACCAGTGGGAAGGTAAATATCCTGAATCAACTTCTTCAGGAAACTGGTGACTAACCGTTTCTGAATTTTGTTCAAGGATATGGTGAATACCTTGGTGAATCAAACATTCTATTTATGAGTGTTGCTCTAAGCAACAGTTGACATTTTGGTTTATTATTGATTCACCCTCCTCAATGACTGCGTAGTTATTAGAGGTTCAGCTGAGAACATAGACAATTAATTTTTGACGCAATTCAGGAATAGAGAAAGCTTTTTGATAGGGATGATCGGTATAAGTCCTTAAAACTTTTTCAATTTCTTGAACTACCACTGGTAAGGTTAGATTGGCAATGGTTTTACTCATTCTCTAAACTCCTACAAATGAATAAACGGGTTTTGTTCTCAAATAAATTAAAACGGGTATGTTCCAGAACAAGCATGCAAGATGCGTTCTGGCTAGATTACCTAACAGAAGCTTAAGTGCGATCGCTTATCCTAGACAAACCGTAATTGCCTTGATTAATGTTGAGTCTAATGGATAGGCATCGACTCCCTTACCCTCCAGTTTTGACACAATCATCAAAAAGATTCCTAAAATTCATAAAAGTTAAGTAAACTATTACAAAGCATCAACTTCTTCTAGCTAAAAATTGCAAAGAAGCGAAGTTCTTTAGCTTAATTTAATGCTAATTCAAGTTAACACCTTGCACAGTAGCAATATGCACACCTGTATTAGATATTCACAGGTTCCTGGTCGAATCTCCGCATCAACTCAACAAGAGCTTTTCTATCTGGCGGCTGTCCATTCTTGAGAAGTTCCGCCAAACCCTCGAAGTATTTCTCGCGAGATCCAGCCGGACAAAACATAATCAGCAGCTTCGCAGTTTGCGTTCCCCGATTGGCAAAGGCGTGAGGCGTACCGCGAGGGACAAGCACAAAAGCCCCCGCCTGACCTTGCACTGTTTGCTCCCCAACCAGAATTTCTACTTCGCCTTCTAAAACATAAAACATCTCCTCCATGTGGCGATGAAGATGTGGTTCGGGTGACGTTCCTCCCGGTGGTAGCGTCTGTTCAAACAGCCCCAAATGTCCGTCAGTATTTGTACCAACAGCTTTGAATGTCACTTGACTGTTGCCGATTGTGAGGTGGCTACCTTCTCCGGGCCCTAGGACAACCTCTTTGATAGGTAAAGACATCTGATTTTCCTCATCCATGAATCGTCGCTATCATCAGCATAATCGGGTAAAAAACTAAGATTTAATTTGCTTAAAATTCTACAATTTGCCTAGTTTGAAACCCTCAAATGTCGTTGTAAAACCTTCGCTTTCCGGCGACGCGCACATCAGCCCCACACTCACTGTTTCTATTTCAGTTAGGTACGCCATCCTGAGCATAGTGTACTGCTCGCCATCAAAGGAATATTGCACCTCTACTGCTCCACCTTTCCGCTTCAGCCGTAGCCATATGGAGGCTGGGTTATGGGGCAAAGGCACCACAGACCAGTCGGAAAAATCTCGCGTGACAACAGCACTAACGTACTGTATGCCGTCCACAAATTCAACGCCACACTTTAACCAAGTGGTTTCATTCAAGCGAACCATTAGCCCGGCTTGGTCGTACAACACTTGATACTGTCCGGTAACTTTGACTTGGGCGGTGAAATCTCCCGTGACTTGTTGGTAATAAAAGTTTCCATTGTCGCGGATAAAGCCGTAATGAGTCTTGCGCCAAAAATCTGTTTTGGCTCCTGAAGTAACGGTGACAATACCTTCTTGTTCATTCCATGATGGCGGTTCGTTGTACCATTTCATAGTTTCAATCTTTGTTTTGTTTCATTTTGTCAGATGCTGAATATAGAGAGTAGGCGGGTAAAATTGGCTAGTCTTGGGAGTAGGCTACTTTAAAAAGGAATCTACGAGTATTAGTTATGAGATTTGTATCAGATCCGCCCATCGCCGTCAAAATCCGCAAGATGAAGGAAAGGGTGCGGTGGCGAGATTCAAGTATTCTTGAGCGGGGAATCGATCAAACCCGGATGGTTTTAGACGATGGTGCGGACTCTCCAGAGTTCTCATTTTTGGTTGTGGGCGATAGCGGTTCTGGATCTCATCGGGGTCATAACCCCCAACGACAGATCGCAGAATTGATGGCGGAACATTCGCCTGAGAGCCGTTTTGTATTGCATACGGGCGACGTAATTTATCTGGTTGGCTCAAGCGAATTTTACCCGAAAAACTTTATTGAGCCTTACCGAGATTTTCTAGTGGGCGGGGAGAAGCCAGAAAAGATTGCTTATGACCAGATGGTTTTTAATATGCCATTTTTGCCCGTGCCTGGGAACCACGATTACTACGATCTGCCTCTTGTCTATGGATTGATTGCACAAACGACACTACCCCTGCGCCACCTGCTGAAGTCAAAATTGGATTTGGACGTTAGGTGGCACGGTTCGCATCAAGGTAATGCCTATGCACAGGCGTTCCTTGACTACTTAAAGGGGTTCAATAATCCGCAAGAGTTGCGTCGTCATTTGGATCGCCATTACACTGCCCAAACTGACACGGGGCGCTGTCTGCGTTATCAACCCGGAAGTTTTACCCGCTTACCTAATCGTTATTACACGTTCCGTAGTGGCGGGATTGATTTCTTCGCCCTTGACTCGAATACTTTTAACGATCCTGCGCCGCTTCCAGCGACAAAAGAGGGAAACGAGTATCGCCGCCAGTTGGAAAAGCGGCGAGATGAGTTGGAACAAGAAAAACAGCAAATCCTCGATACCGTAGCTAATCTAAACCCTGAGCAACCCGACGATGCCGAACAGCTTGATGACTTGCACGCCAAGTTGGAGCAGGTTGACGAGGTAAAAATTGATATTGACAAACAATTAGCATCCAACCAAACAACCGTTACTGACTCCGAACAATTGGATTGGCTTAAGCAAAGATTGATTGAATCTTGGAATACAGCCGAGGTGCGCGGACGTGTGATTTATTTCCACCATCCCCCCTATGTTACGGAGGCGACGAAGTGGTATCAAGCGCAAACTTTGGCGATTCGCCATCGAATCCGCTTGGTACTTGATGGGGTGTTTGATGCAGTGGGAAAGCAGGCGGAGGGTCGTCCGATTGTGGATCTGGTTTTGAATGGTCACGCTCACTGTTTGGAATATCTTCGCACGGGCGAGACGGGACACGCTGACTCTAACAGCAATTGGATTGTCTGTGGTGGTAGCGGTTACAGTCTCCGCCGCCAGAGGATTGAGGGGCCGGAATTGATGGAGACTTTTGGGGAGACTCGCCAAGTTGCGCGATCGCATCTTTTTGTCGGTCGCAATGGTCAAGGTTCGCAAAAGCGACGACCATACTCATTTTTGCGGATCGATGTCCTAGACGGTTGCCCACCTAAGCTTGTCGTCCGGCCGTTTATCGCTGAGCGATTTAAGCGACAGTGGAACAATAGCGGCTTGGAACCTTTTGCGATTTGAAATTTTGAAGCCAGTAGTACGGGTAAAAGGCAAAAAGGAGTTTTTGCCTTTTGCTTTTTCAGCCTATGGAAAAACTATTCGCGAGGTTTTAGCTGGCAATGGTTGCAAAAGACATACCAGCTTTCACGTTCTTCAAACGTCACGCCATCAAGTTTGATAAAGAAATGATCGTTCTCTTTTATCCAAGCTAAAACTGGTAGCTCTTTGCCGACTTTTAGCCATACCTTTTCCTCGTCTGATAAGGCAACTACTTGTTCAGGTTTCAGCTTTAGAAAAGCCCCCGGCTCATTGACGATCAATAAAGTGGATTTGTCGCCTTTTTCCTCTGACTTGTTTTCTTCGGGCTTCTTCTCAGCTTTTGTAGCGTCAATTTCTGGATTTTCTGATATTAAAAGCTTCAACAAAGCTGCTGCACCTATCTGAGCAGAAACGGCTCGACCATCCCATTTCCCATCTGCGGTGTACTTTCCTTTTTTGTAGTGGTTAGTTGTTGACCATAGGTAAGGGGTGAGAACTTCTGGATGATACAATCTGTAGCCAAAACCGTTGTATAATTCTAATCTCCAAAGTTGTGCTGCCAGACTCCAATCTTCGGCTTGGTCGAATTCCTTGAATTTCAGAGCATCAATAGCGCTTTCTTCCCAACTGTATCCAACATTCCAGCCTAATTTAGGCGGGTTAATCGGTCTACCAGGGGGGACTTTCATGGTGCGCTTTTGGAGAGAGTCACCGTTATGCAAATGTCCTTTAAAATTGAGGGAACATTCCATATTGTGGATGACAGCAACAAAATACCACGGCACTCCAATTTGTTGCTGCACAGCTTCGTAGCGATCGCGCGTAACCTGGATTTTTTCCACTACCTCTTTAACACTCTTCAAAAACTCCGGTTTTATTTCACAGCTATCCCAAAGTTTCTGATACTCATCTTTTAAATCGCGAAGGCGAGTAGATGGCATTTCTGTTGAACCTCCAAGAAATTAGTAGATGCACTTCCCCAAATTTTAGGTTAATTACCGGGCAGTCAATTTAACTTAATGCTCAATCTTGTGAGCATTGCATCCTCCTTTAATAGGAATAAATTGGCGTTTTAGCATAAATTAGTCACCTTTTTATGCTAAAGAACCACCTAGAGCCTTGCTATTATGGGGGCAAAATTGGGAGGAACTAATTGACGCAGATTGAGTTTATCAACCACGGTGTCGAAAGAGTCGCCTTGCTTTATGGCTGAACTAATTTCCTGAACTTCAGCCCAGGTTAAATCGCTTTCTACATAGGCTTTGGCTATCGCAATGAGCAAGTCTAGATGGTCGTTTCCCTCAGCTTTGGTCATCATATTGTGGGGAATATCCAAAATTCGGTCAAAGCAGTGATACCAAGTAAGGGGTTGATACTTGAGTGCGGCTTGAAATAAAGCTTCATGCTCCTCTTTCCCGACAGCGCGATCGCTTTCACTCGATATAATAAACATTGGCGCAGCCAAACTTTCTTCAGCACGTCCCAGAATATCTTGTCCCATATCTAAAAAAACGCGCAAAGATGGCATCAGAAAGCCAGGATAGCCAAAACTGGCTAATCCTGGTTCAGTTCGCCACTTAAAGTAGATATTAAAGATTTCCACAAATAAATCTACCACTTTATTGCTGCCGCTCAAATAAGGCGCAAATAGCAAAGCCCGATGAATTTGTGCATTACGTTCTAGTGCTAGCCAAGCCGCCAATGTGCTGCCCCCAGATAGCCCCCCCACAATTACTTTTGTCCCCAAAGGTTGTACAATGTCTAGCCAGCGAAGACCAAACTCTTGATAAACTTGTTGATTTTCTGGCAGGGGAGGGGGGTTGTCTGCATCCCATTCCCCGGCAATACCATGCCCTGGTAGCAAAGGGATTAAAACGTTGTAGCCAGCTTTAAAAAAAGCTTCTCCTATAGGTACAAACTGCTCTGGGGCGGCAGTAAACCCATGAAAGAAGAGACATACCTTCTCGGTAGGTTTTTGGTGAAGAAGAAACCGAGAGCGACAGCTTTCATCCATTAGGGGCAGTGCATCTTCATGCGCTTTTGTTTCTCGAATGATTGCTGAGGTTAGGCTGAAATAGTTGGACATATAGAGGTTGTTTCGCGCTACGAGATAACTAAGCTGTTATACATCTTTATTGTCATATTACTTAATCCTGTTTTTGCGAATATACTTCTTGTGGGGCAGACTAGAAGTCTGCCATTAGTGTATGACAGGCTTTTAGTCTGCCGCAGGTATCTTCCCTAGGAACGACAAATTTGATAGCGGAAAGCTTCACCCTTCCCCGATGCAACAGGTGGCGTTGCATTCAAAGACAAAAATTAGAGTTGATCCTGATTAATTGTCGCCCGAATGCTTAGTCATCGCCAGAGGGGTAATCATGCGATCGCGTTTTTACCAGAAGAATAAATTTACTTGTTTATAGAAGTTTTTTGTGCAAGATGTTATTGTAATTAACAAGGAAACCATTAGAGCTAATATGGACAAAAAGAAAAAAGCAGAGCCTTTAACAGGAGAGGCGCTGATCAAAAAAGTCAAAGAAATAGGCTCTTTGAGCAAAGAAGAAAAGGCTAGAGCCTGCGGATACTACACTGTCACAAAAGGTGGTGTGGAGCGCGTGAACATGATGAAATTCCTAAACGCTCTCATAGATGCTGAGGGAATTGAATTAGATGGTAAACAAGAAGGTACAGGACGCGGCGGACGTAGCGCCAGCTACCGGATATCGGTACAGTCCAACGGCAATTTGCTAATAGGCTCGGCTTATACTAAGCAAATGGGACTTCAAGCCGGGGATGAGTTTGAAATCTCTCTAGGACGCAAGCATATCAAGCTGCAACAAGTTGATGCAGAAGAATTGCCAACGTCTGCTTAAAAATGTGGCTTTGTCCGCAATAGCAGGCTAGAAGGATTCTTCAGGCTTGGTAGCGCGATCGCTCCAACCACAACCAAGGTAGAAATCTAGAGAGCCATCCACTTCCAAGAAGCCTTGAGCAACTACAAAGCTTGAGGCTTCTTGGTTGATATTAATATATTTTGATTGGGGTATTTTAACTGCTCGAAGGCCCAATTGGACTATCCTAGGTTGAGAAAGGAGGACTGCTGAGGAGTAAAAAAGCAGAAATCCAAAATCGAATGACTACTTCTGATAATCAATGGCTCAATCCATCGGCAGATTTAACCTTGTCGAGGGATGAAATTGATGTTTGGCGGGCTGACCTTGACCCACCGACATCGCATCTTCAATTGTTGGCAAAAACCCTCTCGGCCGACGAGCGAAACCGGGCTGAGCGGTTTTATTTTGAGCAGCATCGAAATCGTTTCATTGCTGGTCGCGGTATTCTCAGAACCATTTTGGCTCGCTATTTGGGTATCGATCCATCTGAGGTGCAATTTGGGTATGAACCGCGTGGTAAACCAATTTTGGCTGAAACATCCGGCGACAGTAGGCTCTGTTTTAACTTGTCTCACTCTCAGGGACTCGCTTTGTATGCTGTTGGACGCGATCGCTCTCTTGGCATTGACTTGGAATATATCCGCCCTATCTCCGATACCGAACAACTCGCCAAACGCTTTTTTTCCGCTCAAGAATATGCTGTAATTCGTGCGCTACCTCCCTCACAGAAGCAGGAAACATTCTTTCGCTACTGGACTTGCAAGGAAGCTTATCTCAAAGCAACTGGAGACGGACTGGCTCAGCTAGACCAAATTGAAATTTTGCTCGCTCCCGAAAAACCAGCTAGCGAACTTCGTCTCCCCAGCAGTTTAGTTACTCAAGACTGGGTTCTCCAAGAGTTGACACCTACTGCAAACTATGTGGCTGCTCTTGTTGTTGCTGGACAAGGTTGGCATCTCAGGAGTTGGCAATTTCTATAGTCATTAGTTATTAAGCAGGTAGGCGTAATTAAACATAGCTTGTCGTAATTAAAAATTGGAGAAAAGTCTTGTCTAATTTTTAGGAATATGGATTAAATAACTGGTAAAACTTACATTTTGTAGGAGCAATGGCACTGCCATGCCCCTACGTGTATTAAAGCGTATTAGTCTAAAGACTGATATAAACCTATAAGATTTCCGTCGGGGTCGCGAAGATAAGCTGTTTTAATTCCGTAGTAGGGATTGCTCATTGGTTCTGTTGTAAAGTTGACTCCCTTATGCCTTAATTTATGATATGCCTGATCTACATCATGCACTGTAAAAACTAACGCTACCTTGTCTTGACAATCGGCATTTTCAGGCTTGTCAGCATTGCCAATCATTTGCGCCATTTCTTGCCGTCTGAATAAACTAAGTCTCATATCTCCGGCTTTAAACTCAGCATATCCGCTTTTTTCATCTTCTACGGTAACGTCAAATTCCATGACATCTTTGTAAAAGTCAAAGCAAGCTTTTAAGTCCTTTACCAGCAGTCTTGTGTAAGCAGAACCAATCATAACTACTTTACCTGATGATAGTGATACTTCAAGAAGGTGCTTGTAAACTTACATTGTTACATACAGGTGCAATATCTGAACACAAGTAGCGTAATAATTGCGAAGCCAACACCTGCAAAAAATACACTATGAATTCCACCAATTCCAAAGGCAATTCCCATCAGTAGCGGCCCTAAAGTTTGCCCTAATCCAAAAAATGTGCCGTTTACAGCTATCACCGTAGCTAGATACTCTCTGGGTGCCAGAGCTGCTAAGAGAGTTTGAATGCTGGGAAATCCAATGCCAAGCCCAATCCCAAAAATCGTGGTTGGTATTAATAGTAACCACATATTTGTTACGAAGGGAACAATAAATAGAGCGATGGCATAGAAAACAAAAGATGCTCTAATTAAAGTTGTTTCTGGAAAACGTCTGGCAAGTCTACCTAGCTGTGAAGAAGTGAATGCGATCGCTACCGAAATACTAGAGAGTATCACTCCAATTGTAGAGGGCTGCGCTTTAAATGTATCGTTAATCAATTGTGGCAAATAAGTTACATAAGCACCATAAAGAAGAACGAAGTTAGCAGCACTCGCAATAAACAATCCCGCCAACTGACGATTTTTCAAAATTCTGCGAGCATTTATTAAATATTCCCTGAGATTACGTTCGCCTTTCGGTTCAGGATTTTTTAGGGCAAACAATACCACTAACGCGATAGGAATAGCTACCGCAGGTAACATAAAAGGATAATACCAGCCAATTGTTGCTAGTGCGCCGCCAATTGTTGGATAACTTGCTGTGCCGATACTGCTGACGCTGGCGTTATAACCCATTGCCGCAGTGCGTCTTTCTCCGGCATACAAATCGCCGATTAAGGTGACGCTGAGAGAAAGTAAAGAAGCTGCACCAATTCCTTGCAATAAGCGGAACAACAGTAAAAGGTTAAAATCACGAACAAAGGCGCAAGCTGTGCCAGCAATTCCAAATAAAAGCAGTGAAGGAACAATAATCTTCTTTCTGCCGATTCTATCGGCAAGGACACCAATAATAGGGCCTAGCAACAGAGTGGGAAGCGTGAAGGCTGTAACCAATAACCCAATATTTTCCGGAGCTACATTTAAGGCTTTAGCTAGATTAGGAAAAGCAGGAGTTACACTGGAAACGCCGAGAACAGCGATTAGAGAAATAGCAAAAATAATCAGAAGGTTTTTGTCTTTAAGCAAGTTTTTGGGGTTGTGTTGTTGACCATCTGCTTCTGTTGATTGCATGAAGTTACTCGGTTTTTGAGTAGATAAATATGGACGAAATAAAATGGTAAGTAGCACCTACCATTAGCCAAAAAAATCCTACTTCAATTGGGCAATATAAGAGAGCGATCGCATTATTCTTGCTTGCCTTAGTGGGCGGTATATCCTCCATCGACTGTCAGCGATTGCCCCGTGACAAACGAAGCTTTATCTGAACAAAGCCAAATCGCAGCGTTGGCAATTTCTTCCGCCTTGCCAACACGCCCGATGGCGTGCATTTGCTTAATCTGTTCAATTTCTTGCGGGTTTTCTTTGGCAAAATGCTCAAAGGCAAATGCGATCGCACACGCCCGACCGATACCAGAGCTTCCACCAGTTACAATTGCTACCTTTCCACTTAAAGACACCATTACAGTTATCTGCCTTTACTTAAGAGTTAGTTAAGATTTAGCCAAGGTTGGCTAAGTTGAATAAAATTGCCCAGAACTTACTTATGCCCGCGCCAGTCCGCCATCAACAATTAAAGTTTGTCCAGTTATAAAAGCAGCATCATCTGAGGCAAGAAAGGATACTGCACCAACAACATCATCCGGTGTTGGCGTGCGTTTGATCGCTTGCCTTGCTGCCACCATGTCAAAAATTTCTTGTGGCGAATTTGTTTGTGTGGTGCCAGTGCGAACCAATCCGGGAGCGATCGCATTCACTGTAATTCCAAATTCTCCCACTTCCGATGCCAAAGCTCGCGTAAACCCAATAACACCCATCTTTGCCGTTGTGTAGTGAGTATAGTCGGGAATTACTAGCCAGCTTACAGTGGAGGACAAGTTAATAATGCGTCCGTAGCCGTTCTGCTTCATGCTTGGTAAAAAAGCTTTGCACATTAAAAATAGCGAGTCTAAATTAACTGCCATCATCTTGCGCCAGTCGTCAAAACTCATCTGGTCAAAAGACTGATAGGGATAGATTCCTGCATTATTAACCAGGATGTCGCAACGCCCAAATTTCTCCATCACAACAGCAGCAAATTTGCTGACATCCTCTGGTGAGGATACGTCACAAACGCTAACTTCAGCTTTACGCCCAGCATCTTTGACCATTTTTTCAGTTTCCTGTGCTAAAGATGTGGCAGCGATCGCAATATCTGCCCCATCTTCAGCAAGTCTTTTAGCAAATGCTTGTCCTAACCCTTTCGATCCGCCTGTAACAACAGCAACTTTCCCTTTCAGACTTTTGCCCATTTTGGCTATCTCTTTATAATTAATCAGCAGGTTCGGTGAAAACAACTTCGTACAAATGAAACTCGTTTTCAGCTAAACCTTGCCAATACTCACTCAAAGGTTTGTATTTTGGATCTTTTAGCAGTTCCTCAAAATACTCAAAACTGCGCCACTGTCCGTAGTTAACATTATGCACACCATCAAGAGAGCGATGAAAATTACCTGATAAAAGTCCGGGATTTTGCAACCCAAGGGGTAGGTATTCCCTCTCCAATTCGACTAGGCGCATTTGATTTTCTGGTTTTACTCTAAATTCTGCCAGGTGAATCAAACCGCCTTTAGTAATTTTGAGGTCAGCGTCATCTGGCAGAGAAACTACGACTTCGTAGACGTGTGACTCATGAATTTTAAACTGCGAAAGCTTTTTACCAACTGCTTGTACTTCAGAGTTGTTGACAAAAGCTTGGTAATCTTCCAAGGTTTCCCACTGGGCATAGTTCATCACCCTTACGCCGTCTATACTTTTGTGGAGGCTGGATGAGACGAAACCTGGTTGATGTTTCACCGCTGTTTCGAGAAATTCTCCAATAGTATCTATTAATTCCTGCTGTCGTTCCGGCTCTACCTCGAAGATAATTATTACCGTAATTACATCGTTATTCTTTGCAATAGTCGGCATTTTGATTTCTCCTGGGATTGTTGGTGAACTAAAATCCTTAAATTGCAAGCATCCTATCGCTAATACTGTAAGAACGCTACTAGCCATTTTTCTAGGTAGTCAGTAAAAATATAGCTTTTCTCCGTTCGGTAGAATATTGCGGTTGTGACGTTTGATAGGGGCATGGGAATGCCATGCCCCTACAGATGTATTACCAAATGCGATCGCTTTCTTATTTAATTTCAGCTGCGGTGATTGTCGATTAAGTCGAACGTGCCACCAAAAAGGCGATCGCGGATCATGTCATTGCTTAAAAAGTCATGGGGGAAGCCAAGTTCAACTTTGCTAACTTCATTGAGGCGTTGCAAATGCTCTGGTGATAGCTTCACATCCAGACAAGCTAAGTTATCTTTAATCTGCGATACTTTACGAGAGCCGATAATTGGGATGACAACGCCACTTTGAGCAAGCAACCAAGCTAATGCAACTTGTGGAGGTGTGTGTCCGATTTCTTCGGCAACTTGACTCACAACTTCTGCGATCGCTAGATGGCGTTGGGAAATATTTCCCCCGGAAGTAGTTGCCAGTCGTCCTTGTTCGTTATTGCCACTGCCTTTATTGTATTTGCCCGTCAGCACACCAGAGCCAAGAGGCGACCACGGCGTAACCGCTAAGTCAAATGCCTTCGCCATCGGTAACAAGTCGCGTTCCGGTGTCCGTTCAACCAAACTGTACTCGACTTGCAAAGCGACAAACGGAGTCCAGCCGTAACATTGCGCCAAGGTGTTTGCTTGAGAAACAATCCAAGCAGGCGCGTCCGAAATGCCGATATATAACACCTTGCCAGAGCGTACCAGATCATCAAAGGCACGCATCACTTCTTCAATAGGTGTCATAAAGTCCCAAGCGTGCAGCCAGAATAAGTCTATGTAGTCCGTATTGAGGCGTTTTAGGCTGCCTTCTAGGGACTGCATCATGCTCTTGCGATGGTTGCCACTGCCGTTGGGGTTGCCTGCCTTGTCGTTCATCTGCAAGGGGAATGAGTATTTGGTTGCAACGACAAAGCGATCGCGTTCTGCGGCAATTAACTCACCAACGATTTTCTCGCTGCTGCCATCGGTGTAGCCGTTGGCGGTGTCAATAAAGTTGCCTCCTGCTTCCACAAAAGCATCGAAAACCTGACGGCTTTCGTCTTTGGAAGCGCCCCAGCCCCAATCTTCACCGAAGGTCATTGTTCCCAAGCACAGTTCAGATACCCTCAATCCGCTTTTACCCAAGAGTTTGTATCTCATTGTTTTTGCCCCTTGTAGAACGAATGTAGTTTTAGCGCGAGCTTACTTAAGGATAGTTGTCGGGAATGGTTGTAGCTTGCTTTCGCGTAGCCTTAGAGGATGTCTGAAAAGTCATAATCGAGACGCTTAGAGCGTGGAGATCCCCCTTGCATCCCCCTTAAAAAGGGGGACTAAGGCTTGATTCTCCCCCCTTGAAAAAGGGGGGCTGGGGGGATCAAACTAACTTTTGACACTTCTAGGACATCCTCTTACGGGAATGTTACCCAACAAATCGCAGGTTTGAATTTTTATCTTCTAAGTGAACCCTATTGAGTTGTAACTTACTAAAAAATATTGTTGCTAGAAAAAGTGCTGGATCTGAGTCACAAGCCAAAGCGCTAAAATAGTATTAAGTAACGTAACGACCTATTCAGACATCAAAATTCATGGCGCTATTCGGATTTGGCAAAAAGCAAACTATACCTACTCCTGAGCAGGCATTGCCAGGACGGGCAGAGTCAATGCCAGTACCCTCTGGTCACTACGTCAACGGTCATCCTCTCAAGCCTCCTTTTCCAGCTGGGATGGAAATGGCGATGTTTGGCATGGGGTGTTTCTGGGGTGCAGAACGGAAATTTTGGCAGCAAGAGGGCGTTTTCAGCACCGCAGTGGGTTATGCAGCTGGCACAACACCAAACCCCACCTACGAAGAGGTCTGCACGGGCATGACCGGACATAATGAAGTGGTTCTGGTCGTTTTTGACCCAAAAATTATTAGTTACGAAACACTTCTAAAAGTCTTCTGGGAAAGCCATAATCCCACTCAAGGTATGCGTCAAGGCAATGACGCTGGCACTCAGTATCGTTCAGGAATTTACGTGTATTCAGGTCAAAGGCAGCTGGCTGAAGCATCGCGAGACGCTTATCAGAAAGCTCTGAATGCGGCTGGCTATGGCGATATCACTACTGAGATTATTGAGGCTCCTGAGTTCTACTATGCAGAGAGCTACCATCAGCAGTATCTTGCCAAAAATCCTGGCGGGTATTGTGGTTTAGGTGGAACGAAAGTTGCTTGTCCTGTAGGAGTACAGGCTTAAGATAGCGGCACTTCACTTTTGTCCTGCGCTCAAGCCCTGAACTAAAGTTCAAGGCTTAAAGCTCAAGTCCGTTGAAACGGACTGAAATTCTTAGTTAGTGTATATGAATTTCTCGTTCTCAGACTCCGCCTGAGAACGAGGAAGAAGCACCCCTTAAAAAGTCACTTCCGCATCAGGTTTCTGGCTATCTTAATCTGCGCGACTAACTTAGCAAAGTGTTTATTCATGTGACGTAAAACTTCAAGTTGAATGGGGGTAAGGTTGCCCAAGCTGCGGAGTTTTTTCTGAAGTGTCAAAAGATGCACTACAGCCTCCTGCTGCTCAACAACGGCTTGTTGCAGCTCATGGGTGGGTAGTTGCTCTGTTGGGTTAGACACAGAATTATCTATTTGTCGGAGATGGATTGCTAGCATCCTGGCGATCGCCATCAGTGTCTGACCATCATCTTCATCCCATTGATTAGACTCTGTGTTGCTAATAGCGATCGCACCATAAACCTGACCTTCTATAATTGGCGCAGCAATCAACGCTTTGGCAGTAGGCAATAGCGGATCGCTCTCGTGTCTCTGGCGCACACTTGTTACCTGGATCAATCGCGCCTGCTGAATTGCTCGTCCGATCAATCCCTCACTCACAGGCATTTTCCAACCTTTGCCATTCGCATCGCCTGCTACAGCACAGACTGAATAATCTTCCTTAGAAGGGTTGAGTCCAGCAATGACAACACCCGTAGCACCAAAAATACTGTGTAAAATCTCTGCTGTATCTTCTAGAAGATTCTCTGGATTGTTTGAGGAGGTTTCCGCAAATTGTTGCAAGGTGCGGAGGTGTACTCGGCGACGCTGACTATTTAGTACAACTTGTTCCAGCATACCGAGCATGCGGCTGCTGACGTCGGAGATATGGATGTTTTGCTGTTCGTAGTTGCGCTGTCTAATCGGCTGGTAAGATGACTCCATAACTTGTGATATCAAGAGCGAGATTCGGTCAACTACTTGCTCGTCAAAAGACCACAACCCATCAAAGCGTCGTCCGCCCGTTGTTATGTCCCGTCCATCTACTTCTTGGGCAACCAATGTAGTCCAAAAACTCGAAGTATTGACCAACAAAAACCACTCGCGAGACAGAACAGAGCTGGGTGAAATTTCAATAAACTCTACCCCTGGAATAGAAGGTGGTTCCGAGTCGGCAATACCAAACACATAAACTCGCCTACATATTGCCCCTAAGCGACTATAGCGACGCAGTTGATCTGGAAAATTAGAAAATTTTTGAAAGCCCGCGTAAAAGTCTACTGAAAGTTTATGCTGGATAACTTGGTCTTCTATCTGATGACTTATGACATTCATCATTGAGACTGTGTTTACACGGCGTATATGCTGATACTGACTAGCAACCGAGCGGAAGAGTGAAATATCCATTACACAGGCATTGTGTTCAGTAGTAAGAACACCCTAATTTTTGCTTGCTCTCCTGATTTTTCTTTCTTTAAAAAAGTAATTTATAATACGATTCACAAGTTAACAGCAGTTTAAAAGCCATGATTTGGCTCATTCGCATGATGCGTTAGCACCACAATTACAGGAGAGGATTTTTATTATTATATAGTTTATTAATAATTACTGATATAGGAATGCCAAATTATTTTTAAGTAAAAAATGCTAATTTTATAGTAAAATGGAATTTTGATAAATTTAGTTTTTCAGGTGGTTGCTACTTTTTAGGAAATGTCTTCGGCGTTACCCCCGCTAAAAGCGTCGGAAGTGGCAGGGAAGATGGCGTTGCTTGATTGGCACGTCACAGGAGGGGAACAGAATGCGATCGCTGCCCCTATTTACGGGAAGTACCCAAAGGCATCATTGCGATCGCTGCGTTACGCAACTGTACACTCGAAGATTTGAGCGATCGCATTCAGGCATCATTACCTGTTTAAAACTAGCGTTCTGTCTCCTGAATCAACAAAAGCGGAAGCGATCGCTTTTTATGAATACATAAAAGTCATAAATCAAAACCAGTCTTAATCGTGTTGGCATCCAGACAGCTTGTGCTTGCAATTTCAGTATATCTATCTCCTCAACAACTTATATAAAAAAGTCAAATTTTCACATAAAAACATTTTTAGCTAATTAACATATTTTTGGATAGGTTAATATTTATTTGTACAAAAAATACATATCGATCTATGCTCATTAACATTATTTAAACTAGGTTAAGAGTATCTAAATTCGGCTGTCAATATTATGATATAGAAATGCAATCCACCTCGAACAGTGAGGCGGTTCCATGACAAAAAACTTAGGCTTAAGTACACCAGGTGAGCTTTTCATCAGTAAGTTTAGCAAGCGCCATAGCCCTAACTCAGCAGATGCACTCACTATGAATCACAGACTAGGCGCAACAACCAGGCCCGAAAAGCCTTAGCCAGTTGTCCAAAGAAGAACTGGTCAGCATGATCGTGGAACAAGCTGGGCGCTGTGTCAGCTACACAAAATACTCGACGACCTCAGATAAGATATCGAGCGCCTCAAAGTAAGTAAAGATTTAGACAGCAAAAAACCCTCCAAACGTCGATAGAGCGATCTACCTTCGTCTCTAGTTCCTCAATTTTAAAGCTGAATCCTTACAATATTTGTATCCATTCTTGGCTTTAAAAATCTATTAACTATTGCCTCAAGTTACTTCAGTATGCTTACGATGCCCGTTGTTTGTGGGATACACAGTGCTGGGTTTGAATAATTGTCCAGATTGGATAATCGCAATAGCTATAGGTTCTAGAGCTTTTGTCCAGCTATCTCTTATTCGCTGTTGCTCTTCCGGAGTGGGGTTAGTGCTTAACCGTTGAATTTCAGCAAGAACAACTGCTGGTAGCTGCTCGTAGAAACTCATCGCCAGTTCGCTACCTACCTGACTCAGTAACAGCTGCACTAAAGCAGAGCTGTTCATTACATCACTAGCAACACTACCAGTTGCACCAGTCGCAGGGGGCGGGTCTAAAGATTTGGGGATAGAATCAACGGGAGATACAGGGGGTTTAACAACAGGCTCAGCAGCAGCTTTAAGTGTGTTGCTGGCATTTTCAATAGTAGGTTGAACACCCGCAGCAGCAGGTTTAAGCGTATCCCAAGGATCTTCAATAGTAGGTTGAACACCCGCAGCAGTAGGTTTAAGTGTGTTGCTGGCATCTTCAATAGTAGGTTGAACACCCGTAGCACTTTGAAGCGTATCCCAGGGATATTCAATAGTAGGTTGAACACCCACAGCAGCACCTTTAAGTGTGTCCATTGCACCTTCAATAGTAGGTGCAACACCCGCAGTAGCACCTTTTATTACTAAATCCGTTACACCTTCAACAATTGCTTTAAGACCCTCACCTACACCCTTACCAGTAAACGCCGCAGCTGCCGCGCTGACTACAGCACCAAAGGTTGCTCCAGCTAAAGCAGCATTAGCGACACGCCTACGGGTGCCTGTTGGCTGAACGCCGGACTCTTCGGTAGCCGCGTCAGTATCTTCGTTAGCTCCATCTAAGACAGTATCAGCGCCATTTATGCCAGTGTCTGCTGGAGGAACGCTGGACTGTGCCGGAATCCGGTCAGTATTTTCGTCATGCCGATCAAAAGGCTGGTTGCTCTGTGTCATAATGCCCGTCTCCTGCCTACCAAAACGCCTTAACGATCTCAATGTCCCCGCTATCGCCAATTTAGCGATCGCACGTATACACTTACACCGACCTCAAGAGAGACATCGCTAAACATTTACCAAGGTATAGCCATATACAATGATTGGCGCTAAGAATCTACCTACCGATGCACTATGTGTTTGGTGATGTCTGCCTTTAGCTCAGTTAAGTCTTTATTGCGGCTCGTTAAAGTTACAAGTGATGACAAGCTACGCCAAAACAAAATTTAGCTGCTTGGGAACAAAGGAGACAATTAATGACTAATAACATACAATCTTTCGATAAACGTGACGACCAAGCTGGTAGCGTAACTGCTCAACCCTACGTTCGTACAGAAGACGTAACTATAGGTACTGGAATTAGAGAAGACAATAGTCCTACCATTACGTCTCAACCCGTTGGTCGGCAACAATCCAGCAGCATGAATGTTGGGCAGCAATCCAGCAGCATGAATGTTGGGCAGCAATCCAGCAGCATGAATGTTGGGCAACAATCCAGCGGCATGAATCCAGGCTTATCTAGAGCGCTGATGGGAGGACTCATCGGTGCGACATTAGGCACATTAGCTGGTCTTTTGGCTGGTAGGAGAACATCTGAGGGTGTTAAACACGCTGCTAAAGGTGTAGGCGACGCGACAAAGACTATATCTGGCGGTGTTGGTCAGACAGCTAAAGGTGTAGGCGACGCGGCAATGACTGTAGCTGGCGGTGTTGGCGAGGCAGCAAAGACTGTAGCTGGCGGTGTTGGTCAGACAGCCAAAGGTGTAGGTGAGGCGGTTAAGAGTGTAGCTGAGGGTGTTAACTACGCTGTAGTAGGCACATTACAAGATACCGCTCAAGGTGTTAACCACGCTGTCGTAGGTGCATTGGATGCAGTAAAAGGTGCATCTTCAGATGCCAAGCAAGCTATAGCAGGTGCAGCAGACCAGCTAAAGGATAATACTGAGGATGCCAAGCAATCTGTAGTCGGTGCATTGGACTCAGTTCAGGATAAAGCTGAGGATCTCAAGCCATCTTACAATCAGGACATCAAGATAGCTAAAGAGCGCCCGGTTCTAAATACGCCGCAGGTTACGACTGGTGACATCGGCATGGAAAGAGACATGGATATTCAGACGGCGTACATTTCCGGCCCGCAGGAGCAAGATGTTGCAACCTATCTCCAAGAAGGAGAAGTTCCTGCAATACAGCCTTATGAAGATACTGCTGACATTTAGAAGCAATTTTTGATGAGTGGGAATGGATAATGGGATTAGGAGTTAGGAGTTAATAATTCATAAATTCATAACTCCTAACTTTTCTCTATTTACCCTTACCCATGTAAAGCCGAAAAACCGCAATTTCTTGGGTTGAAGCTAACCGTTCCCTAACTATTCTTTTGTATTTGTTGGGTAGCTAGATATTGCTTTTTCTAGATATTGCTTTTTGCTGAGCTAATACCAATTTACTTTTGGAAGGATACACATTTGATAACCCTAACCCACTTTTAAAGGTAGGCTAACAAAAGATATTAGTGTAGTGGGAAAAAAGTTAAATGGTATAAGCAAACGGCTATTCATCAGTTTTATGTAGTAGGAAGGAAACGATTTTTATGATTGAGAGCAACGAATTTTTGGATGAAGATGAAATATTTGTTGAGCAAATTCCGCATGAATATGATGCTCCTTCAGCAGGCACAGGTATGAATAATGCGTTCACTAAAATAGCGATTGGAGCATTCATTGGTGCTACCGTGGGTGCAATAGCTGGCGCTTTGGCTAATAAGGGTTCTGTTGATAGGGTTAATCAGACTGTAAGAAATGCAGGAAACACAGTCAAGAATGCAGCTGAAAGTGTCAACCAAACTGTAAGAAGCGTAGGTGACGGGGTAAAGAACGTAGCTGTCAACGTTAATGACACAGTAATAGATGTAGGGGACAAAGTTAAGGGTGTAACCCAAGATGTTAATTACACTGTAAAAGATACGCTGAACACAGTTAAGGGTACAGCGGAGAATGTTAACGAAACTGTAAAAGGTACAGTGGATGTACTCAAGGATGCAGCTGAGAATGTTAACGAGAATGTAAGAGGTACGGGAGAAGCATTGAAGGGTGCAACTGAGAATGCCAATCCATCTAGTAGTCAGATTGTCAAGGGATCTGAGAAGCAGATAAAATACATTTTAGTGCCAGTGGAAAGTGAAGGTAATGCTGGATAAAGCAAACTTCGCTGAAAGGTAAGCTTAGGAAGAAATCCCTGGTTTTGTTGTGTTTTAAACTGCACAAACTTTTGTTGTCAGAACAGAATTGAATTAGTAGCGATCGCTTTCTATGAAAAAGAAGCGATCGTTTTTATATATTTCTCAATAAAAGATAAGTTTTCTTATTATTATGATAAAATCACTTTAAATATATGTAAGTTTAAAAATATGACACAACAACAATCTGAGCGCCAAGCACGACGTGGCAGAATATTCCCAGAACTCACCATATCTCCAGAAGAACAAGCTAGACAAGAATCTCAAAGGAAAGCATTTCACCAGAAAGGCCGTGTAATTTTTGAACGGCACCAACCTGAATTAATCGAAAATCACTACAACTGGTTCATTGTCATTGAACCAAACACCGAGGATTATTTCGTAGCCCAAGACAGCATGACTGCCTTAAAAAAGGCGCTTGAGAAACATCCGCAGGCTATATTTGCTACTTTCCGTCTCAACGAGACAGGAGTTTGCGGACGGATATGATCCAAGGTGAGTTTGATGAAATAGGTCAGCTATTTTTTGAGATTGATTTGATTGCTGCCAATGGTGAAAATTTTCCTACGATAGCACTACTGGATACAGGCTGTACTGAATGGCTAGCAATTAACAACCAGGATTTACAAGGTCTTGGTTGGCGTCGAATAGAAACGCGGGATGTCCAGACAGCAATGGGTGAAACTACTCTCGATACTTACTTGGGAAAAGTTGTATTGGATGGAGAAGAATTTACTATTGAAGTCGTTGCAGGAGCTGCATTTAGGGAAACTCTTATTGGTGCGCCTTGGTTAAGACAGCGGCGGCTAGTAGCGCATTTTTCAGCAGGATTATTGACATTGGAGTAATGGGGTAAAGACAATATTTTATCTTCCTGGTTTGTCACTCCATCTATTCAACACATTTCAGGATTACCTAGAGAAAAAAGGAGCGCTCGTAAATATAAAATTTTGCAATTATAGTAATAATTATGATTATTCCCCACTGTATTAATCATAATCAGTAATTCTAAAAAACTTAAATGTATCCTCAATGTGGTTGATAGCTTGAGATTCAGTATTTATATTATAACCTAAGTAAGGATTGGCTTCTTGCCTCTTTCTATATTCATTCTCTCCTCTATTTATCCAATAATTTAAGTAAAGGTCATGGCTTTCTCTTATTTGCAAAAACCTCTTTCGCTCAGATTTTAATTTAGCAATTACGCGGTTGAATAAAACGTCATTATTTATTACCTCTTTAATCAATATTAGTATGTTTTCATACCCTGCAAGCTTAAGCGAACGAATTTCAATCAATGTGTGAAGTATATTTTGTGGAGTTGGCTCTAGTGAATACATATATTCTAAAGAATCTCTCACTCTCTTAATATAAAATACACTTTCTACTCCAGCGTGTATGGTTAATATTTCTGCTTGATTACGAATCTTTTGATAATCAGCGTCAATTTCAGGCTTGTATTTTTCATAATAAGTTTTGATGAAATCAAAACTTTCTCTACCATCCGTGACACACATTAATTTTCCTTCGAGGCGATATAGGAAATCTATCACAGCCTGATCGATTATGACCAAAAGCATATTTGCTAGTTCTTTTTCCTTTTTATTAGCTTCTTTTCGTTTTTCACGCTTAGTGATAAATTGACCTAACATAAAAGTAGCTACTGGTAAAATTGATCTAACTATTTCAGGAATATGATCATAAATTTTAATAGAAAATAAATAGGTAAATAAGAAAGGAGATACCAACAAAAATAAGGATGGTATTAATACTCCTTTCTCATCATTAATTTTGATTGAACTTTTGAAAATGCCTAAGTTATAGCCCAGCCATACAAAAGAAAGAATTAAAGCTAAAAGCACCGGACAAAATACATTGACGGTATCATTCATTTTATCTACTTCATGAAAGCCTAAGTGAATTTCTTGCATGGGAAATGTTAGATAATTAGAGTAAGCTGTTAAGCATTTAAACTGTGGTAAGAGCATCACCCTTGTTTTTAATCTTTCGTCCCCATTTAATAATCAACTCCCCTTCATTTAAAAGCTGATGCAATAAATACTCTAGCTCTTCAAT
>NZ_JACJOK010000027.1:0-46208 GCF_014695505.1 Trichocoleus sp. FACHB-90
CAGATGTGATTTTGCTTACCTTTGTTCTTCCCATTCTTCCGGACATGGGAGGAGCCACACTCAGGACATTGCATGGCGATTTCCCCTAATTCATACCCTTATTATGCAACGCCCTATATAATCATCCTCACTCAGCCGCGCCTGACCTCCAGCTTGTTCCTCAATCATCAACACCGCATCGGGTTGGGGTTCATTGTCCAAATCTAAACGAACACTGGGTTCAATTCCCAACTCAATACCCGGTGTTGCAACTGTGTAATTGCCCAGGCAACCAATCAAATTTCCGTGAGGTTGAGCATGACTTCTAAAACCCCTGGCACCAGGCACGTAGACAACTCCTTCAATCAGTTCAGCCTTCCTGAGATGAGGCATGGCATTATAGCGTCGCTCAAATTCATAGCGATTTAAGCGATCGCCACTTTCGAGCAGTGGAATTGGCAAAGGTTTTTGATGAGGAGGTGTTTTGACCATTGCTTGCGTTTTGGAGTCGGGTTTCTTGCCGGGTCATCCTCCGATCATATCGGCTATTGTGAGATGCCAGCGGTTCAGATACGCGACTTCTTGGAGAAGTCGCGTATCTCGCCTTCACGAATCATTTAGTTAAACTGAATAAACCTCGCAAGCCGTCCAATCGCATGAGAAACCCGTGCATATTTTGTTTGTTGAAGATGAAGCAAAAATTGCCAACTTTGTCCAAGCTGGATTGAAGGAACAAGGATTTGTTGTCGATTATTGTGACAACGGAGATGAGGGCTATACTCGCGCCTTGGATAACGAGTATGACGCGCTTGTACTTGACATCATGGTGCCGGGAAAAGATGGTTTGTCCATCCTCAAAAACCTGCGCCGAAAAGGACAGAATGTGCCGATAATTTTGCTGACTGCTCGTAATGAATTGGATGACCGACTTGAGGGGTTAAATTTGGGTGCTGACGACTATATAGCGAAACCATTTTTCGTTGAAGAACTCGTTGCCCGCATTCATGCGGTTGTGCGTCGGAGTGCGGGCAATCGCCAAAATTTAGTCTGTGTTGGCCCCATCAAGCTCGATCGCATCACGCGAGAAGCTACTTGCAATCAACATATAGTTGAACTCACCACCCGCGAGTTTAACCTCTTGGAATATCTGATGCGATCGCCTGGACGAGTCTTCACCCGCACGCAAATCTTAGAACACATCTGGGGCTATGATTTCAATCCCAATACCAACGTAGTAGATGTGTGCGTTCAACGCATTCGCAAAAAAATTGACTCCATCGGTGGCGCGGGTTGGATTGAAAGCATTCGCGGCGTTGGCTATCGTTTTCGGCAATCAGATCAACAGTGAAGTTGCGTTCCTTCCGTATCCGGATTGCTCTATTGTCTGCTGTTCTTGCAGGGAGTGCCATCGTCGGGTTTGGGTTAATCTCCTGGTGGCTGATTTATGAGGCAAAGGTAAGCCGACTCGATGCAGAAGTTGAAAGTCAATTGATGCGGGCAGGTCGTCCGCGATCGCGCGATCGCTGGCAGTCTTATGAAGGCTTTCTCCCTGGTGCGTTTGGAACCAATACAGTGATCGCTATGTTGGTTATCGATGCAGATGGAAATGTCCTTTATCGCTCCGAGGAATGGGCTGCCGATCTAGATACCAAGAGCCTTTGGACATCGCGCCCCCAACTACAGCCCTTTCCACCACCTCATTCCCAGCGACAAACAGCCCCATTTTCAGAGCGATCGCAACCTCCGCCGGATCGACCACCGCCCGCGCCTCGATTCGTCACCCAGCGCACAGCAACGGGAACTTGGCGGATTGGTGCAGTCACAACACCCTTTACTCAAGTTGCGATCGCCGTAAGTTTAAACGCGATCGCACAAGAAATGGTCGTCATCCGCAACATCTTCCTAATTTCAATTCCAGGGGTGCTTCTGCTCGTAGCGGGTGGCGCATGGGTAATTGCTGGCAGCAGTTTGCATTCTATCCGACGATTAACCAAAGTTATTGGCAATGTCACCGCTAGCGGGTTGGAACAACGAGTCCCCATCGGTGCGACAGATGTTGAATTTGTCGAATTAATTCAAGTGTTTAACCAGATGTTGGAACGTCTGGAACACAGTTTTAAGCAAGCGTCTCGCTTTAGCGCCGATGCTGCACACGAACTCAAGACTCCCCTGGCGATTTTGCAAGGAGAACTGGAACGCACCCTGCAACAAGCGGAACCAGGTTCAGAGGTGCAACAGGGTTTAAGCAATTTGCTCGATGAAGTGCGCCGTCTTAGCGGGATTGTGCGTAAACTTCTGCTGCTTTCCCTAGCAGATGCCGGACAAATGGCTTTGTACCGAGTTGGGGTGGATTTGTCTGGCTTGTTAATTGAGATGTTGGAAGATATAGAACTGCTGGCACCCCATCTAGAGATTCAAACAGAAATTGCCGACGGTTTGCGCGTGCAGGGCGATCGCGACTTACTTGTTCAGGTCTTGCAAAACTTGATTAGCAACGCGATTAAATACAATTTGCCTGACGGCTGGATTCGGATTGATGCCCGTCGTCAAGGTGCATCTGTATTGATTACTATCAGTAATTGCTCGAAAGAGATTCTATTGAGCGATCGCGATCGCATTTTTGACCGCTTCCATCGCGGCGATCCAGCCCGGACGCGCAAAGTAGAGGGAATTGGATTAGGACTGAGCCTAGCGCGGGAAATCGCGCGATCGCACGGTGGCGACCTGAAGCTTGACCCAAGATTATCTGGACAGACTGCATTTACCCTAACCTTACCAGTTGGGTTATAAATAATTTATTGTAAATTTTTAATTAGTTTATATTATATTAATAAACTTTTTTTTAAGAAAAACTTATGTAAATCACCGTTCGCCTTCGAGTTGTGAATTTTTTGTATAGCAATATTGCCATCATTGTTAAGTCTTTAAACTACTTCAGACCTAATTGATGATTTCTTTATCTCAACTGTGATATTACGGAGTGGGTAAGAATTCTATTAAAGAATTAGACTAACCACATATTTTTCATCAGCCGTAAGGAAGAGATTGATGTCAGTATTTACCAGCAGAATCGGTGTCCTGTTAGCTTGGACGTTGCTTTGGGCGGTTGTAGGTGTACGCACATCTGCCCAAACAATTATTGCGACACCCAATGACACGAATACTGTAATTAAGCAGGATGGCAACCAAATTGACATCACTGGCGGCACCCTTTCAGGCGATCGCGCAAATCTCTTCCACAGCTTTACTAAGTTCGGTGTCAATTCTGGCGAAATAGCCAACTTTCTCTCCAACCCAGACATTCAGAACATCCTGGCCAGAGTACGTGGAGGCGATGCCTCGGTAATTAATGGTCTGATCCAGGTGACGGGCGGGAATTCCCACCTATTCTTAATGAATCCCGCTGGCATTGTTTTTGGCGCTAACGCTAGGCTAAACGTGCCTGCTTCCTTCACCGCCACTACTGCTAATGGCATTGGCTTTGGTGACAATTGGTTTAACGCCACTGGTGCCAATGACTACGCTGCTTTAGTCGGTACGCCCAGCAGCTTTGCCTTCACAATGAGTCAGCCTGGGGCGATAATCAACGCCGGAGACCTTGCAGTAGGACAAGGGCAAAATCTTACCTTACTCGGTGGCACAGTTATCAGTACCGGGAAGTTGTCCGCACCAGGCGGTAATATCACCGTCGTAGCCGTACCCGATGAGAAGGTGGTACGGATATCAGAAGCGGGAAAATTGCTGAGTTTAGAAATTGCACTCCCTACCGCAGGCGGGACACCTGAGAATTGGATGGGGCCAGTTGCAGACTTACCAACTCTGTTGACAGGTGCAAATGTAGGGAACGCCACAGCAGTCACAGTAAACAGTGAGGGAAAGGTAGTTATTAGCGGTTCTGGCATACCAGCAGCACCGGGTACCGCCATTGTAGCTGGTGCCGTCGATGTATCGGGAACTGGCGGCACGGTGCAAGTTTTGGGTGAAAAAGTTGGTTTAGTCAGTGCCAATATTAACGCATCAGGCAACCTCGGCGGCGGTACAGTATTGATTGGCGGCGACTATCAAGGTAAGGGAAAAGTCCCTAATGCCAATCACACCTTTGTTGACAGCAAAACCACAATTAACGCAGATGCCATAACTAATGGTAATGGCGGACGTGTAATTGTTTGGTCGGACGACACAACTGAGTTTCACGGGAATATTACAGCGCGTGGTGGCGCTGAAAGTGGTAACGGCGGTTTTGTGGAGACATCGGGAAAGCTAAGCCTCAAATATGACGGTTTTGTGGATTTGCGGGCTAATAATGGATTAACTGGACAATTATTATTAGATCCGGCAACCTTTGTCATTGCCAATACTGGCGGCGATATTACACCTTCAGAAGTAGTAACGATGCTCAACACCACTAATGTTGAATATGAAGCTACTAATTCTCTGACTATTCAAGATGCCGTTGATGCCAGTGGCAACGCTAATGCTAACAAGCTGACTTTAGGCGCTTCTACCGTCAACTTGAATGCACCCATGAAGCTCAAAGGGGGACTGACTATCAATAGTACAGTGCTGAATATTAGCTCTGTTGCTAATTTGGATCTGGATGGTGCTTTTAGTCAAATTAGCGCCGGAGTTGTTAATACCGCAGGAGATATCAAAACTGCTAACCAAAGTATTAGCTTTACTGGTGCAGTCAACCTGACAGGAAACGTAAGGCTAAACGCTGGAAATGCTGATATTACCTTCAACAGCACGATAAATGGCGGTAAAAACTTACAATTAAGCGCGGGGACAGGCAAAGTTGACTTTAATGATACGGTGGGTAATACTACGCCTTTGGGGAACTTGATTGTCAGTGCAGATAAGATCGCGCTTGTTTCTTCTACTCACGCGGCTAATGTCACTCTGAAACCAGGCACATCAGATAAAACTATTGGTATCGAAAGTAATACTGAAAATCTCAACTTTACCGACGCTCAACTTGATAGCATTACTGCCAGCACTTTGACTATCGGGGATACCAACAATACTAGCGGTATTGTGCTGGGAACAACAAACTCCCCGCTCATATCTCAAAACAAGAATTTAGTATTTATTACTCGCAACGGTGGTAATGTAACGCTAAAAGGTGATATTACTACAACTAATAATGGAACTGTAACTATTACCAACGGTGGCACCTTTACTATGGAAAACGGTGCCGATATGAACTTGGATGGAGCTTTCCTCCAAAATGGTTCAGGAACAGTTTCGACTTCCGGTAACATTACTACTACCAACGACAACATCAAATTTAATAGTGCTATTACTCTCACCGGAAATATCAAATTTGATACAGGTACAGGTGCAGGGGATATTGTTTTTGATAGTACGATTAACGGCGGCAAAAACTTAGAATTAGTTGCTGGATCGGGTAATATTAAGTTAAATAGCGATGCCCAAGTTGGCAGTTTTACTGTTAACAATAGCGGCACCTTCAGCATTGCTGCTGACATAAAGTTGGATGGGGAGTTTAAACAAATTGGCGCAGGTGCAGTTTCTCTTGGCGGCGACATTACCACCAGCAATGACAAAATTAGTTTCAGCAGTCCCGTTACCCTCACCAGAAATGCTAAACTTACGACTGGCAATAATAATATTACTTTTACCGGAGCGATCGCAGGCGGTGGCAAAAACTTAGAATTAAGCGCAGGTACAGGTGATATTGCCTTATTTAGCGCAACAGGAATAAACAAATTTACTATTCAAAGCGCTAAAGATGTATATGCAGGCGCGATCGCATCTACTAGCTTTGCTCAAAATGCAGGTACAGGCAGTAGCACCTTTGCCGGAATAAACACCAATGGCAGCATCAATATTACAACAAACACGATTAATTTTGGTGGTATTGTAACTTCAACGCAAAATCCGATTGTATTGACTGCGGATACATTTAATCTGGGTACGTTGGCGATCACGGGTTCTGATGTTACTTTAGCACCCAAATCTTCAGGGACAACTATCGGCTTAGGTGTAGTTGTTAATCCCGGGCTAAACTTCACTCTTGCTCAATTAGCCAACATTACCGCTAATAATTTAATTATTGGCAATAAAGCTAATACTACCAGCATCCAAATTGGGACGCTGGAATTGCCAACAATTCAAAATCTCACCTTTATTAGTGGCGGTACTGTAGATGTCACTGGAACCCTGACGAAACCCAGTCCCGGAACCTTAACTATTGATAATACTGGCAAACTTACCTTTTCGGCTGGTGCCAGCATGAATTTAGGGGGAGGATTCCAACAAATTGGTACAGGCGCAGTCTTTACCGCCAGCGATATTCTTGCCGCAGAAGGTATTAGCTTTAATAGTCCAGTTACGCTAACAGGAGATGTTAAATTCGATACAGGTGTAGGTACAGGGGACATAAGTTTTAACAGCCCGATAAATGGCGGCAAAAACTTAGAATTAGTTGCTGGACTAGGTAATATAAACTTAAAAGGTAACGCCGAACTTGGGATTTTTAGTATTACCAGTGCCAGCAATGTAGATACAAAAGCTATTTCTGCTACTAGCATTACTCAAATTGCAGGTACAGGCAAGACTACTTTTAATGGCGAACTCAATACCGCTGGTAATATTAACCTCACAGGCAAAGATTTTAACTTCAATAACCAGGTTACGACTACTAATAACGGAATTTTCACTATTGATAATAGTGACAATCTCAGCATTACCGGGGTTATGAAGTTGGATGGTGCCTTTAACCAAATTGGCGCAGGTAGAGTTTCTACTTCTAGGAACATTACCACCAGCAATGATAATATCAGCTTTAACGGTGCGGTGACGATGCCTGGTAATGGCGATATAGCTTTTAGTGCGGGAAATGGTACTATTACATTTAGCTCCACATTGGGAGCAAATAACAACAACCTCACCCTGACAGCAGACGAGATAAATTTCACAGACGAAGTATCTGGCAAGAAAGATTTGTTGTTGCAACCTGCCACAAACGGGGTAGCGATCGCTCTCGGTGGCTCTGACAATTCTACAGCTGCTTTGGATCTTACAGGAACAGAGTTAGCCTTATTGCAAGATAAATTTAAATCGATTACCATTGGCGCAAATAATGGCAATAATGTTAATGTCCTCAATCCGGTAATATTTCAAGATCCTGTAACGATTCAAGCTGCCAATGGTTCGATTACGGTAGATGGAGCAATTACCGGAATAGATGACGCATCAATTACCCTCAATGGTGCCACAACTCTGAACGCAGATATCATCACTGCTGACCAAAATATTACCATTAATAACGATGTATTGCTGGGTAACAATGTCTTTCTCAACACGGGTTCTCTGGGCGGCGGTGACATCAAAATTATTGGAACAATTAACGGCGCTCAAAATCTGAATATTATCGCAGGTAGTGGTGACGTTAATATTAACGATATTGGCGGTACTGCTGCCCTAAGCAGTTTAACAATAAATGGTAACAATATCACCGTGGCTGACATTGCTGGCGTTATTATTAACACCGCTTTGACTGCTACGGAAAATATTAACTTTACTGGCACAAATTACAACTCTAACCAGCAAACTTACACGGGAACAAACTTTAATATAAAGACGGGAGTAGAGACTAATTTTAATTCAAATAACAGCGCGATCGCTTTCAATGCTGGTACTATCCGCAGTAGTAACAATGCAGGCTTGAATATTAATGCGGGTACGGGTAGCGTTAGTGTCAGTGCTATTGGCAATGGAAATGAAATTAAAAGTGTAAATATTACTGGGAATGGCATTACTCTCAAAGGAGACATTACTACCTCAGATGCACCTGATAATAACGTCAATTTGAATGGCCCAACAACTCTAGAAACAGGCATTACTATTACAACTACCGACGGCAATATTAACTTTAACGGCACTCTAGATGGTGCTTTTGATCTGAACTTGGCAGCAGGGAATGCAGATATTACCTTTGGTGGAAAAGTAGGCAATACTCGCTTAGGAAAACTAACTGTTACCAGCGCCGATAACGTCATTGTCAATGACTCTATAACTGCTGCCAGCATCAGTCAAAATGCAGGTACGGGTACTACTAACTTCAAGGGCGCACTCGATACGAATACGGCGGATGGCATCAGTCTAACCGGAAATGTTTTTAATTTGAATACAATTAATACTACTGGCAACGGCGGTGTTGCTATTAATAACAGTGGTCAATTAACCATTAGTCCTGCCGCCGACTTTACCTTGGATGGAGCATTCAATCAAACTGGTGCGGGTGCCGTTTCTACTGGTAGTAATATTACCACCACTAACGATAACATTACTTTTAAGAGCGCTGTTACTCTCACAGAAAATGTCAGCCTCAGTACAGGTGCCGGGAATATTAGCTTTGATAGCACTATTGAGGGAGGCAAAAATTTAGAATTGGCGGCAGGCGCGGGTGATATTAAGCTAGGTGGTGCGGCGCAAGTTGGAGAACTGACTTTTACAAGTGCTAATAATATAGAAACGCAAGCGATCGCATCCTCTAGCATCCGCCAAAATTCCGGCAGGGGGACTACTACTTTCAACGGCACTCTAAATACTAATACCGCAGATGGCATCAACCTGACTGGTAATAATTTCACCTTTCAAGGCGCTATCAATACCTCTGGCGATGGCGGTTTCACTATCAAAAATAGGGGTCAGTTAACAATTAATTCTGATGCCGACATGAACCTGGCGGGAGCATTTTTACAAAAAGGTTCTGGCACAGCTATTACTGCGGGAGACATTACTACCAGCAACGACGCTATTACCTTTAAAGGGCCAGTGCAACAGACGGAAAATATCGCACTTACGTCTGGAAGAGGTACGATTACTTTTAAGTCTAGCTGGGCAGCAGGTCACAACTCCCTAACTTTGACAGGAAATGAAATTAACTTCAAGGGAGGAGATAATACAGTTACGGGTAGCAATACTATAAGGCTGCAACCTGCAACAAATGGGTTAGCGATCGCGATCGCTGGATCTGAAGGCACCTCGGCGCTAGATATTTCCCAAACAGATATTAATGCTATGAATGGGTTTAATCCCATTATCATTGGTTCAGATAATGGCAGTGGCAATGTCACCATCAACGCCGCCAATTTCAATGAACCAGTAAAAATTCAATCTCCCAATGGCACTATTGATGTCAACGGAAAGATTACAGGCCAAGGAAATGCTTCCATCACCCTCAACGCTGCTACAACGAATTTACGGGCAGATATTAGCACAGAGGGACAAGACATTATCCTCGGTCAATTGGGCAAAATGATCTGGCTTTATAAAGATGTGGAACTGGCAAGCAATGGCGGGAAGATTATCTTTGAATCGTCGGTCAGCGGCTTCACTCCTAATACTCAATTACTGACGCTTACTCCTGGGGTAAATGGTCAAGCTATCTTTAAAGGTGATGTCGGTAAACCAAATGCCTTGAGAGGTTTGACTATTAATTCTGACGTCTTAATTATTGGCGGTGATAATGCCACCCTTTCAGGCAAAGACACCGATGTTTTCCAAGCTGTTACTGTCAACGCTTTGCAAACTAAATTGTCAGGTACTGTTACTACCTTAAATGGCGATATCACGTTTAACGGGAATGTTACTCTGACTGACGATACTTTCCTCAATACGGGTGCTTTCGGTAAAGGTAATATCTCGTTCAACGGCACCCTAGATAGCGAGACTGGCGAATATAACGACTTGCGGATGGTTGCAGGCACAGGAAACATTTTATTCGGTAACACTGTGGGTGCTGGAACGGGTAGAGAGTTGGGTGCTATCTTAATTGAAAATGCCACGGATGTAACCGCTAATTCAGCAATTGCTGCTGCCAGTTTGGCGCAATTAAGTGGTAGTGGCACTACTAATTTAGCGGGGGATATCGCAACTACTGCGCCTGCTGGTGTGAATATCGTTGCTAACAATGTCCAGGTAGGCAATATCAGCACCAATGGCGGCAAAGTTAATTTAAACGGGGATACACAAGTCCGCACCAGTAATGTCACCTCGAAAGGTGGGGAAATCACCTTTAATAGCGACAGGGGGCCTATTAATACCGGATCTTTAGACTCATCTTCTGCTAATAAGGGTGGCGCGATCGCGCTTTCCAGCAACTCCGGAAGCATACAAACTGGCAATATTACCTCAGGGTCTAAAACTGATGCTGGCCCAATTACGGTTATAGCGCGGGACAACATTGAGACGTTGGATCTAGACGCAACTTCTAAAGGTACTGGCGGCGCAGTTTCTCTCACCAGCCAACAAGGATCTGTACAAAGCGGCAATATTACCTCGAAAGACGCAGAAATCACCCTTGCAGCGCAAGACAACATCGCCACAGGAAACATCGATTCATCTGGTGGCACAATTTCGGCAAAAAGTCAAGATGGTGCCATTGAAACGGGAAATTTAACATCTTCTGGAAGAACCAGCGGCGGCGCAGTCACTGCAACCTCGTCGCGTAACCTCACAACTGGCAACATTGATTCGTCTTCCAAAAATGGCGCAGGCGGCGCAGTTACTCTGACAAGTCAACAGGGAACCATTACCAGCGCCAATGTAACATCCTCTGGGAAAGGCAGCGGTTCTGTCACCGCATCAGCTCCCAAGGGCATTGTAACCGCAAATATAGACACATCTTCTAGTGCTGGTACTGGGGGAGCGATCGCGCTAAATAGCGATATCGGTAACATACTTACCGGAGACTTAACATCAACAGGAGCAGCAGGCGGCGCTGTAATCGAAGTTGATACACTGGGCGTTATAAATACTGGGATTATAGACTCTAGTTCTAGCTTGGGCAATGGAGGTAATGTCACCATATCTAATCCCCTCAAAAAACTTGACAGAACCCCGATAAATGACATTCAAGTTGTTTCCATTAATGCCCAAGGTGGAAGCGCCGGAGTAGGAGGAATTGTCACGATTACCACCGACCATTTCTTCCGCGCTACAGGCACCTTCACAGATGCTAGAAACCCATTTCCTACCAGCATTTCCACCGCCGGAGGAATTCTAGATGGTTCAATTAATATTTTCCACGGCGGCGGCACAGCTTACACTGCCTTTGTTGTAGGTGATGCTACAGAAAATGGTACTGCGGGTGCTATTAGCAGCGGCATTGGATTAATTAACACGATTTTGCCATCAAAAGAGTTTACCTCTGCTTACCGCCAAGGCAATATTCAAATTATTCCCCGCCGCCCCGGACAAAACCTACTACCTTTATCCGGAGTCGCTACAATTGGTACATCTACCAATAATGCTACTGTTGAAATTGATAAAAACGTTGGCGAAATTGAGAGAAGCCTCACGTCTGAATTTGACCAATATTTAGGGAAAACTGGCACCACTGCAATTAGAAGCCCAGGGGAAGATAGAGAAATTTTAGGCAGAATTGAAACTAAAATTGGTGTCAAATCAAGTTTCATTTATGCCACCTTTGTTCCGGCGCGGGTATCAGAAAGCTCTAACATTCAATCAGAGAAAGATAACGACCAATTAGAACTGGTAGTAGTTACCTCTAAGGGTTCCATTGTCAAGCGAATTCCGGAAGCAACGCGGGCTAAGGTACTCGCACAGGTTAAAAAATTACGAAACGAAGTAACTATCAGGGACAATGCTGAACGTAATAGTAAGAGTTATTTACCTTTTTCCCAAAAACTTCATCAGTGGTTGATTGCACCTATACAACCCGATTTAGAAAAGCAAAACATCCAGAATCTGGCATTTATCATGGATAATGGCTTGCGAAGTCTGCCCGTCGCCGCCCTCCACGATGGACAAAAATTTCTCGTTGAAAAATATAGTGTCGGTTTGATGCCTAGTTTCAGCTTAACTGATACGGGTTATGTGGACATTCGCAACGCCAAAGTCTTAGCAATGGGAGCATCAAAATTCACCGACCAAGATCCCTTACCTGCTGTACCCTTGGAGTTGGACATCATCACTAGGAAACTGTGGTCGGGTAAGTCTTTCCTCAACAAGGACTTCACCCTAGAAAATATCAAAGCACAGCGTCGCCAACAACAGTTCCAGATCGTCCACCTAGCTACTCATGGCGAATTTAAAGCAGGCGCACCAAGCAATTCCTACATTCAGCTGGGAAACAGCAAGCTGAGTTTGGATCAACTACCCAATTTAGACTGGAAAAAACCAGCGGTGGAACTGTTGGTTCTGAGTGCTTGTCGGATGGCGGTAGGAGATGAAGACAAGGCAGAGTTAGGATTTGCTGGGTTAGCGGTGCAAGCGGGAGTCAAGTCAGCGCTGGGTAGTCTGTGGTATGTGTCAGATGCGGGAACTTTGGGGTTGATGACAGATTTCTATCAAGAGTTGAAAACAGCCTCAACTAAGGCGGAGGCGCTGCGGCGGGCGCAGGTAGCAATGCTGAAGGGAGAAGTGCGCTTGGAAGGGGGACAGCTACATACTGCTGCTGGTAATATCCCTCTTGGTTCCGAATTAGCCAAGCTGGAAGGTAAGCAGTTACAACATCCCTATTTCTGGTCTGCTTTTACGATGATTGGTAATCCTTGGTAGAAAAGCAAAATGGCTTTAAGCGTTAGTCGTAGGTTGGGTGAGGTTCCAAAGCCCCAACCTACGGCTTTGTTTTTTAAGACGCTACGCGCTGGGGTGTTGCTGATACAGATGTTAGGCAGCAGTATGCCCCTAGTACCGATTCCTGTTCAACTTTTTGTAGCGGAATTTCTACAATAAATTCTGTTCCTTTGCCGGGTGTTGATACACACTTTAGTTGCCCGCCGTGGCGTTCAACTACAACCTGATAGCTAATAGACAAGCCTAAACCAGTGCCTTGTCCTACGGGTTTAGTGGTAAAGAAGGGGTCAAAGATTCGTTGTTGAATTGCTTCTGGAATGCCGGGGCCATTGTCGGAAATCCGGATGATAACAGAGGAAGGAGCAAGGTTTACAAGCGAAGGATTAATGAAATCAAAGTCATTTTTTATACTTCCTTGTTCATTCTTCAAGGATGTGCTAATGGTAATCTTGCTGCGATCGCGATTTATTTCTTCAAGCGATCGCTTAGAATTATATTCTTCCAGGGCATCAATCGCATTACTGATTAAATTCATAAACACCTGGTTGAGTTGCCCTGCGTAGCAATCCACCTCTGGCAAGTCGCCGTATTCTTTAATAATTTGAATGGGGGGACGGGAGCATTCTTCTTTTAAACGATGCTGCAAAATCAATATGGTATTGTCTATGCCTTCGTGAATATCAACTGGTTTTTTCTGGGCTTGATCGTGGCGGGAGAAGTTTCTTAAACTCAGTACCAAATCGCGGATGCGGTCTGCTCCCATTTTCATAGAAGCTAATAATTTTGGTAAATCTTCAATTAAGAAGTCCAATTCAATAGCATCAGCTTCTTCTTGAATTTCTTCTGGTGGTTTTGGCAGGTACTTTTGATAGAGTTTCAATAGATTCAGTAAATCTTTGGCGTACTGACTGGCAGGTGCCAAATTTCCATAAATGAATGAAACTGGATTATTAATTTCATGGGCGACACCAGCGACTAATTGCCCCAAACTGGACATTTTTTCGCTCTGAATTAGTTGAGCTTGAGTTTGTTTCAGCTCATGCAAAGTTTGTTTTAGCTGGGTTGCTTGTTGTTTTAGCTGGGTTTCTGATTGGCGCAATGCAGCTTCAGCAGCTTTGCGTTCGACCAGTTCAGTCGATAACTGTTGAAACAGAGTTGATTGTCCAATAGCGATCGCTAGTTGCACGCTCAACTGTTTTAGCAACATCACTTCCGATTCTTGCCATTTCCGAGATTCGCTGCAATGATGAGCAATTAGCAATCCCCACAAGTGTTCCCCTTGCAAAATTGGAACCACCAAATTTGCTTTCACCTGAAACTTCGCCAGTAAATCAACGTGACATTGCTGAATACCAGCTGTGTAAATATCGTCAATTGCGCGAACTTGGCCTTGTTGGTATGGTGAAACGCAGTTTTTTGCAAAACAGGGATCTTTGATGTTGGTTCCCAAAATTGGCATCCAATCCTCACCGACAGATTCCACCGCTACAACCCCGTCCCCATCAGGCTCCAGACGGTAAATTAGCACTCTGTCTGTCGCTAGCAAAGTTCGCACTTCCTCGACAGTAGTGTTGAGGACTTCTTCTAGATTCAGAGAGGCGCGGATGCGTTTAGCGATCGCTCCTACCAATCTTTCTCGCAAAAATTGCTGTCGCGATGCTTCCTCGGCAAGTTTGCGCTCGGTGATATCCATCACCGTTCCCATCAGCCGCACCCCCTCACCCCTCTCATCGCGCCACACGGAACCCATACTCACAACCCAGCGCACCGTGTTTTCAGGGGTGATGATGCGATATTCCGAATTTAAGTTTCCTCCCTCCTTGACGACGCGAGCCATTTCCAACGCTACGCGGTAGCAATCATCAGGATGAACGCACTTGAGATAATCCTCATAAGTTTTAGCACGGGAACCAGAAGCAATCCCAAAAAGAGATTCCACTTCTGGAGAGCCGCTTACCTCCTCAGTCCGCAGATCCCATTCCCAAACCCCCATGTTTGCCGCATTCAGAGTCAGTCGCAGTCTCGCCTCGCTTTCTCGCTCTCTCTCTTGAGCCTGCTTCCGCTCTGTAATATCCGTCTGAACCCCAATAAATTGAGTTATGCGCCCTTCATCGTCGCACACCGGAGAAATGGTCAGTTCATTCCAGAAAGGCGTTCCATCCTTCCGATAATTCTTCAGAACTACCACGCATCCTTCCCCCGTCCGCAAAGCTTGGCGAATTTGCTCAACAGCTGCTGGATCGGTATCTGGCCCTTGCAAAAATCGGCAGTTGCGTCCCAGCACTTCGGCGGCTGAATAGCCTGTTATTCGCTCAAAAGCGGGATTGCAATAGATTATCGGATTATGCGGTTGGATCGCATCGCTGATCGTAATGCCGCAACTGGTTGCTGCCATCGCTCGGTCATACAGTCTCAGTGTCTCTTTGCCTCCTTGATGTCCCGTGAAGTCTTGAAACGCTCCAAACCTTGCTTGCTGGTTTGCCATCAGATTTTATAACCGAACGTTTACAGCATTTTTCCAAGATAAATCATAATTAAAAAAAAATTAAATATATCTATAGGTAGATCAACAAATCTCCTATCGTCGTGTTTATATTTTTGCTAATAAAAATTCCCTGATTGCTTAATTTATTATAAAACAAATTCCAGACATAGGCACCAGTTGAGGCACTTTCTAAGAATCCGGAAATTCTTCAAAAAAAGTATAAATTTCTTTAAAGAATTAATATATATATGAAGCTTTCATTAAGTTAAGGATGTTGCCAGCTGCAAAATGTATCCTTCCAGCTGGGCAGCACGATGCGCGGCAGTATGTTGTGATAAAACACGGGTACGAGCGCGATCGCCTATAGCAATTCTTTCATTTTCCGGTATTTCTTGGAGATATTGCAAAATATCATCACTTCGATCGGCAATCAGAATTTCTGTGCCAAACTCAAAAATCGTGTCGAGTCCAAAGAAGCGATCGCTAATAATCGGAGTTCCACACGCCGCCGCCTCAAATAACCGCAGGCTGGGAGAATAACCAGCCCGAATCATATCAGCTCTAGTAACATTCAGCCTGAACCGCTGCGAATTATAAAACCAAGGGTGTTGAGCAGGTGGCAGATGGTCAATGCAAGGACAGGGAAGGGGGGCTGGGGGGATCAAGCTAACTTTTGATTCTCAGACATCCTCTTCAATGAACCGTATTTCCTTCCAGTCAGAGAGTAGGAAAGAGAAATTAAAGTAACTGGAGAATTTCTTTAGCAGCGCGATCGCATACTCCAACTTCCCCTAAAGAACGACGCATCTCTTGATAGTCTGCCAAAATTTGCTCTCGGCGTTCGGAATTGAAAAGTATTTCTAAAGCAACATCCACAATATTTTCTGACGTAGCTTGTTCTTGCAGCAACTCCGGTACAATTGACCGCATCAGCACCAAATTGGGCGGCGACATAAAGGGAATAGAAAATTTGAACAGGCGGGCAATCAAGTAAGTTAATGCACTAAGGCGATAAATAACTACCTGCGGAACATTTAATAGTGCAAGTTCTAAATTTACAGTCCCAGACTTAGTAATTGCCAAGTCAACAGCAGCCAGCACTTGCTGCGTTTTTTCTGATACTAGAGTCGCGTTTAAATCATATTTCTGAATCGCCGCTTCTATTTTTTGCCGATAAGCTTCCAGCGACAAAGGAATCCAGAAATGAACTTGCGGTAACTTGTCCTGAATAGCTTTAGCAGCCTCAAAAATTACTGGCATCAAGTATTTTAATTCTTGAGGACGCGAGGCAGGAATTAACGCGATCGCCGTCTGTTCTGACCCAATTCCCAAAGCTTTTCGCGCCTCTTCCCTACTAGGTGCGGTAGCCATTCTATCTACCAGAGGATGCCCTACTAAAGCTACAGATGCACCTCTTTTTTGGAAATAAGTAGCTTCCCCCGGAAAAATTGCCAGTAAGCGATCGCTTATTTCGATGATTCGCTTCGTATCCTGGGGAAAAGGCGACCAAACCCACACCTGCGGCGAAATATAATACACCACTGGCACGGATGGCAACCGACGTTTGATATAGCTACCAAAGCTCAAATTTGACCCCATGTAGTCAATCAAGACTACCAAATCCGGCGGACTAGCTTGCAGATATTGTTTAGCGCGACGCTGGACTTGTAAAGTAGGCAACACAAAAGGCAGAGATTCCAAAAGCCCCATTGAACCAATGCCGCTGGTATTTGCCAGCATGGTAGCACCAGTAGCCGCCATGCGATCGCCTCCCAAGGCAACAATGTCTAACTTTATACCAGCAGCAGCAGCTTGCCGATAAAGTCCTTCAATCAGCAGCGCCCCCTGCAAATCCCCAGAAACTTCGCCAGTGCTAATAAATATACGCATTAATTTAGTAATTGCTAATTGAATGATTGCTAATTTATTACCATTAGCTATTAGCCATTAGCCATTAACCTTTCCCAGGAATTGGCCCTCGCCGTCCTTCAGATTGAGAAAGTTGCAAAAAGCTACGCAGGTGCTGTAAATGTTCGTTATCGGGAAGTAAATCCAGCTGTTCTAAAGCTTCACTTAGGGGTAATCCTGAACGGTAGAGAATCCGGAAAGCTTTCTTTAAGTATCCCAAGTCAGTCATGCTTAAACCTGCGCGTTTGATGCCAACCAAATTGAGACTTCGTACTCGTGACGGACTTCCTTCTACCAACAGATAAGGCGGTACATCCCGGTCAATGCGACTCATCCCACCAAGCATTGCCATTCGTCCGACGCGAACAAATTGATGAATACCTACAGCACCACCAATCACCGCCCGCGACTCAATATGGACGTGTCCAGCCATTGCTAAAGCATTGGAAATTATGACGTTATCTTCAATTACGCAATTATGAGCCACATGGACATAAGCCATTAACAAATTGCCATTGCCAATTACTGTGGCTTCACCTGCGCCAGTTGCCCGATTAATTGTGACATACTCCCGAATAGTGTTTCTGTCGCCAATTTTTACCCAACTGGCTGCACCTTGATACTTGAGGTCTTGGGGTTCTAAGCCAATTGCCGCCCCAGGAAAAATTTTATTTTGGGAGCCAATTTCTGTTAGCCCATCTAACACCACATGAGCGCCAATTACGGTGTCGGAGCCTACCTTTACTTGCTCCCCAATTACCGCATAAGCACCAACTTGGACACTAGGGTGTAGTTGGGCATCAGGGTGAATTACAGCAGTGGGATGAATTAGTGTTTTCATAAAAAGTAAAAAGTAAAAAGAAAAAAGAAAAAAGGAAAAGGTTCTTTCTTTTGCCTTTTACCTTTTTACTTTTGCTTTTGTTTTAGTCCACAAGGGAAAACATTAGCTCGCCTTCGGTAACTAATTGACCGTTAACTTCGGCACGAGCTTGCATCTTTCCAAAACGACGACGCTTGACACACAGCAGTTCCGCTGTCATCAGTAGCTGGTCGCCCGGTACTACAGGACGACGGAAGCGGACTTTATCAATGCCTGCGAACATAAATAAGCCGCTTTCAATATCTGGTAGTTGGGTTAATACTATACCGCCTACTTGCGCCATTGCTTCCACAATTAGCACTCCCGGCATAATAGGGCGACCTGGAAAATGTCCTTGAAAATGGGGTTCGTTGAAGCTGACGTTTTTTATGCCTACAGCCTTTTTTCCAGGTACGTAGTCGATAATCCGATCCACTAAGGCGAAAGGATACCGATGAGGCAGCAGTTTGTGAATTTCTTCGAGTGTGAAGACGGTTTGATGGGCCGAGACGCGATCGCTATTTTCTACTTTCTCAGCATCTTCTTTATTCTCGGTCGCCGCCGTAGCAGATGTATCAGCGGTATTGGCATCAATCAGTGTGGACATGAGCAAATTTTGAATCGGGGCTAAGGGCAGTAGAGGAGTGTAAGCGCAATTACCTATCATCCCATAGGTATGTTTCACCAACCCAGCTGCGTTGTGAGTTAAATTGCATCTTCAGCCCTTAACATTCATTTTTTGGGCTAGCTGCTGGGCAAGTTGGATGTGTAGGTTATGGCTAGCTTTGTAAGCCAGGATATGTGCTACAGGAAAATCTCCCAGTAAACTTAAATCCCCTACTAAGTCTAAAAGTTTATGACGTGCTGGCTCATTTGAAAATCTCAAAGGAGGATTAATCCAACCTTGAGAACCGCAAACCAGCGCATTGTCTAGACTTCCACCTTTTATTAAACCTGCGGTTTGCAGTTGCTCAATTTGGTGAGCGAGTCCAAAAGTGCGGGCGGGCGCGATCGCTTGGGCAAAACTTTCCTGCGCTGGACACCAGCTGTGCCACTGATTACCAATCGCTGCTAAATCAAAATCAATTCCGTAGGAAAATCGGGTTAAGGGTGCTGGCAGTGCCGCAACAAAGGCATCGCCATCATACACCCAAACAGGTTCTTGAAGGATAAAGGAGGAATCTGGACTTGATTCAAAGTTGGGAACAACTCCCACTTGGCTAATCGCTTTCACCCACTCCAGCGCCGATCCATCCAACAGCGGTACTTCCGGGCCATCAATCTCAATTCGAGCATTATCAACACCGCTACCAGCTAAAGCACACAGCAGGTGTTCGACTGTCCGGACACGGGCTGAACCCTCACCCAGTTCCGTTGACAGAGTGGTAGAGACTACCGCCTTCACCCGTGCGGGAATTTGCGGGGAATCTGGGAGATCCACCCGTACAAAGTAGCGCCCCTCGCCCGCCTCTGCTGGTAGCACCCGGACATGAGTCACGACACCGCTGTGTAGACCGATACCAGACAGTTCAAAAGATGCCCCTAGCGTTTGTTGCTTGTCCGTTGTCATTTCTCGATTGTCCGTTGTTAGTTGAAGGATGGCTAATGGCTAATTGTTTAAGAGCCATTAGCAATTAGCAATTAGCAATTAGCAATTAGCAATTAGCAATTAGCAATTAGCCATTAGCAATTAGCAATTAGCCATTAGCAATTAGCCAACATTAAAATCTCTCCCCAATCCCAAAGTGGAGACGGCTGCCACCATCATTATTAAAACCGTAGTCGATTCTAATAGGCCCTAGGGGAGATTGCACCCGGACACCAAGACCGGCACCAATACCGCTCCCAGGCTTGCCCCGCACTCCAGCGGGGTCTCCAGGGACGCTACCACCAGTACCCAAGTCAGTTCCTATATCGACAAACAAAGCGCCGCCGACAATCGAGAAAATCGGGAATCGATATTCTGCGGTTGCTTGGATAAAACTGCGACCGCTGCCAACATCCCCTTCTTCAAAACCCCGCACAGAGTTACTACCGCCGAGGGAAAAAGCTTCATAGGGAGGTAAATCGCCGATTGCTGTCCCCGCTTGAACGTTAAAAGCGAGAGCTTGTGCGCCTTGGGCAAAGTTAGTGTATCTAACTGGAATGTAGTAGCTGTAGCTACCCCGCAGACGATTTAGGAAGATGTTGCCGAGTCCTACAGGGATAGTCTGCTCAACGCCTAACCGCAGCAGCGACCCAGCGGTGGGTTGCAGAGGGTTATTGCGGCGATCGCGTACTAATCCCAGCTGAACGCTAAATATGTCGTCTTTGCCTTCTCCGCTAAAACTCAGATCGTTGCCTCTTTCATCCTCTGGGCTAAGGTCGCCATCGGCATCGCGGATCGAAACCCGTTGATACTGCAAGCCCAAACTGCCTACCCATTCAGAAGTGGCAAGGGGATTTCTGTTTAGAGGACGAGTAAAGGTGACACCGCCGCCGAGTCTTAGAATGCGCGGGCGATCGCCATTAGGCAATTCAATATCGTTTTCACCGCCATCAAAAATCAGCGAAATCGACCGCCGTCTGAACCCATTAACCGTGTAGGAAGTGCGGTAGGGATCGCCAGCAATCCAAGGATCTGTGAAGTTGACATCAAACAACACCTCCCGCTGACCTACCTGCAACTCTGCCCCCAGTTTCTGGTTATTGCCACCCAGATTTTGTTCTTGATAGCTGATCGTGCCAAATAACCCGCTAGCAGAACTAATACCGGCACCTGCTGCGATAGATCCGGTATTCTTTTCAATTACGTCCACATTGACAACCACTCGGCGCGGATCTTTACCGGGAGCGAACGAAAGCCGCACATCTTCAAAGATGCCTAAGCGAAAGACTCGTCGCAGATCCTGTTCGGCAGTCTTCCGGTTAAAAACCTCCCCAGCTTCCAACTCCAGCTCTCGCGTAATAATGAATTCGCGGGTACGACCGCGGATAGGGCCCCCTTCCTCGTTAGTTGTCTCACCTTCCTTGTTGATATAGCGGACTTGTATATCTTCAATTAGCCCTTCTGCTACATCTAGACGTACTGTGCCATCTTCACCAATCTGGGGTGCGGCAACCACCTGTGCTAGGTCATAACCGTTTTCTTTGTACCACTGGTTTAATCTTTTAACAGCTTCTTGAAAGCGGCGGAGGTTAAGGGTGGTGCCATACTGAGGCCCGAAGATGTCATCTATAACTTTTTGAGGTACGGCACGACTGGGTTGTTCAGCAGGCACAGGAGTAACTACTACGCTTCGCAGCACCGGGTTAGGCTCCACCAAAAAGGTGACGCGCACGCCCAAAGGTGTATCCTCTGGCTCTACTGTGACGTTACTGAAAAAGCCTGTAGCATAGATGGCATTCACATCTTCCTGTAACTGGCTGCGGGTGGCAGTCCGTCCAGGGCGGGTGTTAATTGCCTCATAGACTTCGTTTTCCAGTTCTCCTTCGACGCCGCTAACTACGACTTCACCAACCAGCACTCGCGCTTCTGGCAAATCGGGGACTGGCGCAGGAGAAGGTTGAATATTTTCAGGGGTGGGAGCAGGTTCCACAGTTGGTGGGGGCGCAGGCACATCGATATTGGGCTGTGAAGGCGCTCCTGGCGTGAGATCGAATTCAATTCGATTCGGTGTCTCTTGTTGCGGTAACGATTCGGTGCCTCGTTCTGGAGTCACTGGCTCTGTTGCAGGCGTGGGGGCTGGGTTTGGGGTTATAGGGGTCTGGCTGAGTACGGGCAATTTTTGGGGCGACTCAACAGCTCCTATCGTCTCTGGGGGGCTTACGGGGACTATTACATTGCCAACAGGTTGAGGAACAGCGCCAAGCGTTGCGGTGCCAACAGCAGCATCGCTATCGCTCTTAGCTCCCATCGTCTCTGGGGGACTTACGGTGGCTATTACATCGCCAACAGGTTGAGAAACAGCGTTCAGCGTTGTGGTGCCAACAGCAGCATCGCTATTAGCTGCTGTCTGAGTATTGAAATCAGCGGACAAAGCAGCTGGTTTGGGAGCTTCCGGCGTAGACTTTGCATCTCCCCTAGCAGGGAATGATAAACCAAAGGCAGATGAGGCAGCAAAAACTGCCAATAAGAAAGGAGATAAGCGCATTTGATTACCTTTTTTCGACACTTCCAAACACCATGTAAACAATTTGTTTTTAGTCCTTAGTCAGTAGCTAATCACTACTTTCTACTTGTCTCTTGAACTCTCTTGAGAACTTGCTGGTAGGCATCTTCCACCTGCCCTAAGTCCCGGCGGAACCGATCTTTATCCAGCACCCGCCGATCGGGATCTTCTTCAGACTCGTCCCAAAGGCGGCAGGTGTCCGGGCTGATTTCATCTCCCAGTCGCAGTTCCTGCTGTTGGTCAATGCCAAACTCTAGTTTGAAGTCCACTAGGGTAATCCGAGACTTGTGGAAAAAGTCTGTGAGGATTTCGTTGATTCGCAAGGCACTAGCCTTTAATTGGTCGAGCTGTTCTGGTGTTGCTAGAGACAATAATAAGAGGCGATCGCGTGTCAACAAAGGATCTCCCAAATCGTCATTTTTAAAATAAAATTCCACCAGCGGATAAGGTAAAACTTTACCTACTGGTAATCCTGTCTGTTGACATAGACTTCCCGCAGCAATGTTCCTGACTACGACTTCTAACGGCACAATTTTCAGCGCCTGAACGCGCATTTGGTTGGGTGCCGGAGTATCAATGTAGTGGGTGGGTATGCCTGATGCTTCCAAAAGCTGGAACAAATGACTAGAGATAGTACAGTTAATCTCTCCTTTGCCAACGATCTGGCCCCGCTTTTTGGCATTAAAGGCGGTAGCATCGTCTTTGAAGTGAGCTAGCAGAATATTCGGATCGTCTGTGGCATAGAGAATTTTGGCTTTGCCTTCGTAGAGGCTTATGGGTTGGGCAGACATGGAAAGTAGTTGTTTGTGTTGATGGATCGCCTTGGCAGCACACAAGATTTTAATCCCTTAGGAGCCGCATAGTGTAAACAGATGGGCAGATGGGATTAACTGGCACGTTTTAAATTAAATTTTGGTTAAGTTCAGGTTAAAATTATATTAAATGGATGATACTCTTTATATCTAAAGATCGCCTATAGAAGCTAGGTGGGGCGGCAAAACCTGAACCCAAAGTAACCAAAATCAACCGTGTATGCGAGTAGCGGAGAGCGATCGCGGGTCAAGGTGACGCTGGGAATGTCTGCCTGATTCTCTAAACTTGCTTTTTAAGTCGTGGCGAAAAAAAAGTGAACCGTAGGTTAATTTGTGAGGTAGAAAGTTAGGTAGTTTATGCTTAGGAGTTAGCTATGACAGACCGCTCTGATTTTTTGTATCCAAGAAGTCGTTACTACGGTCAGGTGAAGCCGGAGAATTTGGTTTTCAACGCTAACCTACAAGAATTTTCTCAAAAGGTGAACTACATCTGCAACTTAGAAACTTCAGGGAAAATCTCACCTACAGATGCCTACGAACAGATTAAGAATCTCTGGAAACAGTTGAAACAAACAAAAAAGCAACTAGGAATTGGCGAAGGCCCCTTCCAGAACAGCGACGAAAACCCAGCGGATTCTTAGGTTTTTATCAGCGGTCAGTAGTCAGCTGGTAATAACGAATGAATAATGACTACTTACTTGCCATTGTGTGGACTCCATCCCAAGCATCTGAAGGTGGGTGGTCAAGATAGTTTCTACACCGTTCCAGGTGAACTTTGACCGCCTGATCGTTAGGGTTTAAGCGGTAGGCATCATCAAAGAGGTTAATTGCTTTTTGGAAGTGCCTATTTATATAGGCTTGACGCCCATACTCGTAGAGATCCAAAAACTTTTTCGTAGAGTCGTTGAGAGGTTCTCGATAGTCACCGATCAATTCGTAGATACTGACGGCAGTGTTTTTCCCTTTGACGCGGATTTTGTCTAGTTCTCGGACTAAGATGCGATCGCGACACAAGTTGTAGGTAAACTCGCTCAAGATAATATCGCAGCCATACTCCTTAGTAACGCTTTCTAGGCGAGAACTTAGGTTAACTCCATCCCCAATCACTGTATAATCCATCCGTTTGTGAGAACCGATGTTGCCAGAAACAACCTCACCCGAACTAATTCCAATTCCTATGTGAATCTGTGGCTGGTTGTCAAAAAAGCGACGCCTATTAAATTCGGATAGACGGCGACGCATATCCAATGCTGATTGGATAGCCATCCAAGCATGATTTTCCGCTAGTGGCAGAGGTGCGCCAAATACCGCCATCAAAGCATCGCCGATAAACTTATCCAAGGTGCCTTCGTGGTTAAAGACTGCCTCGACCATTGTTTCAAAATACTGATTTAGCAGCGACACCACTTCCGAAGCACCCAAATTTTCCGTTAAGGTGGTGTAGCCGCGAATATCGGAAAATAAAATTGTTACATCTTTACGTTCGCTCAACATCAGGGCATTGTCGCCCAGTGCCATAACTTGTTCTGCCACCCTTGGGGTCATATAGCGGTACAGAGTGTTCTTCATCCGCTTTTCGTGGCTGATATCTTCTAACACCACCAAGCCGCCTCTTACGCCTCCTTCGGGGTTGGTGAGAGGATTAACGGTAAGATTGGTACTGCGTTCAATTTCTTGAACTTGATCGACACTGAGAACCCTGTCGGCAGGAATGAGCGGATCATTCCAGGGAATATATAATTTTGGATTGATGCGATCGCGCAGCGCCAAAATATAAGCCTCAGTTTGTCCTCCCTCAGCATTACAGCCTACTTCTGAATTCAAAGTTTCTTCTGCTGAAAGCTGACACTTGGCGCATTTCGCCTGTGCCGGCACTTCATTAGCTGACTGTTTACTCTTGGGTAAATACAAGCCAATTGTCAGGCTTTGCTCTGGCACATAATGCTTAGCGCCAGTTTTCAGACTATCTTGAAGCCGGAACTTGAGATTTTCAATCGGCACCACATCCCAAACGTAGCGCCCCACCAGTTTCTGTTCCCACAAATTTTTGTGACATTTCCCCACAGCTTCCTTAATAGGGCAACCCAACAACTCCAGCGCCGCTTCATTAATCATCACAATTTGCCCCTGCATATCTGTGGAGATCACAGCATCAGAGAGACTTTGCAGGATGTCTTTCTGATACTGCTTTTCCACCAAAACATTCTCGAAGAGTTTGGCGTTTTCCAAGGCAATTCCCGCCTGGATATTAAACGCCTGCATAAACTCTTCGTCAGAACTGGTAAAACTGCCAGGGTGCTTATTAATCAACTGCGTCACGCCAATTAATTCATTAGCTGAATTAAACACTGGCATACAGAGGATATTGCGCGTCAAATAACCCGTCCGCTTGTCGGCGCTGGGGTCAAAACGCGGGTCTTTGTAAGCATCAGCGATATTCAGCGCCTGACGAGTAGAGGCAACGTATCCGGCAATCCCTTTGTTAGAAGGAATCCGTATTGGTATGATCTCTGTGCCATCCTTGTTGGGGACTTTAGTCCAGAGTTCTCCTGTTTCTTTGCTCAGCATAAACAGGGTACTGCGGTCTGCCTTCATCAGATCCCGCGCTTGCTCCATCACGTAGCGCAGTGTGGCTTCTAAGTCAAGACTCTGACCCAGATATGTTGTTGCCCGTAACAGTGCAGCTGCTCCCCGTTGCTTGCGAGCCGCTACATAAAAAGATTGGCAGCTTTCCAAGATAATCCCGATGGAGGCGGCAAAGTCACGGAATCCCTGCTCATCCTCGGTTGTAAATGGGGAATCTCCAGCTTTATTCAACAGCTGAACTACAGCCACAATCTGGTTTTTGCTGCTATAAATCGGCATACATAGCAGATTGTGGGTGCGGTAGCCCGGTCGTTCGTCAACTTCTTTGTTAAATAGCGGGTGGCTGTAAGCGTCGGGGATGTTGAGAGTTTCACCCGTGGTAGCTACCTGACCGGCAATACCGACATTAATGGGAATGCGAATTTCTTTAGTGGCTCTCCCGTTGTCGGTTTCGGGAATTTTCGACCAAAGTTGGTTTTTTTCTTCGTCAACTAAAAATATTGTAGTTCTGTCTGCTTGCAGAATTTGACCCATTTTTAGGGTGAAAGCGTCCATGACCTGCTCTAGCATGGATTCCAGAGCTTCGTTGTTGATCATGTCGATCGCCCGCAGAAACTGCTGAAATTCAGCGGTAATAAAGTCAAGCAAGCAGATAAACTCACCAAACGATAGCTCTTTGACACGCGATGTCAAGACGCTAGTACGATTAAGGGTGAGCTGAGATAGAGTCGCCAGAACGCTGCCAGTATTGGAGAGTGTCATGGGGAGGAGCAAGTGCCAGCTATGGTGTTAGCTATTAGGTGGTAGGACTGAGCCATTAGCTGTTTTTAGTAAGTAGCTGGTAAAAATCAACGTCAAATGAACATTGAGCGATAAAAATCGTGTATGGAGTCTATGTAGCCTCTATACGGGGAAAAAGGGTTTTTGGATCTCAGGTGATTTTTGCCCACTTACTTACTTATGTAGTCGCTATTGGCTAAATTCTTTTTTTCGCACCCATTAACCTAATTTAACCTCGGTTACGATAAATGCTCATCAGTAGTTCTTAGTATTTAGCCATTAGTCTGTAGCCAGTTGTCAGTTATCCATGACTAATGACTGCTTTGTAGTAATTTTGTAGTTGACGGGTGGCAGCTGCCCAACCCCAGCGTTCGGCTTCGTTGCGGGCATTTTGCCGGAGGGTTTCTCGTTCTTGTTGATGAGCGAGGAGGCGTATTGTAGCTGCGATCGCGCCTTCTTCATCAGCTGGGTCAAATAAATATCCGTTGACTCCATCTGTCACAATGTCGGGAATCCCCCCAGAACGTGCGGCGACGACGGGACACCCGGCTGCCATTGCCTCCAGAAGCACTAATCCCAGCGTTTCGGTGCGTGAGGGGAATATAAAGGCATCAGCTGAGGCAAAGGCACTGGCGAGGTCTACGCCTGTCAGATAGCCAACAAAATTGGTGGGTGTACCAGCGAAGTATTTTTCTAAGGCTTGCCGATGGGGCCCATCCCCAACTAAGGCGAGGCGGGCGTTGGGAATTGCTTCTAAAACTGGTTTAATGCGGTCAATTTCTTTTTCTGCACCAAGACGACCTACGTAAAGTAGCAAGGGGCTGTCTGGATGACCTTGGGTTAAACGGCTACGCATTTCCTGGGTTGCTAGATGCGGTTGAAACAGCTCTGTATCCACTCCCCGTTGCCACAAATCCACCCGCTCAATGCCGTGACTTGTGAGTTCCTGCATCATCGCTGTGGAGGTGCAGAGATTTAACCGGGCTTGGTTATGAGCTGATTTGAGAAATTCCCACAATAAGCCTTCTAGGATTCCCCAGCCGTAGTGGTGGAGGTACTGGGGCAGATGAGTATGGTAAGAGGCTACCAAGGGTACTCGCATCGTCTTGGCGTAATATATCCCAGCTAACCCCAAAATTGCGGGGTTGACGACATGAATTGTATCTGGCTGAAACTTTTCTAGCTCATACCCTATTGCTGGGCGTGGCAAAGCCATTTTCAACTCTGGATACCAAGGCAAGGGGAAGCCAGAGACTCCGTAGATTCTGGCTCCCTTGTATTCTGTCAACCCCCCATCTGGGGAAAATATCAACACTTGGTCGCCGTTGCGCTGTAAGTGTTCAACGGTGTGGCGCAGGCGCGTCACGATGCCGTCAACCTTGGGCAAAAAGGTTTCGGTGAAAAGAGCGATTCGCATAATTTGCTAATGGCTAATGGCTAATGGCTAATGGCTAATGGCTAAGGGAACAATTAGCTATTAGCTATTAGCTATTAGCAACTGACTATCTGTGCCAAGAAACTTTGGGCAGAATTTGGTTTTTATCGACGCGGTTCTGGTATTTGACAGCAAAGTTGAGCAGTGAGTCAAGCAGTGCTTCGGAGAGAAAATGGGGTTGTAAGCCTAGATCTAGTAGGTTGGTGTTTATGGCGTTGAAGTAGTGTTCTTCCTTCTCAACTCTGGGGTTGTCGAGGTTATTAATTTCGACATTGAGTCCTAAGCTATTGCCAGCTTTTTTCACCATTCCGGCTAAATCGGCGATGCTGAATAGTTCGGTGAACTGGTTGAAAACGCGAAACTCGCCTGGTTGGGCGGGATTTGCGATCGCTATTTCAATACATCGCACTGTATCCCTAATATCCAAAAAGCCTCTCGTCTGTCCGCCCTTACCATACACCGTCAGCGGATGACCAATTGCCGCCTGAATACAGAAGCGGTTCAGCGCCGTGCCAAACACACCGTCGTAATCCAAACGGTTAATCAACAACTCATCCATGCCAGTTTCTTCCGTCAAAACGCCGTAAACAACGCCTTGATTCAAGTCTGTAGCGCGTAGCCCCCAAATCCGGCAAGCAAAGTGGATATTATGGCTGTCGTGGACTTTGCTGAGGTGATACATTGATCCGGGCTGCTTTGGATACGGCAAAGTATCTTTGCGCCCGTTATGCTCAATGGTGATATAACCTTCTTCGATATCAATGTTAGGAGTACCGTACTCGCCCATTGTCCCCAGCTTCACTAAGTGGCAGTCGGGGAAATCTTCCTTCATCGCGTACAGGATATTCAGCGTCCCGACCACATTGTTAACCTGGGTCATTACGGCGTGTTCCCGGTCAATCATCGAGAAAGGTGCCGAACGCTGTTCGCCAAAATGCACGATTGCCTCTGGTTCAAACTGGTGCAGCGCTTTCGAGAGGAAATCGTAGTTGGTGATATCGCCAATAAACAAGTCAATGGATTTGCCAGTGAGGTCGCGCCAGCGCTGAATACGTTGCTGTATCGGTGCAATTGGGGTCAGGGTATCTGCGCCCAGTTGTGCATCCCAGTGCCGCCGCACTAGGCTATCTAGAATCCCGACTTCGTAACCACGATTGGAAAGATAGAGTGCGGTTCCCCAACCGCAATAGCCGTCACCGCCAATAACCAAGACTTTCATACTGGTTCATTAAATCTCGCTTGCCAATACTCGGTAAATTTACCAGGTTTGGGGCCACTCTAGACCATCGAAGTGAATTACTTTCGAGCGATCGCGTAGTACACCATACCTAAGTTTGTAGTAGTTGGATTCTTTCTCCTCTATCCTTCTGGCTTCGTCATCATTCTTTGGGCAGAAAGGTTAGTTTCTGAAATGGCGACAATGGGATCTAGTTGGAGTATTTCCACTTGCTGCATGGATTGAAGGTTGGAACCTCCAACTTTGTAACCCTTCAAACCTTGACTTCATCGGCGAAGCTTGCCCACCGGACGAAGTGGAACGGGCCTGCGACCGATCCCCAAATATGCTCATCGGTTTGGGGGTCGCGTCCCCGGTCAAGGCTGATAAATTTGGTGTCGTCAATCTCAAAAGTGCTGTCAAGATAAGTGTTTTGACCTTTGCGAACCACCATACAAGCTTTACCGGGTTCGACGTGACCTTTGAAGCTGCTGCCCGTCCACTCAACTATCATGTTGCAACCGGGTAATTTCTCCAGATTTTCTGCTTTCAGGGTTTGCAGGCGGTTTAAATCGCGGGAAGCACCGTAGAACTGTTCTTCTTGCTTAACGGTGTAGTTTTCGATTTCGATGCGCTCGCCTGCTGTAATCAACTTTAAAACCCGCAGCCGATAGGGGCTATTGATCATATAGTCATAAGCTTGTTCGACAATTAAACTCACGCCTGAGAGCAGTTCTAGAGGCAAAGGACGCATACAGACGCGAATATGGGCAAAAAAGGGCGGATTCTCAAAAGCTTGTGCTTGATTGCTGAAGTCGGCTGCCATCAAGCGAGCTAAGGTGGCAATATCAGTAGAATGGGTCATTGTTTATAAAAAGGCAGATATTTAGCAGCGATCCCCTTATTTTAAAACGAGCGATCGCCTCTTCTGAAGGTTCTTAATCCTCACCGAAGGCTACAAAATATAATTTTAGGTCAGGACTTACGCAGTTGCCGTGAACTAAAGTTCCGGCTCAAAGCTCAAACCCATTAAAATGGGTTGTTTTGAGGTTTTTTAGTCAGTTTCAACTGACTTGGGCTTTCAGCCAGGAAATTGATTTCCTGGTTCTCAGTGCGTAAGTCCTATAGGTGTACATACATACATACAAACTGCCGTATCGTCGCCCTCTCGGCACGCTAACGAGGAATACCCGCCGACTGGATTGAGTCGCGGGAGCCTTTTCCTGATAATTTTTTAAGGGTTTCGGCAGACGAAAGTCATTAAAAGTGCAAAATTAAAAAGAATTTGTCTTTTTAATTTTTTACTTGTTCCTGTAGTGGCGGACATACAGATTTATAGAAATCCTCAATGATACTTCCGGGTTGAATTTGCATTTCTAGCAATTTGTCTTCTTTGCCTATATCGTTTTCAGAAACAATGCGACCATTTGGATCGAAACGAATCGACCGCCGCCAGCGGAATAAGCCTTTTTTACAGTTTATAGAATGATAATTATCTACTCCAAAAGCGCCGTCAGGTTGAGGAGTTGTAAAAAGGTTACGCCGCCAGAATTCTACAATATCCCCCTTCCTAACTATGCGCTCTGGGTCGATATATATGGGGGTGTTGTCGGGTGCTTTGCTGACTTCCACCCAAGATGCGATCGCGCTCAAACTAGCATTGATGGCGATGAAGCTTATCCCGGATACTAGAGCTATGCGCGACAGTTGAAGTTTTAGCAGCTTATTCATTGGCTTACAAAAATTATTCCTACTCTATCGGAAATGCTTGATTTGGTTGAAAAGGGAAAAGAAACGAATTAATAATTCTTTCTTTTTCCTTTAACTGTCCCCTTTTCAAGTAAGTTGGGGGAAGCCCCTTTTATTTTTCAACGCCCATTTTTCAGACGAAACAAAAAGAACTTAGTTACTTGCTCAGGTTGGAAATTATCATCGCTAACCAGAAGTAAACTTTGGCTGCCATCAGGTAAACGAGGGCCAAAAGTCATTCCTTCAAAGTTCGCTAAAGCAACACCCAATTCATCCAAGTTTAACAGTAACTTTTTCTTGACTGGGTTAATTCCATTAACCTCACCCTTGAGGCTGGGAATACGAGAAATATCAGTAGCTCCGCCAGTTGCTGCTTGATAAATCCGCACACTATAACCCAACAAACTTAAGGAACGTTCTAAACTGAGAAAATGACCACCAGTATCCACAGCTAATAACTCCGCCAAGCCATCTTTTAATGCCGCACTGGGAGGAGGTTCCATTTGATATAAATGTTCGGCAATTACCAGCGGAGGCCCATCGGTGATTAAATAGTGCAGTAAACGACATTTGGCTCCCTGGTTAGAGTTAGCTGGTTCTTTATCCTGCATCAAAGATGATTCTGTAGCTGTAAATAAGCGAATTGCTTCTCCTTTAGCGGGAATAGTACCGAAGGGACTAAGGGTGAGCGATTCAAATCCTAAGTTATTTTGAATGCCACTTGTTGCGTCTTTATTTGATTTTGTAGCATCAACAAGATAACGCTCTGGGATGGGCAAAGTTTGCCGTAGCCGTCCGGTTTCTAAGTCAAATTCGCCTACAACGGGAGAAACGCCATTAGGGGGAATGCCTTCGCTAGAGATAAATACGGATTTTTGGGGAGTAATGGCAATTCCTTCAGTATCCAAGGTGCCTTTAGGATAAGTTTTTCCTTGCTCGTCGGTGAGAAAGGTAACGTCTTCAACTTCTACTTTCTGAAGGCTGATCTGGCGATCGCTATCATCATTTAAAATTAGCTTCAGCGTGTAGAATCGGGCGGGAGCAAACGTGCCGCGGTCATCGGAGATGGCATAGAAACGGTTTTGCTGTCGGTCGTAGGTCAGTCCCGATAAGCCCCCTACGGGTGTATCCTTAAATTTCATCTTGGGCAGCTGGTACTCTCCCAAAAAGTCCAGGGATAGATCCAGAAACACCCGATCTCGTGCTACCCCTGGCTGGATGCCACAAGAAGTGAGAAAAATTAAGAATGCGATCGCTATGCCCAAAAGCCTTGGTAGCAACCTAAATTTGCTCCGGTTCACCGACTCCCTCCTAAACTTGACTGTTCATCTGGAAACTCTGGTTTTACTGTAACAGTCGAAAAACTATGAAGTATAAAGTATCAAATATTATCTTGTATCTAATATGCAGAAGTTGATGGCTCAGGTGTGGTATAAGCAGCGTCCCTCAAAAGCACTCTTTTTAGGAATTACCGCTTTGTTCCTGCTGTGTTCAGGTTCTGTCGGTTGGGCAGCTGAGGATGATAAACCCAAAATCAACCCCCTGGAAATAACGACACCCGATCCGCTGTTGCCTTCTCCACCAGTAGAGCGTCCCTCCACCCCCCAAGAAATCCGCCTATTGAGAGAGGCTTTGGATGATTTAAACGCCCAAGCAACTGAACAGCTAAAAGCAGGCAATGCACCAGCAGCTTTTGAAATTTGGTATCGGGAACTGCGCTTGCGGCGATCGCTTGGTACCGTCGAAGAGGTGCAAGCATTGGGACGGATTGGCGATATTGCCTGGACGAATAATCAAAAAGCTGATTTGCAAATCATTACCCAGCGTCTGCAAACGATTCGGGCTGAGGCGTTGGGAAAGCCGATCCGCAAAAACGAGAAGCGTCCTTTGGGGACAGCAGATGTTCCTGCTACCGTAACTGATGTCACACCAGAAAATGCGGAGCTTTTGCAAGCTTTGGGTCAAGCTTACCAGCAAATTCGCTTACCTGGTGAAGCTGTGGAGATTTATCAACTAATTTTAGCTGATGCCCGCCAGCGGCAAGATGCCGCGACAGAAGAAGCAACGCTGAAGACAATTGCCCAAGGGCAGATGAGTTGGTTTGATTATCCCAAAGCGGCGGCAGCTTATGAGGAGTTACTGGTTTTGGCGAGTCAAAAAGGCGATCGCGTTAGCGAAGTCGTTTATCTACAACAACTGGCCTATATTTACGACAAGGTAAAGCAACCGGAAAATTCTCTCAAGTTTAAGCAACAGCTTTTGCAAAACTACCTCACCGATCCGCAAGCTGCAAATCAAATACCAGCGATTAAGATAGCGATCGCAGACGACTATCAAGCCCTCAACCCACCAAACCCAGACGCGGCAAGCCAAAACTATCAGGAAGCCTATAATCTAGCATGGACTTTGCAACAGTTTGCCTCTGCCAGCGAAGCCTTGAAAAAACTGGGCGATCTCTACCGAAATTATAAAAAGCCGGATTTTGCTTTGCAGGTTTATCAAGTCTTATTGAAGGTAGATCAGCAGTCGTACAATTACTACAACTTGATGAATACCTACGATCAAATGGGACAAATTTATCTGGAACGTGGGGACATGGAGCAAGCCAAGACAGCGTTTCAACAAGGGCTGGAATTAGCCAAGTCTTTGAAGTACCAAGAAAATTACTTTGTCACTCAGATTGAACGAGTGAGTAAGCAAGATTAGCTCAATAGCGCCTGCCCAGACGTAAGAGAAAGCGCGAGCGCTTAATAACGAATCCGAGGATCGATATAGGCATTAATGATGTCAATCAAAATGCTGGCAAATACGACAATTGAGGCAAAAAATATCATGATGCCTTGAACGGTGGGGTAATCTCGTAAAGAAATTGCCTCATACAAACGATTACCTAATCCGGGCCAAGAGAAGGTAACTTCTGTTAAAACGGCACCGCCTAGCAAAGCAGCCAGAGTTAACCCCAGGACGGTAATCACGGGTATCATGGCATTTTTCAAGGCGTGGGCAAAGAGAATCCGCCTTTCGGGAATGCCTCTGGCTCTTGCGGCTTCTACGTAATCTGCTTTCAGAGTTTGCTTCAAATTCACTCGCACAATCCGCTCAAAAATTCCGCTGAGGAGGATTCCTAGTGTCAGGCTAGGGAGGGCAAGATGATGTAAAGCGATGAAAAATTGGCTGAAGTTACCGCTTAAGAGGCTGTCAATGGTGTAAAGACCTGTGATGCTGGGGGGAGCTGGCAAAGTTAGGGGAAAGCGCGATCCGAGGGGAAACCAACCCAACTGTACTGAGAAAATCAGCTGTAGGATCATCCCCACCCAAAATAAAGGCAGCGAGTAGCTGATGATGCCAAATAAACGCCCACCAGCGTCTAAAGCGGTTCCGGGACGGGAGGCGGAAAGGATACCAACACCAACGCCAACAATAAATGCGATCGCCATACTAAAGACCGCTAATTCCACCGTCGCCGGGAAGTATTGCCCAATTACGTCCCACACCTCTAGTCCGCGACTGGTGATAGATTTACCTAAATCTAGATGCAGTAAATCTCCTAAATAGCGAATGTATTGCACCCACAGCGGGTCAGATAGCCCCAACTCTTGACGATACCTTACCTTGACATCTTCTGGGGCGCGACCGCCCAAAACCGCATCGACTGGATCTCCTGGTGTCGCCCGGAGGAGCAAAAATACGATGGTGACAATTGTCCATAGCATCAAAGGTGCTAGAAGGACACGGGCGAAAATGTAATATTGTAGGGCTTTAGAACGTGACATTTGAAATGGGGAATGGGGAATGGGGAATGGGGAATGAGGAATGGGGATTGCTAATTGCCACGAGATTTTAAGTAGGCATTTAGCTTGGGTGGCAGTTCATCAATGATTGGTTTGAGTTTGGTTACTTGTTCATGTGTCAAGAGCTGTCGAGCGTATGCTAACCTCAACAAACTTATTGTTTCGTATAAAGACCCTCTAGCAATCTTTATAAAACGCCGATTGTCTTGGAAATTGTACCGACCTCTTCCTTCAGCAATATTGGCACAGACGCTATCTGCGGCACGAACAATTTGTTTACCAAGTGTCTGTTTAGCAAAATCGTCCCATTGCTTAACAATATGCCAAATTTGATTTGCTAAACTCTCAGCTAACTTGTAAACATCCAAATCCTCAAAATCTGGTCTTCCCATGCTTACCCCATTAACTACTAAGCCGATAGGCGTAATTAGACATTACTCCTGAAAGTCTGGAATTGGGAATAGATAATTGGATAATTGGGGAAAAGAAAGACCAACAAAAGAATCTTCCAATTCCCAATTCCCCATTCCCAATTCCCTATTTACTTTTTGATTGTCCAAAAAGCAAAATCTTGAGTCGGGTTGATGCGAAGACCATTGACACCTTTTTGGGCAAAGGCGTAATCTTTACTTTGCCACAAGGGGACGTAGGGAACATCTTTGGCGAGTAAGTCTTGAATTTCTGCGAAGACTTTCTTTCTGGCTTCGGGATTTTGTTCTTTTCGCTGCTGTGCAATTAGCTGGTTCATGCGATCGCTATAGTAAAACGACCCCTGAGTTTGGCTGGCTCCTTCTTGACACCCGGTTGCTGCCGAACCTTTGGTACAATCCAAAAACGGCTGTACGTAGTTGTCAGGATCGAGAAAGTCTGGATACCAGTCCAGTAAGACTGTCTGATAAATTCCCTGCGACACGTTCTTAAAAAAGCTGGCAGAATCCTCAGTTTTGACTTCAAATTGCAGCGCACCACCGAACTGTTGAGTCGCTAATGCTTGGAGTGTACCAGCAGCGAGTCGGCGAGTGGGTGAAGTAGATGGATACCAAACCTCTAACTTTAGGGGATTGGTGGGAGAGTATCCGGCTTCTTGCAACAGTTGTTTTGCTTTTTCGGTGTTGCCATCGCCATACTGGTCTTTGAATACTGGCTTATAGACATCAAAGGTTGTCGGCACCATGCTATAAAGTGGTTCGGCTTGATTTTTCAGCGATCGCTCATTTACCAGGGGTCGATTTACCATCGATGCGATCGCTTGCCGTACTATGGGGTTATCCAGGGGCTTAGTTTTCGTATTCAGCACCATGTAACTAGCCGCGCTTCCCTGAGACTCGTTAACCTGCCAACTGCCTTTTGTCCCCCCATCTTTCAAGCTGGCAATCTGATCTGGATCGAGAGATAGGTAAGCAACATCAACGCCGCCAGTACGAAATGTGTTATACAAGTTAGCTGAATTGGTCAGCACCTGCACATCAATTCCCTTATTTACAGGTTTTTCTCCCCAGTATTTATCAAATACATCCAACCGTTGCGACTCGCTGCTAAACTGCACCAATTTGTAAGGGCCAGTGCCTACAAATTCGTTTGGTTTGAATTTTCCTGCGCCAATTTCATAGACTTTTGGGGAAACTGCACTAGCACCGTTAAACGCAAGCAGGGAAGGAAAGGCAGCAAAAGGCTTTTTCAATTTGATGCTTAATTCATACTCGCCGCTTGCCTGCACCGAGTCCACAATATCGCCTAATAGGAATGACGGTTTACCTTTATTTTCGATGAAGCGTCGCAGAGAAAATGCCATTGCTTCGGCGTTGAAGGGGGTGCCATCGTGAAATACAACACCTTGACGCACGGGGATGGTATAAGTTAACCCATCTGGACTGACTTTAGGTAATGCTGTTGCTAACTGGGGTTTGAGGTTGGCGGTTCCCGGTTCGTAGGTATACAAGCGATCGCCCAAATTATAGTGCAAGTAGCTTGCTGCCAGCTCGTAGTTATCCGCTGGGTCCATCGTCCGTGGCTTCTGGGTGGTGCCAATGGTAATGCGACCTCCACCAGCAACAGGAGAAGGAGACACAGCAGTATCAGCACTCGGTCTTCTACCGCAGCTGACTGCTAGAAATAAACAAAGGGAGAACAAACAAAAAAATTGTCCTGCGCGTCGCCACTGTCTGATGAACATCTATGTCTTAGTTAAGGATTAACTCGCGAGTCGTTATCAACTTTCCGTGCATTGAATTATAAATCCGTCCAACGCCGATTTTTCTAATTGGGATACTGCGATCGCACTTAACGTACTTTTTCGCCTCTCAGTTGCCGACTCTAGCCTAAAAATACTCCTGAAACAGCAGCTATAATAGCCGTCTGGTGTTTGGCAAGTAAAGCGCGACGTCTCTGCTTGACCCAACATTTTGCTAATCTAGCCGAGAGTTAAAGCAATTTTCGAGGATTGTCTATGGACGACACATTTATGACTATCCCCAACAACTGGCAGGACTGGTTAACTGTATTCGGCTATATAGTCTTTACTAGCTTTATCATCTGGCGCGTGTTTGCAACAAAACCGAAGTAAAGAGCGATCGCATCTGTGAAGTTTATAGGCGATTTTATTATGGTTGTAGATATTGAAAAAAAGATAATTGTTCGATGGACAAACTAAATCATTATCGCAATTTAATTCAAAAAATATTAACCCAATACTATGAGTGGGTGTCTAACACTCCTCAAGATGGGATAGAAGAATGCTTGGCATTTGATGAGATTCGAGACCACTATTTTTGGTTCCACCTTGGCTGGGATGGCAAACATAGGGTTCAATCGGTAATGGTTTACCTGCGAATTCGAGATGGAAAGATTTGGGTTGAGGAGGACTGGACAAAGCAGGGAATTGTCAACGAACTGTTAGAAGCTGAGGTTCCCCATGAGGATATCGTTTTGGGATTTCAGCATCCCAGTAAGCGACCGTTGACAGAATTTGCAAGTGCTTAGTTTGAATTTTTGGTCTGATTGCGATCGCATAAAGTTTACGCAATTATTAGCTTCGTCAGGTAAGGTAGGCAATGCCCACCCTACCTTTTAGCTGATAGGGTGATTTTAAGCAACGTATGAAAAGTTAACAATGTCCCTAGCGATCGCGCCTACGCCTTAAACTTCTCAATAATCAGCAAATCAAATCGAATAGTACAGTGGGAAAGATTTTGCGTCTTTTGGCTTGACAAATACTTGTTGTTGTGTATTAAGTTGCAATTGGTCAAACTTTTCGCGGGAAATGTTCGCTGTCACCACCTGACCATCATCTAAGATTAATTCTGCCTGAATTTCCCAACCTAGATGAATCAGACGATTGACTCTGGCAGATACAGTAGTTCCGTTTGGCTCAGTTTGAATTACCACATCATGGGGACGCAAAAATATCTCCGGTTGGCTGGAATCAAACCCGTTACCCTGGAAAATGTGTGAACTACTGGGTAAGACGTTTACCGGGCCAATAAAGCTCATCACAAAAGGCGTGGCTGGGTGGTCGTAAATTTCGGCTGGCGTTCCCACCTGCTCAATTTTGCCTTTGTTCGTCACCACGATTTCATCAGCAACTTCCATCGCTTCTTCCTGGTCGTGGGTGACGAAAACCGTTGTAACGTGTACTTCGTCGTGCAGCCGCCGCAACCAAGCTCGTAGGTCTTTGCGAACTTTAGCATCTAATGCCCCAAAGGGTTCATCCAGCAGCAATACTTTCGGTTGAACTGCCAAACTTCGCGCTAGGGCAACTCTTTGCCGCTGACCTCCGGAGAGTTGGGAAGGATAGCGATCGCCTAGTCCTTTCAATTGAATTAACTCTAGCAATTCTTCCACCCGCGCCTTGATTTTTGCCTTGGGAACTTTTTGAATTTCCATGCCAAAGGCAATATTATTGCGGACACTCAGGTGCTTAAACAGGGCATAGTGCTGAAACACAAACCCAATATTTCTATCTTGGACGCTCTGATTTGTGGCATCTTTGCCAGTGATCCAGATTTTGCCACTATCTGGTATCTCTAGACCAGCTATTAGCCGCAGTAGCGTGGATTTTCCCGAACCCGAAGGCCCCAATAGCGCCACCAGAGAGCCAGTTTTAATTTCTAAGCTTACCTGGTCAACGGCTTTGAAACTGCCAAACTGTTTAGATACGTTTTCAACAACTATGCCCACTGCTTTCAACCCCTAGACAAGAACTTTCTTGAATTTATCCTGGGTGGTAATCAACCCGCAAAACACCAGAATAAAATAATCCCCGGTTTCCCGATAACCTTACCGTATTTTGTTATATCACACATGGAGAGGATTGGGAATTGGGGACTAGAGGCTGGGTTAGATTCTTCCCAATCCCCAATCCCCAATTCCCAATCCCCAATTCCCAATCCCCAATCCCCAGTCCCCATTTGTAGATGTGTTAAGCTCTGTTGCAATTCAGTAAGATCCAGAGGGCTAGGCTTCAGCTAAATAGAAAGTCCGTGATAACATCTCACCTTGTAGCCGTAAGAAATTGGGAGAAGACCTTTGACACTACGGGTTGCTGTTGTAGGATCGGGACCTGCGGGTTCATCTGCTGCCGAAACCTTGGCAAAAGCCGGAATCGAGACTTACTTGTTTGAGCGCAAGCTAGACAACGCCAAGCCTTGTGGCGGGGCAATTCCGCTGTGCATGGTAAGTGAGTTTGATCTGCCGCCAGAGATTATCGATCGGCGGGTGAGAAAAATGAAGATGATCTCACCTTCCAATGTTGAAGTTGATATCAATATCCAAAAAGAAGATGAATATATCGGTATGTGCCGTCGCGAGGTGCTGGATGGCTTCTTGCGCGATCGCGCTGCCAAGTTGGGTGCTAATTTAATCAACGGCACCGTTTATAAACTGGATATACCCACAAACAATACTGACCCTTACACCTTGCACTACGCCGATCATTCGGATGGTAGCGCTGAAGGAGTAATGAAGACCCTGAAAGTCGATTTGGTAATTGGGGCAGATGGTGCCAATTCCCGCGTTGCTAAGGCAATTGATGCCGGGGATTATAATTATGCGATCGCTTTCCAAGAGCGAATTCGCCTGCCAGATGACAAAATGGCTTACTACAACGACCTGGCAGAAATGTATGTCGGTAACGATGTCTCTACTGACTTCTACGCCTGGGTATTCCCCAAATACGACCACGTAGCTGTCGGTACTGGCACCATGAAGGTGAACAAAGCTGACATCAAAAATCTGCAAGCAGGCATCCGCGCCCGTGCTGCCCGTAAACTTGCAGGCGGTGAGATTATTAAAGTAGAAGCTCACCCGATTCCAGAGCATCCCAGACCCCGCCGCGTCGTCGGTAGAGTCGCCCTAGTAGGAGATGCTGCCGGAACTGTCACCAAGTCTTCTGGTGAAGGTATTTACTTTGCCGCTAAGTCGGCGCGGATGTGTGCTGAAACCATTGTGGAATTTTCCAACGGTGGTCAGCGCATTCCTACTGAAGCCGACCTCAAGGTGTACCTGAAGCGTTGGGATAAGAAGTACGGACTTACCTACAAGGTGCTGGATATCCTGCAAACCGTCTTCTATCGTTCCGATGCTACCCGCGAAGCCTTTGTAGAGATGTGCGCTGACAAAGACGTGCAGAAGCTGACATTTGACAGCTACCTCTACAAAACGGTTGTCCCAGCAAATCCCTTGATTCAAATGAAGATAACTGCCAAAACCATTGGTAGTTTGCTTCGGGGTAGTGCTTTAGCTCCTTAATAAAAGTAAAAAGCGCCTCAAAGAAACGGCATAGCTTTATTTTGGGGTAAGACAGCAAAAGGGCAAAAGAAAGAATCTTTCTTTTGCCCTTTTCCCTTTTAAACCGCGTCTGCGGTCATTTGTTCAGCGTTCGGCAACTCCAGACAATAGCCTGCACCGTACACAGTTTTGATATAGCGTGGGTGACGCGGATCTGGCTCTAGCTTCGTTCTCAAGTGCCGGATATGTACCCGAATGGTTTCTATGTCATCATCCGGGTCATAGCCCCAGACTTCCCGGAGAATTTCACTGGGAGAGACAGTTTGACCGTGCCTTTGGAGTAAGCAGTGCAGTAGTTCAAACTCCAGATGAGTCAGCTTAACCGTTCCGCTGAACCAGATAGCCTCAAATCTTTCTGGTACTAACGTTATCGGCCCATAGCTGAGGATTTCAGAGTGTTTGGCTGCTTGAGGGATGCGGTCTGTACGTCGCAACAACGCCCGCACTCGTGCCAGCATTTCTTCCACTTCAAACGGCTTGGTCAGGTAATCATCGGCACCAGCATTAAAGCCTTCTACTTTATTTTGAGTCTGACCCAGTGCTGTCAACATTAGCACCGGAATATCGGCAGTACGCTCATCCCGCCGCAAGCGCTGGCAGACGGTAAAGCCGTCTACCTTGGGCAGCATCAAGTCGAGCATGATCAGGTCTGGTTGCAGTTGCATAGCCAAAGCCTGACCTTTTATGCCGTCTGGTGCTTGGCTGACATCGTATCCAGCCATTTCCAGATTGATTGAGACTAATTCTGCGATCGCAGCGTCGTCGTCGATGACGAGTATCCGGGGCATCAGTAGAAATTTATAGCTACAGTTTTTTTTAACTTTCAATAAGAACCTTCATAGAAATACAAAGATTCCTGTACAGATTATACGCAAGATTATAAATTCTTCCTAAAGATAGTCTTGTATTATTCAAAAAATCGCTATACAGGTTAAGTAATAACCGTTTTCAGACGGTAATACAACTTAATATTTCCCAACCACTATCAAAAAGACTGGTTGAGGAAAAAATATATTGGGCAGCAGCAGAGGCATTCTGCTGATATTGACAAAATTTTATAAATTACTGGTTGGCGCTTCCAGAACGCTGACATCAATCAACGGCGTGGCATTGAACCCTTGTTGGAGTAAGTGGCTTTGGATCTTGCGTTCGATCTGGGTGCGAATCTCTTCGGTAGGCACGGTAATGCCTTCGCGACGTTGAACGTAGATGGTGCCGAGCATAGTGTTTTGACCTTTAATATCGGCGCGGGTGAAACGGACATTCGCCTCCACCAGGTCGGCTAAATCACTTCCATTCAGTACCTTCTGAATCTCCCCAACAGCACGCTGGGCGCGGCTGGAACGCTGCAATTGCGGGGGATTCGAGAACTGCCAAGTCAGCAAACCCGCTAAAGCCAAAATTGTAGCTGTAAGACCAGATGGAAAAACCCAATTTTTACCTCGGTCGTAACGAGCGCCGCGAGGAGAAAGTCCGTAGAGGCGAAAGACGATCGCTCCTGAAAAGTTAATCCCAACCAATTGCAGCAACAACACAAAGAAGCCGTTAAGCGCCAGATCCCATTGACCAATGGCGATCGCCATCCCAATTAATCCCGCTGGTGGTGCCAGTGAAGCCGCCACCAAGGTTCCCACCGCGGCCCCCGATACCAAACTACTCCGCTCAGATTGCACCAGGTTCAAAGCTCCAGCCGCACCTGCAACTAGGGGCAGCATCACTGCTACTGTGGAAAGATTACTGGTGCTAATCATTTGCTCTGTGGCGGCTTCCTGCCTTAGTAGCAGGCTAAGTAGGCCAGTTACGGTGATTGTTACCGCCAGCGCTGCAACATATCTTAAGAGGCTACGTTTGAGCAATGTTCTATCACCGCGTGCTGTAGCGATCGCTACGTTCATTGCTGGCCCCGCAAACGGCGCAATTAACATGGCCGCAACTAGCAAATAGGTCGTATTAGTAAATAAGCCAATCCAGACAACAAAGCCTGCTGCTGCTGCATACCCCAAAAATCCTCGCCAGGAACCGACGCTTTGCAAACCTCCGAGAAACACTTCTATGGGAGCGCGATCGCCGACATCTTTAACCTGCTGTGGTGCCTCAGAAGGTGGTGGCTGTAAGGTAATGACTCCACGGGGAATTAGCGTGATGTGGGCGTTTGGCAGCTTTTCCAGTTGTGACAACAGCTGCTCAACTTTCCCATTCGGAACATTAACGATCGCTAAATCCAACAGCCCTTCAGTCCCAGTGGCTTCTAAGAGGGCAAGGTTTGCTCCATCACAACTTTTAGCGATGTCGATAACTTCTTGCCCGCTTCCGCGTGACACCTGCACCAGTAATTGCCGCATATCTCCCTGCCTAAACTGCGATCGCTATCAGGGTATATCAATGGAGTTGGAGCCTGCATCACAGCTTAGGTAGATTTCACTGTCCGAGTAAGGATGCGATCGCATTCGCTAAATATTCATACTGTGCTGGCGTGTTGTAAATTTGAGCGGAGATGCGAACTAGCTGCTTGGGGCGTGCGGGAAAAAATATTATTGGCACCTCAATGCCAAAACGCTCCCACAAGGCATCTTGTAGCGGCGGGAGCAATCTTGTTTCTCCTCCAACGTCATCCGCATCATCCGGCAAAGAGACAACCGCCAGGGAGCCGATCATCTCATCGGGGCAGGGCGGCGATACTAAAAGCCTCTCACAAAGCATCTGCCTTGCTGCCAAAACCATTGTGTGGTTGCGCTGCATTAACTCCGGCCATCCGCCCGGTAGTAGCGATCGCATAAACTGAATTGCTTCTGGTACACACAGGTAAGCTGTAGGATCGTGGCTGCCTGTCCAGTCGAATTCTAGATGAAAGCGCGATCGCTCTTGACGGGGAGAGTTAGCACCGTGGCTAATTGTTAACGGACGAATTTCCGACTGCTTCTCTCGTCGCACGTACAGGAATGCTGCACCTTTTGGCGCACACAGCCATTTATGACAGTTGCCAGTGTAATAAGTTGCCCCAATTTCTTCCAGGTTCAGAGGCACCATCCCCGGTGCATGAGCGCCGTCTATTAGTGTATCAACGCCGCAAGCTGCAAGCTGGCGCACTAGCTGCTGGATGGGAAATATTAGCCCGGTTTGGCTGGTTATATGATCTAAGAGTGCTAACTTGGTTTGCGGTCGAACTTTGTCCATCACCGCTTGGATTACTTGTTCTGGCGATGTGATGGGGAAAGGTACTGTCGCAACTACGACTCGCGCCCCAGTACGACTAGCAATAAAATTGAGAGCGTTGCGGCAGGCGTTGTATTCTTGGTCTGTCGTCAGTAATTCGTCTTCTGGGGATAAACTGAGCGATCGCAATACTGAATTTACCCCTGTTGTGGCATTCGGGACAAACGCCAAGTCCCCAGGATCGGCACCCACAAACGCTGCAAGTTCTTTCCTTGCTGCGTCTAGCAGTTCTTCATACTCTCGGACAAAAAATCTTACTGGTTCTCGTTCTAGTTGCGATCGCAGGCTTTGCTGCTTTTCCAACACTGGCACAGGAGTGGCACCAAACGATCCGTGATTCAGGAACGTTACAGCCTCGTCTAGCCACCATAATTTCTGAAACTCTGAAGGATGAAGTCTAACTGACATTTCTTCCTTCATGCTTCATCCTTAAATTAATCAAACTCCCCAGGCAAGATTCGAACTTGCGACCAATCGATTAACAGTCGATCGCTCTACCACTGAGCTACTGAGGAACGTTAGCTTTTTCTTTTCAACAGTTACTTATCTTATCTACAACTCCTAGTATTTGGCAAGCCCTTTAGCAAACTTTTTATATTTCCTTAATATTTCCGAGTCCACAAAGCGATTTGTACACTTGCTGGGCGCTGTACTATTTTTGGTCTAAACGCCATTCAGCTAGGCGCTGGCGGGCTTTCGCATCAATAGAATCAGCTAAAAACCGACCTGATGATTTTTTCTTAGGTTTATTTCTCCGCCGCAGGCAATTAGCTGTAGATTCCACGTCGTAGCTTAGCTGTAGGGCTGACATACATTCTGCCCCATACCCGACTACTGTTAGTTGCTGCGCCCTGTCAGATGTGGCAACAATCAATCGCGGCGAGTTTCTGGAGAAGTTGCGACTATAGGAAGCGCAGGCTTTTTCTATGTACGTGTCTGCTGTCTGCCCAAAATCGGTGTAATAAACAGATAAAACGTTCGTGACAGGTTCGCAATAGCCCCGCGTATCTTGGTACTGGGCATCAAAGACAACCTGAGTATCAAAGCCTTTGTAAGCACTATAGTTAACCAATGCTTCGACTAGGGCTTTACGAGCGTATTCCAGCCCATCGCGATCGCGGGTCTCTTGTAGGTAAGACCATAATCCGATCACGTTGTATCCGTCAACGAGCAAAACAGCTTGCGGTGAAGGGCGTGGCATTTTTCCAAGGTAAGTAAGTTTTAGGTAAAAATAACTATTTCATTACCTTAACATTAATTACGAGTATTTACTTTTTTGATGATAATTCTATAAAATGCCTGCTACCCATTTCAAGTAATGGGAGCAAATAATCTCAAGAATTATTAACTTAAAACTCATAACTCCTGAGTTTGTAGGAGGCGAGCTTTCAAGCGTTTTGGCTCCCCTCGATCCACAACTAAGCCCTGCTCTAGTAAGAATGCGCCGTCAGCATAATTTAACTCGTCTAACCGATGCGTAACCCACAGGGCAGTTAGTCCCCTACTTTTAACCAAGCGTTGCACTTGTCCTACCAGATCCATCTGAGAATCTGGATCGAGCAGAGCGCTAGGTTCATCCAATAGTAAGACTTCTGAGCGGCGGGCGATCGCACCTGCGATCGCTATTCGCTGCTTTTGACCGCCGCTGAGAGCGTAGATGGGTCGTCGGGAGAGCGACAGTAAATTTACTGCCGCCAGTGCCTGTTCTACCCGTCCGCTTACCTCCGCAGGCGAAAGATTTTCCTCCACCAGCCCAAAGGCAACATCTGCGCCCACAGTTGGCATCACCAGCTGATGATCGGGATTCTGAAAGACAAAGCCAACAGGTTGCAGAATCTGAATTTTACCGGATTGGGGAGCCAAAAGCCCAGCTAGCAACCTCAACAAAGTGGATTTGCCGCTACCGTTGGTTCCCAATAGCATCCAAAATTCACCTTTAGGCACTTCTAGAGAGCAGGACTGTAAAACTTTCGCCCCAGAAGGCCAGCTGAAGCAGAGGTCTTGCACTCGAATGGCAGGATCGGTCATGAGCAAGGGGAGATGGGGAGAGGGGAAAAGGGGAAGCGGGGGAGACAAGGGATGAGATTGGGAGAATTATTCATCCTTTATCTCTCATCCTTTGTCCTTCTTGTCTCATCCGTCAGCGAGGGCGTAAAAGCCTGGGGGTCTTCCAGTTGCTGCTGTACTGGATTTCTGAGAGATTTGCACGGCAACGATCTCACTGCTAAGTAGAGCGACTTTTTTCTCCGTTTGGCGATCGCAAGTTAGTTCTAACACAGTGGCGTTGCCACGCATCGCTGTCATAATTTCCTGATAAAGAGCTTGGGCATCTTCATCTGACTTCCGTTGCACCGACAACGGCATGGGCGTATTTTTCAGAATTAAGTCGATGGTGAACATGAGAGGTAATGCAGTCTAAATATAGGCTCCTAGTCCTAGTATCTCAGACGCGAAGGGTGTTGATGCCTGTCGGGGGGAAGGGAGTAACTTAATATGAGCGACTTGTACTTCTTGAGACGAAGGCAGCCTTGTCACCCTACAACTGCCTGGTAGAGGTGCAATCGGCGCGATCGCTCTCCGGACAAATATTAAATTCAGTAAAACAAATTGCGCCAAAACTGTGCAATTTGTACATAATAAGATTAAACTCAGTAAAGAATCGTAAACTGAGTTGACATCAAACTTTGTTTTCTGCCTATCGTGTCGGATTGACAGAGAAAGCAGGCAAAAAAGACGATTGCTGTACTTATAACATTTGGAGATTTGCTGTCATGACTATTGCAGTCGGACGCGCTACTAACGAACGGGGTTGGTTTGACTCCGTAGACGACTGGCTAAAGCGCGATCGCTTCGTCTTCGTCGGCTGGTCAGGTTTGCTACTGTTTCCCTG